>NZ_JBEXRT010000055.1:0-37328 GCF_040613235.1 Streptomyces sp. NPDC006296 | reverse complement strand
GATCGCCCTCACCGAGAACCACGACACCAACGGCGGGCTCATGATCATGCCCGGCTCCCACAAGACCTTCCTCGGCTGCTCCGGCGAAACCCCCCGGGACAACTACAAGAAGTCCCTCCAGATGCAGGACGCCGGCACCCCCTCCGACGAAGCCCTCACCACCATGGCCGACCGCCACGGCATCAAGCTCTTCACCGGCAAACCCGGCTCCGCCACCTGGTTCGACTGCAACGCCATGCACGGCTCCGGGGACAACATCACCCCCTACGCCCGCAGCAACGTCTTCATCGTGTTCAACAGCACCGAGAACACCGCCGAAGAACCCTTCGCCGCACCCGTCCGCCGCCCCGCATTCATCGGAGCACGCGACTTCACCCCGGTGAAGTAGACCGCGCGACGGTTCGGGAGGGGGCGGGACGCACGGCGTCCCGCCCCCTCCCGCGTCCGGCCTCCGCCCCGCGCAGGGCCGGACGGGCCCGGAGCGCCCGCGGCCCCTCCCCCGCCGTCAACTCGCTGGACCGCAGCACCCGGTGACGGAGAGGGTGGGCCCATGACCTCTTCCGTCCAGCACATCACCGTCGACTGCGCCGACCCCTACGAGCTCGCCCGCTTCTGGGCCGAGGTGCTCGGTGCCTCCCTGGCCGACGACGACCGGCCCGGCGACCCCGAGGCGCTCGTCGCCTCGTCCCGCGGCACACTTCTCTTCGTCACGGTGCCGGAGGCGAAGGGCGCCAAGAACCGGATCCACCTCGATCTGAGGCCCGAGGACCGCACTCGCGACGAGGAGGTCGAGCGGCTGCTCGCCCTGGGGGCCACGCCGGTGGGCGACCACCGCAGACCGAACGGCCGGGGCTGGGTGACGCTCGCCGACCCGGAGGGCAACGAGTTCTGCGTGGAGTGCGGTGCCGGGGAACGCGCCGCACTGACCGGCACCCGGCTCCCCGTCACCGCCGACGACGTGGCACTGGCGGTCCGCCTCGCGGTCGACACCCTCTCCGGGGCCGCCGGCCGGGACTGGCGGGTGCCCGCCGGAGGGCTCACCTGGGACTGCCGGGAGACCGTCGACCATCTGAGCGACGACCTCTTCGCGTACGCCGTCCAGATCGGCCCGCGCAGGCCGCCGCAGGACCGCGAGGTGCCGTACCGGTACGCGCCCGCACGCGAGGGGGGTCCCGTGCTCTCGGTCTCCGCGAACCCGGAGGCGGGCACCGCCGGGCTGCTCCAGACGCTGGAGGCGAGCGGGGCCCTGCTGACCGCGATGGTGCGCACGACCCCGTCGGACGTACGCGCGCACCATGTGTGCGGGCTCTCCGACCCCGAGGGCTTCGCCGCGATGGGCGTCGTGGAGACCCTGGTGCACACCCATGACGTCGCCGCCGGGCTGTCGCTGTCCTGGACCCCGCCCCGGGACCTCTGCGACCGGGTGCTGGCCCGGCTGTTCCCCGACGCCCCGGACGACGAGGACCGGTGGACGGTGCTGCTGTGGTCCACCGGCCGCGCCGACCTGCCGGGCCGCGACCGCGTCACCTCGTGGAGGTGGCACGGCGCGCCCCTGGGCTGAGAGCGGCACCGCGGCCCCCGGTGGACCGGCACGCGGCGGCGGGACGCAGGGAGATGCGTGCGCGGGACGGCCCGGGGCATCGCCGCGGATGGCGTAGCTTGTCCGCTCCTCCCGGGGGTACCAGCGGAGCATCGGCCGACAAGAGGAGCTCGAAGTGTCTGAAGCGCGTGACGTGGTAGCCGCGATTCTGGAGGACCACCGCACCATGGAGGAACCCCTCCGGCGGATGCGGAGCGTCGAGGAGGACCGGGGAGCGGCCCTGCGGGACTTCGCCGCGCTCCTGATCGCCCACGGAGAGGCCGAGGAGACCGAGGTGTACCCGGCGCTCAAGCGGTTCCGGAACGTGGACAGCGAAGAGGTGGACCACGGGGTGGAGGAGCACCAGGAGGGCAACGAGGCGCTCCTGACCCTGATGGAGGTCGAGGAGGTGGGCTCCGACGAGTGGGACGAGAAGCTGGAGGAGCTCGTCAAGGCGATCACCCACCACCTCGACGAGGAGGAGCGCACGATCCTGAACGGAGCGCGGGAGAACGTGCCGGACGAGCGCCGCACCGAGCTGGGAGCGGTCTTCCTCCGCGACCGGGAGAAGCACCTGAAGGCCGGCTGCGGGAGCGTCGACAACGTCCGCAGGACCGTCCGGGCCCACTGAACGCCGCTGTGCGGTGCGGTGCCTGCTGTGGACCTCCGCGTCAGGAGGCGTGGGACGGGGCGCCGGACCACTCCGCCCGGCACCGCGCGGTCCGTCGGGCGTCGCGCGGGGCGGGTGGCGCGGCCGTCGGGCCGTGCGGCCCGCGCCCTCGGGTCCGTACGGGCCGGGACCGGCTCAGCCGAGGCGGCGCGCCAGCACCTGTCCCGGCCAGGTCCCGGACAGGAAGGCGTCCGTGGGGGCGAAGCCGTTGCGCTCGTAGTAGGCGACCAGTGCGCCTCCGCCGCCCGCCCAGCAGTCGACCCTGAGCAGGTCCACACCGGCCCGCCGGGTCTCCTCGGCCGCGTGCGCCAGGAGTGCGGCCCCGATGCCCAGACCGGCGTGCCTGCGGTCGGAGACCAGCAGGCGCACATAGCGCTCCGGTTCCCCGGCCGGGGCGATCGGCATCTGCGGGCTCGGCCCGGTGTCGAGCACCAGGGCTCCGGCGGGGACGCCGTCCAGCTCCGCGATGTACGGGCTGTTCCGCGTGGTGTACCGCTCGACGCGTTCGGCGCCGCCGGACGTCTGCGAGTACGGGACGGTGCCCCACTGCCCGGTGTTGCCGCGGGCGTTCATCCACGCCACCGCGGCGTCGAGCATGTCCAGGACGGCCGGTGCGTCGGCCGGACCGCCCGGCCTGATGCGCAGCCGCCGGGTCGTCTCGTCGTTCGTCACCCCGGCAGTCTGCCACGGGGCGGCGCGGGGCACCGTGGGATCTCCGCGCCGCCGCGGGCGGCCCCGGGCGGACGCGGATCCGCACGGGGCGGCCGGGACGGCGGTGTGCCGGACGGGGCGGCGCGCCCCGTCCGGCCGGGTCAGACGGCGTCGAGCGCCGGGTAGTCGGTGTACCCCTTCGCGTCCCCGCCGAAGAAGGTCGACGGGTCAGGTGTGTTGAAGGGGCCGCCCGCCTTCAGCCGGGCCGGCAGGTCCGGGTTGGCGAGGAACAGGGCGCCGTAGGAGATGATGTCGGCCACCCCGTCGTCGATCACCGTGTGGTGCTCGGGGCCGGTCGGCCCCTCGGAGAACACGTTGAGGACGAGGGTCCCGGTGAACAGCTTGCGCAGCGAGAGGGTCAGCTCCCGCGTGCCGGCCTGCTCCAGGACGTGCAGGTAGGCCAGTCCGAGCGGTTCGAGTGCGGAGACCAGCGCGGTGTAGACGGCGTCCGGCTCGGGCTCCTCGATGCCGTTGTAGGGGTTTCCGGGCGAGATACGCAGAGCGGTCCGCTCGGCGCCGATCTCGGCGGCGACCGCCGTGACCACCTCGGTCGCGAAGCGGATGCGGGCCTCGTCGGAGCCGCCCCACCCGTCGGTGCGCAGGTTGGTGTTGGGGGCCAGGAACTGCTGGATCAGATAGCCGTTGGCGCCGTGCAGCTCGACGCCGTCGAACCCGGCCTCGATCGCGTTGCGGGAGGCGGTGACGAAGTCGGCGACGGTCGCGCGGATCTCCTCGTCGGTCAGCTCGTGCGGCTCCACGAAGTCCTTCGGGCCCTCCTGGGTGTAGACCTGGCCGGGCGCCGCGACCGCCGAGGGCGCCACCGGGACCAGCCCGTCGGGCAGCAGGACCGGGTGGCCGATCCGGCCCGCGTGCATGACCTGGGCGAAGATGCGCCCGCCCGCCGCGTGGACGGAGTCGGTGACCCTGCGCCAGGAGGAGACCTGCTCGGCGCTGTGCAGACCGGGGGTGGACGGGTATCCCTGGCCGACCACGGAGGGCTGGATGCCCTCCGTGATGAGCAGTCCGGCCGAGGCGCGCTGGGTGTAGTACTCCACGGTGAGGTCCGTGGCCGTGCCGCCCCGGCCGGCCCTGCTGCGGGTCATCGGCGCGAGGGCGATGCGGTTGGCGAGCTGCGTCCCGGAGAGGTCGACGGGATCGAACACGGTGGTCATGAAAGCCTCCGAGGCATTTATATGGTCGGCCAAGTAATCTGCCGCGAGTCACTGTAACCCATTAATTGGCCGACCAAGGTAAAGTTCATGAGGACGTCATGGACCCGGCAGCGGACCGGGCCGCGGCACCGCCCCCGAGGAGTCCCGATGCAGGCCGACAGCACCACCCCCGCCGATCCCGGCTGCACCGGCGGCCTGCCGAGCGCGGCACTCGGCGGCCCCGTCAGCCACGCCATCTCGCGGGTGGCCCGGCTGCACAGGATCACGGCGGGGCGCATGCTCAGGGGGCTCGGGCTCTACCCGGGCCAGGAGTTCCTGATGATGCACCTCTGGGACACCGGGGCGGTCCGCCAGGCCGAGCTGATCAAGGCGATGGACCTGGACCCGTCCACCGTCACCAAGATGCTCCAGCGCCTCGAACAGGCCGGGCACGTCCGCCGCTGCCCCGACCCTGACGACCGCCGGGCCGTCCTGGTCGAGGCGACCGCGACGAGCTGCGGGCTGCACACCGAGGTGCGTGACGCCTGGTCGGGCCTCGAGGAGCACACGCTCGCCGGGCTGGACCCGGCCGAGCGCACGGAGCTGGTCCGGCTGCTCGCCAAGGTGGAGGAGAACCTCTGCCACGAGGCCGGGGACTGCCCGGGGGGGCAGGGCGGGTAGTGCGGACCCCGCTCGTCGTACCCGGACTCCGCGGCCCGGGGGCTTCGCACCCGAGAGATTCGCGCCGCCCGTCCGGGCGCCCGCACCCGCCCGGCACCCGGCGGTGCCGGCGCGGAGGGGCGCGGTGGGTGCCGGGTCAGCCGGACAGCACGTCCAGCGCGCGGTCGACGTCGGCCTCGGTGTTGTACAGGTGGAACGCCGCCCGGAGGTTGCCCGCCCGGTCCGAGACCATCACCCCGGCCGCCGCCAGGCGGGACGCCCGGTCACCCAGCCCGGGGACGGCCACGATCGCGGAGTCGCCGGGAACCGCGGCGTGCCCGAGCGACGCCAGCCCGTCCCGGAAGCGGGCCGCGAGCCCGGTGGTGTGCGCGCGCACGGCCCCGGTCCCGGCCTCGGCCAGCAGCCGCAGCGACTGCTCGGCCCCGTGGTACGAGAGGAAGGAGACCGGCTCGTCGAAGCGCCGGGCGTCGCCGGCGAGCCGTTCGACCGGACCGTAGACGCTGCCCCAGGGGTCCTCCGACGCCGCCATGCCCGGGGACAGGACCGGCAGGTGCTCCTGGGCCTCCTCGGTCACGGTCAGGAAGGACGTGCCCCGGGGGCACAGCAGGAACTTGTAGCCGCCGGTGACCGTGTAGTCGTACGCCCCCGCGTCCAGCGGCAGCCAGCCGGCGGACTGGCTGGCGTCGAGCAGCGTGCGGGCCCCGTGCGCGGCGGCGGCCGCACGGATCGCGTCCAGGTCGGCGACCCGCCCGTCGGAGGACTGGACGGCCGAGAAGGCGACGACCGCCGTCCCGGGCCGCACGGCGTCGGCCAGTCCGGCCAGCGGGACGTAGCGCATCCGCAGGTCGCCGCGCAGCGCGAAGGGGCTGACGACCGAACTGAACTCCCCCGTCGGCGCCAGGACTTCGGCACCCGGCGGGAGGGAGGCGGCGACCAGCCCGACATGGGCGGCGACGGATCCGCCCACGGCGACCCGGCCGGAGCCGACCCCGGCGAGCCGGGCGAAGCCGTCCCGCGCCGCCGACACGGCCTCACCGTCGCCCGCGCCCTGCCGCCGCCCCGCCGCACCGTCGTCGGCCAGCGCCTTGACCGCGTCGGCCGCGCTGCGGGGCAGCAGTCCGCAGGTGGAGGTGTCGAGGTAGGTGGTCTCGGAGGCGAACTCGCTGGCCCTGATCCGGTCGATCGCAGAAGTCTCCATGCGGGACAGCCTGACGGCCGCCCCACCTCAGGTCAATCACGCGAATTCGCGCGACAAACCCAAGACTTCCTTATATGCGCTGGTCGGGCGCGCTCGTCTCGGACACCTCACAGGCCCCGTCCGTGCCGCAGCCGGCCGCGTCGTCCCCGACCTGGGTGAGGCCGGGGACCTCACGGTCCTTCCACGCCTGCTCCAGGGCCTGGGCGAAGACCTCCGCGGGCTGCCCGCCGGAGATGCCGTAGCGCCGGTCGAGCACGAAGAACGGGACGGCGTTGGCGCCCAGTTCGGCGGCCTCCCGCTCGTCGGCCCGCACGTCGGCGGCGTACGCCTCGGGGTCGGCCAGCACCGCACGCGCCTCGTCGGCGTCGAGTCCGGCCTCCACGGCCAGGTCGGTCAGCACCGCGTCGTCGAAGACGGACCGCTCCTCGGCGAAGTTGGCGCGGTAGACGACGGTCAGCAGCTCCTCCTGGCGCCCGCGGGCCTTGGCGAGGTGGAGCAGCCGGTGGATGTCGAAGGTGTTGCCGTGGTCGCGCCCCTCGGTGCGGTAGCCGAGTCCCTCGGCCCGGGCGTTCTCCGCGACGCCGGCCTCCATCCCCCGGGCCTCCTCCGGGGTGCGGCCGTACTTCTGCGCCAGCATGTCGATGACCAGCGCGGTGTCGCCCTTGGCCCGGCCCGGGTCGAGCTCGAAGGAGCGGTGCACCACCTCGATCTCGTCGCGGTGCGCGAATCCGGCCAGCCCCTTCTCGAAACGGGCCTTGCCGACGTAGCACCACGGGCAGGCGATGTCGCTCCATATCTCGACGCGCATGACTCTTCTACTCTCCACCTCTGCAGAACCGGTGCGGAGGGAGCCTCCGCCGCCGTTCCAACACCCGCGTGCCGTGGCTGATTCCCCGCGGCCGTCCTCCGTCGTTCCGGTCCGCGGGACAGGGCGGACCGGCGGGTGCGGGGCCGCCCCGGGGCCGGCGGAGGTTCCGGACCGGGCTCTCCGCGGTACCCCGGCCGGGAGGGCGTCAGCGGCCGTCGGTCCCCGCCCCGGGGCGGCGGCTCCGCTCCGGTCCTCCCGGAACGACCGGGGCTCCCGGGAGGAGCAGACGGAAGGTGCACCCCTCGCCCGGTCCGGTGTCGAGTTCCAGTCGCCCTCCGTGGGCCTCGGCGATCGTCGAGGCGATGGCGAGGCCGAGCCCGGAGCCGCCCGCCGGGGCTCCGTCACTCGGGGCCCCGGCGACCGGCCGCGCCCGGTAGAAGCGGTCGAAGACCTGCCGGGCGTCGTGAGCGGGCAGGCCGGGGCCGTCGTCGGCGACCTCGACGACGTGCGCCGGGGCACCGGAGGGCAGGGGCGGCCCGGCGCTGCTGCGGCCGGGCCGGTCGGCGCCTCCGGTGCGCGGCCCGGCGCACAGGCTCCCGACGCGTACCTCGATCCGGGTCCCGGGCGGGGTGTGGGTGCAGGCGTTGTCCAGGAGGTTGGAGAGCACCTGGGCGAGCTGGTGGGGGTCGCCGGAGCCCTCCACGACGTCGAGTTCCCCCGGGCCGCCGGTGCCGTCCGCCCCGAGCGCGGCGAGGGTGACGCGCCGCCCCGGATGGCGTACGGCGGTGGCGGCGATGCCGTCGGCGGCCAGCGAGAGCAGGTCGACGGGCCCGTGTTCGGTGGTGGGCGCGTCGCCGAGCTTCGCGAGGAGGAACAGCCCGTCGACCAGGTGGCTCATGCGCTCGGCGTTCCGCGCGATGAGCTCATGGGCCTCGCGCCGCCGGCTCACGGACATGCCGGGGTCGTGCAGCAGGAGTTCGGCGAAGCCCTGGAGGGAGGTCAGCGGTGTGCGCAGTTCGTGCCCCGCGTCCGCCAGGAAGCGCCGCAGCCCGCGCTCGGTCCGGTCCTTGCGGTGCAGTGCCGCGCGGAGCTGGTCGAGCATGGTGTTGAAGGCGATGCCGAGGCGGCCGACCTCCGTGTCCGGGCCGGTGTCGGCGACCCTCTGTTCGAGCGCGCCGCCGGCGATGCTGCGTGCGGTGTGCTCGACGCGGGTCAGGGGGCGGAGGCCGAGGCGCACCGCGGCGCCGCCGAGCAGCACCACCCCGGCCGCCGCGGTCACCCCGATCCCGAGGCTGAACCAGAGCAGCCTCGACGTGGCCTCCTCCACGGAGTCGAGGGGCAGCGCCACCACCGCGCGCATGCCGTCGGGTCCGGAGTCGGCGACCACGCGCCACCGGCCGCCGCCGTCCCGGGCCGGCACCGTGACCGGGCGTCCGTCCTCGGGGTGGTGCGCGGTGACGGTGCGGTCCAGACGGGGCTCGCCGCGGCCGTGGCCGAGCGAATCGGGCAGCAGACGGCCCCCGGCGTCGTAGAAGTAGACGCGGAAGTCCGAGGGGAGGGTCTCGTGGGCGGGCGGCCGGCGGTCGGGTGCGGTGCCGTCCGCGACGTCCCGGTAGACGGGCGCGGGCGGGCGGAAGGCCAGGAGCCGGTCGTCGACCTGGCCGATGAGCCAGGAGCGCATGAGGGTGACCCCGGTGGCCTGGGAGAGCAGCACCGCGGCGGTGGCCAGGACGCTGGCGATCAGGACCAGCCGGCTGCGCAGCGAGCGGGGGCGCAGCCGCCCCGAGCCCCTCACGGGGCTTCGTCGCGGGGCAGCCGGAGGCAGTAGCCGACGCCCCGCACGGTGTGGATGAGCAGCGGTCCGGTGCCGTCGGTCTTCCGGCGCAGGTTCTTGATGTAGGTGTCGACGATGCGGGTGTCGCCCGCGAAGTCGTGGTGCCAGACCGTCTCCAGGATCTGCTGCTTCCCGAGCACCTTCCCGGGCCGGGCCATGAGGCAGGCCAGCAGCCGGAACTCCGTCGGCGAGAGCGGCACCCGCCGTCCGGCGCGCCACACTTCGTGGGCGTCCTCGTCGAGGGTGAGGTCGGCGTAGCGCAGCGGCGGCCGGACCGCGGGCGGTGCGGTGCGCGGTACGGCGCCGCGCCGGAGGATGGCGCGGATCCGCAGCAGGACCTCCTGGACGTGGAACGGCTTGGTGACGTAGTCGTCCCCGCCCGAGCTGAGGCCGATGATGCGGTCCTCGACCTCGGTGCGCGCGGTGAGGAAGAGGACGGGGGTGTAGACGCCCCGGGCACGGAGGTCACGGGTCAGGGTGAAGCCGTCGGTGTCGGGGAGCATCACGTCCAGCACGATCAGGTCGGGCTCGCGGCGGGCCGCTCCGGTCAGGGCCTCCTGCCCGGTCCCGGCGGAGGCGACGGCGTAACCGGCGGCCCGCAGGGCGGAGATGAGCAGGGTGCGGATGCTCGGGTCGTCCTCGACGACCAGGACGGTGTGCCGGGCCGGTGCTGCCGTCACGGCTGGTTCACCTCGCGGGGGACGGGCCGTTCACCGGCCGGGCGGCGTGCGGCGGTCCGCACGGCAGGGGACGTACAGGGGTGCGGGCGGCGGACGGGTGGGCCGGCGCCCCGGACCGGACCGGGGGGATCCGTGCCCGGGGCGCCGGTGGTCATCCGGACACCTCCGTGTTCTTCGCCAGTGCCGCGGTGCGTGCGGTGACGGTGACGGTGGTGCGCAGCGCGGTCACGGCCTTCTTCAGACCGGCCGCGTCGGCACCGGCGTCCCGGGCCCGGCCGGCGATCTCCTCCAGGGTCCCGGCCGCCGTGCCGGAGGCGAAGTACTTCTCGTACAGCTCGCGGTAGGCCTTCTTGTACGCCTCGTCGAAGGCGTCCAGCTCCAGGAAGCGCTCCTTGAGCGCGTGGCCTCCCATGGCACCTCCGGCACCGCCCGGCATCCCGCCGCCCGGCGGCTCCATGCCGTCCGGGAGCTCCATGCCGTCCGGCGGCCCGGGCACGCCCTGCGGCGGGGCGGCGTCGTCCCGGCCCCCGGCGTCCTGGCCGCCCGCGCCCTGGTCGTCGGCCCGGCCGTTCGGGTCGCCGGCCGTGCCGCCGCCGGCCCGGCCGCCCATGCTCGTCCGGTCGTCGGGGCCCGCCTCCGCGTCCCCGCTGAAGGTGAGGTTGTAGTCCCATCCGAGGACGGAGAACCGCTTCGTGTCCAGGTCGTACCGGAGCAGGTAGTTCTTGCCGGGGCCCGCCATGTCGTCGAAGTTCATCAGCAGGTTCTGCGTGGCGACGTACCGGGAGAACGACGCGATGTCGAGGTGCTTCCCGAGGTCCGCGGCGAACTCCTCGTCCGACGCCTCGTCCACCCACTTGATGAACTTCATGACGGGTTCGAGGTCCTGGCTGCCGACCTTGTTGAGCTGCCGGAACGAGGACTCGTAGGCGGAGGGGTCGTCGCCCTCGTAGGCGAAGCTGCCGCCCGCCCGGGCCTTGTACAGCACCCCGTCGCCGTCGATGGCCTCGGCGTAGTCGGTGTCCGGGTTCTCCACCATGAGCCGGGTCACGGCCGGCCGGTTGTTGACGGCCACCGTGGCGAAGCCGTACCGCTCGGCCGTCTCCCCGCTCGCCTCCGTCAGCGACAGCGCCAGGGCCTCGTTCAGCGGGACCTGCGCGTCGGCCCCCGGGCGCAGCGAGATCTCCCGCTCGCCCTGGTAGGCGCGGCCCTCGACGTACTCGTCGATCGTGATGAGCCAGGGAAGCTCCTCCGGCTTCTCCGCCGAGAGGTCGTACTGGGTCATCCCTCCGCCCCGGCCGCCGGCACCGGCAGCACCCCCGGCACCGGCAGCATCACCGCCCGCGGGGTCCCCGCCGGTGGTGTCCCCGCCGGTGGTGTCCCCGCCCGTGGCGCCAGGACCGCCGCCGTTCGCGGTACGGCCGCGGTCCTGGCCCCCGCCGCCCTGTTGCTGCCGCGGGGCGCCCTGCCCGGCTCCGGCCGGCATCCGGCCGCCACCGGGTCCGCCCCGGTCGCCGCGCAGGGACATCAGGGTGGAATTGCCCTTCAGGCGGATGCCGACGTCCGGCAGGTGGACCCCGTCGATGGTGAGGTCTGCGGAGAGGGACTCCTTGGTCCCCTCCTCCTCGAACTCCTTCATCATCTTCTCGAAGTCGGTCTGCTCGTAGGTCAGCTGGATCGAGTGCGTGACCGTGGCGTCGTACAGCGCGACCGTGCCCCTGACGTCGTCGGTGATCGTGTCGGCCTCCACCTGCGAGACGGAGGTGACGTAGGGCGAGACGCGGGCGTCCCCGAAGGCGTACACCAGGACGGCCAGGCCCGCGCAGAGCGCTCCGGCCGGCTTCCAGTGGTGCCGCAGCCGCACCGGGATGCGGTCCTTGAGGCGCCGCCGGCGGACCGGCGTCGTGCCGCCGCTCCTCACAGGTCGGTCGAGTCGTAACCGGTGAGCACCGTCACCCGCTGCCCGGAGGTGCGCTCCTGCAGGGCGGTGACGAGGTCGCCGGGTTCGGTGCCCTTCTTCATCCGCACGGTGTAGAAGACCTCGTTGAGGGCTCCGCCGCGGATCGTCTCCGTGCTGACCAGCTCGAACTCGCTGGTGTACGCGATCAGCACGTCCCGGATGGCGGGTGTGTAGTCCTCGCCCGCGGGGACCTGCACCTTGACGACCTGTCGCTGGACGTTCAGGGCGAACCAGTTGAACTTGAACATCACGAGGGTCACGACGCAGATCACGACCGCGCCGACGGCGGCCAGGGTGTAGAAGCGGGCGCCGCACGCCATGCCGATGGCCATCGCCAGGAAGATGAAGCCGACGTCCCGCGTCTCCTTCACGGCGTTCCTGAACCGGACCACGGACAAGGCGCCGACCAGGGAGAACGCCCGCGCCAGGTTCGAGCCGACCACGAGCATGATCAGCGCGACGATCATGCCGACGATGACCAGCGTCTGGACGTATGACTGGCTGTAGGAGACGTTGCGGTGCGTGTACCGGTAGGTGTAGCCGATCATCGTGCTCAGGACGAACGACAGCGCCATCGCGGCGACCACGTCGGCGACGCTGAACGTCCCGCTGAGTTCCTGCAGATCGAAGTTCACTGTGCTCCTGCTCTCACCGGCGCGTGCGCCGCCGGCTGCCCCTGCGGCAGCCGGGTGTGGGGGGTGGGCGGCGGACAGTCCGCCTCGTGGACGTGGAAGACCGACCTGGGTGCCAGGCCGAAGGCCTCGACGGACTGCACGTACTTGCTGATCCGCACCAGGTGGAGATTCCGGCGCGCGGCCAGGTCGGTGATCCAGTGCGGGGTGCGCTCGTTGACCTTGATCTCCATCACCGCCATGTGCGGCGGGACGGTGAAGCGGTTCTCCGGGGTGGTGGTCCCGAAGTGGAAGTCGCGGTCCCGGCCCCGGATCCGGCGGTCGAAGGTGACCCGCAGCCCCGTGTCGGAGGCACGGCCGACCAGCGCCTCGCGCTGGTAGCCGGTGATCACGGCCGGCCGGAGGTTCAGCCGGACGACGAGATCCTGCACCTCCTGGACGAAGGCGCTCTCCCCCGGCGTGTGCTCGACCGCCTCCCGCCCGCCGCAGAGGGTCCGGGCGGCGGCGTACGGAAGGGTGATGCGCCGCTTCTGCGTCACCCGGTTCACCCGCTGCTTGATCTCCACGCACACCGGGGACGCGTCGGTCACGCCGTCGAGGTCTCCGTAGTGCCGGATCCGCAGCTTGCGCCGGAACTTGAGGCCCTCGATCTTCTCCCAGTAGAAGCGCAGTTCCGGGCTGTCGTAGTACAGGCTCCAGACCCCGTACCCGCCCACCGGGCTGTGCGGGTCCCGGTCCATCCGCTCGCCGAGCTCGTCCCGGATCGCGGCAGCCTCCTCCACGGGCACCAGGTACTTCAGCTCGAACCGGTTGAACGCGTGCAGTCTGCTCGCCACGTGCAGCGGCTGCTCGTCCCCCCGGGCCGGGGCGTCGCCGTCCCGGGCCCCGGGGGATGCAGCCATGTCGGGTCGCGACACCCTGCGCCTCCTTGTGTCTCCGTGCCGGACCGGCCGGCACGGAGACACCGAATCAAGGGCGCATGAGGAAGACGTGAGAAACGCGGGTTGATTGTCGGAGGATTCCGGATGACGCACGGGTGAACGCCGGGCGAACACCGCGGATTCGGCCCGCGCACGCGTCCCGCACCGGGGCGGGCCGGCCGCGACGGGACGTGCCGGGGCGCGACGTGCGGGCCGGGACGCGCCGCGGCGCGCCGGACCAGGACGCACGGGCGGGCGCGATCGGGGTGCGCCGGACCAGGACGCGCCAGCAGGAGCGGGACGTGCCGAGGGCCCGGATCCACCCGGATCCGGGCCCTCGGCACGTCGGGCGCGGGGTTCGGTCAGCTGCCGTCGCGCAGGTCCTCCGGCGCGGTGCGGCGGTAGGCGATCCGGTCGAAGACCGCCGTGCAGCCCTCGCCGGTCGGCGACTGGACGAGGAAGCCGACCCGGACGGCCGCCCGCTCCTCCTCGGTGCCGAGGGTGAACACGCGGACGAAGGTCCAGCGTTCACCGTCCTCCGAGGCGTGGAAGGCGAAGGCGGAGCCGGTGCGGGTCAGGCGCAGCCAGTGGCTGTCCCCGTCCACCACGGCCGAGTTGACGTCGTCGGACCGCCCCCGGGTGACGACCGTGCAGACGGTCGGGCGCTCCGGGGACAGCTCCAGGCAGAGCTTCGCCCACTCCCGCTCGCCGACGTGCAGGTAGAGCACTCCCGCGTCGAAGGCGGCGGCGAAACCGACCTTCACCCGCGCGATCAGCTGGAAGTCGCCCTCGGGCACCGCGCCCAGCAGGCGCGGGGCGTCGGAGGGCGATGCCTCCGCGTCGCCTCCCGGGGCGACGAAGCGGTCCTGCTTCGGGCCGGCCGAACCGGTCAGCGCGCCCCCTTCGTACGCCCATCCACCGTCCGGCCCGAACGGCTCCAGGGGGAAGGGGAGTTCGTCGATCCGCAGCGCCGTCATGCCCGGCGTCCGTCGACCCGGCGCGGGAGGTGCTGCGGGTTGTCCTCGCGGAGCTCCGGCGGCAGCAGCGCCTCGGGCGTCGACTGGTAGCTGACCGGGCGCAGCCAGCGCTCGATGGCGGTGGCGCCGACCGAGGTGGAGGTGGAGGTGGTGGCGGGGTACGGGCCGCCGTGGTGCTGCGCGGGAGCGACCGCGACACCGGTCGGCCAGCCGTTGACCAGGACGCGGCCGGCCACCGGCGTGAGTTCGGCCAGGAGCCCGGCGGCGCTGCCGTCGGCCTCCTCCGTCGCGATCTGGAGGGTGGCGGTGAGGTTGCCGGGCAGCCGTGACAGCACGGCGGTGATCTCGTCCGCGGAGTCGTAGCGGGCCACGACGGTGACCGGGCCGAAGCACTCCTCCAGCAGCGCGTCGTGCGGGCCCTCCTGGGCCAGGTGCCGGGCCGGCACGGTGAGGAAGCCGGCGGAGACGGTGTGCTCGCCGCCCGCGCCGGGGGTGACCGGGGCGTCGACGTCGGGGAGCGCGGCCCGTTCGGCCACCCCCTCGACGAAGGCGTCGCGCATCCGGTGGTCGAGCATGACCCCGGCGCCCGTCCCGCTCACCGTCTCGGTCAGCGACTTCAGCAGCTGGTCGCCCGCCTCGCCGGACGGCGCGAACACGAAGCCGGGCTTGGTGCAGAACTGCCCGGCGCCCATGGTCATCGAGCCGCCGAGGCCGGCGCCGATCTGCTCGGCGCGCTCGGTGGCGGCGGCCTCGGTGACGACGACGGGGTTGAGCGACCCGAGCTCGCCGTGGAAGGGGATGGGCGTGGGCCGGGCGGCCGCCGCGTCGAACAGGGCACGGCCGCCGCGGACCGAACCGGTGAAACCGGCGGCGGAGACGAGCGGGTGCTTCACCAGCCCGACCCCCGCGTCGAAGCCGTGGACCACGGTGAGGACGTCCTCGGGCAGTCCGTGCCGCGCCGCGGCCCGGCGCAGCAGCGAGGCGCAGATCTCCGAGGTCGCCGGGTGGTCGGGGTGCGCCTTGACGACGACGGGGCAGCCCGCGGCCAGCGCGCTCGCGGTGTCGCCGCCGGGGACGGAGAACGCGAGCGGGAAGTTGCTGGCGGCGTAGACGGCGACGACACCGAGCGGGATCTTGTAGCGGCGCAGGTCGGGCCAGGGCGGGGTCCGGCTGCCGTCCTCGTGGTCGATGTGCACGTCGAGGTAGGCGCCCTCGTCGACGACCTCCGCGAAGGCACGCAACTGGGCAGCGGTGCGCGCGAGTTCGCCGGTCAGCCGGGCGGGGCCGAGCGCGGTCTCCGCGTCGGCGGCCTCGATGACGTGGTCCCGGGCCTCGGTGAGCAGGTCGGCCGCGGTGCGCAGGAAGGCGGCGCGCACGGTGCGGTCGGCCAGGGCGCCCCGGGCGGCGTGCGCCGACCGGACCGCACGGTCGACCTCCTCCGCCGTGGCCTCCACCGCCACCTGCTCACGCGGGTTCCCCGTCCGGGGGTCGACGCTCCAGACTGGTGCTGCTGCCACCGTGTTTCCTTCCGGTCCACTGCCACACAGGAGAAGTTGTTCGGTATTCTGAACAGCGTTCCTGATCGTGAATACACAGGAACTCTATTTCCGGGCGCGCGGTGTTGGCAAGAAGTCACCGGGGCGCACGAGAGGGCTGGAAGGGGCATCAGCGATGTCGGTTGGCGAGTCCGGTGGGGCGCAGGTCAAGTCCGCTGTACGGACGGTGGAACTCCTGGAGTACTTCGCGGGGCGACCCGGTATGCACTCGCTGGCCGCCGTGCAGGAAGCCGTCGGCTACCCCAAGTCCAGCCTCTACATGCTGCTGCGCACCCTCGTGGAGCTCGGCTGGGTGGAGACCGACGCCACGGGCACGCGCTACGGGATCGGCGTACGGGCCCTGCTGGTCGGCACCTCGTACATCGACGGCGACGAGGTCGTCGCCGCCGCCCGCCCCACCCTGGACCGGCTCTCCGACGACACCACGGAGACCATCCACCTCGCCCGGCTGGACGGGACGAACGTGGTGTACCTCGCCACCCGGCAGTCCCAGCACTACCTGCGCCCCTTCACCCGGGTCGGCCGCCGGCTGCCCGCGCACTCCACCTCGCTCGGCAAGGCCCTGCTCGCGACCCACAGCGACGAGCAGGTCCGCGCGATGCTGCCCGCGACACTGCCGGCGCTGACCGAGCACACCCTCACCGACCGCGAGAAGCTGATCGAGGAGCTGCACGCGGTCCGCGAGCAGGGGTACGCGGTGGACCGCGAGGAGAACACCCTCGGGCTGCGCTGCTTCGGCGTCGCCGTCCCGTACCGCACCCCCGCGCGCGACGCGGTCAGCTGCTCGGTCCCGGTGGCCCGGCTCACGCCCGCGCACGAGCAGATGGTCAAGGACGCCCTGTTCGACGCCCGCGACCGGCTCACGCTCGCCACCCGCCGGCTCTGAGCGCCCGGCGGGCCGCCCGGGCTGGGTCCGCCGGGCGGCCGGGGACGGTCCGGACGGCGCCCGACGACGGCCGGAGGCACCCGGGGACGGTCCGGGACACCCGCCCCCGCACGGTGAGAAACCGGTGAGAAGGAACACGAACGGGAACGTCTCCGGCGCCCCCGTTCGTCCCCCAGCGGGATGAACAAGACGATCAGGCGCGCCTCCGTCTTCTGTCTGCTCATGGTCCTCGCCCTGCTGGTGCGGGCGACCTGGGTCCAGGCGTACGAGGCACGGGCGCTCGCAGACGACGCACACAACCGGCGGAACACCATCGCGCAGTACGCGCAGCCGCTCGGGGACATCATCGTGGCCGGTTCCCCGGTCACCGGTTCGAAGGAGACGGACGGCGACGATCTCCGCTACAAGCGCACCTACACCCAGGGCGAGCTGTACGCGGCGGTCACCGGCTACAGCTCGCAGGCGTACGGCGCCACCCAGCTCGAAGGGATCTACGGCGACGTCCTCGACGGCACGGACGACCGGCTGAAGAACCCGGCCGACGCGCTCACCGGGGTGCGGACCGATCCCGGCGACGTGCTGACGACCATCGACCCCGGCGTGCAGAAGGCGGCCTACGAGGCGCTCGGCGACGACCGGGGCGCGGCGGTCGCGATGGACCCGGAGTCAGGCCGGATCCTGGGGATGGTCTCCTCGCCGTCGTACGACCCCTCCGCCATCAGCGGGACCGGGGACGGCGACGCCTGGCAGAAGCTGCTCGACGACCCGAGCAAGCCGCTGGTCAACCGGGCGCTGCGGCAGCCCCTTCCGCCCGGCTCGACGTTCAAGCTGGTGGTGGCGTCGGCGGCGCTGGAGGACGGCCTGTACGGCTCGGTCGACGAGCCCACCGACAGCCCCGACCCGTACACCCTGCCGCACACGAGCACCGTGCTGTCCAACGAGAACCCCGCGGCGCCCTGCGAGAACGCCACGCTGCGCACCGCCCTCCAGTACTCCTGCAACAACGTCTTCGCGAAGGTCGCGGCCGATCTGGGCCAGGACAAGGTGAAGGCGATGGCGGACGCCTTCGGCTTCGACACGAAGGAGCTCGACGTGCCGGTGCGGGCCTCGCAGAGCGTGTACCCGACCGGCATGGACCAGGCGCAGACCGCGCTCACCGGCATCGGGCAGTTCGAGGTGACCGCGACCCCGATGCAGATGGCCATGGTGTCGGCGGCCCTCGCCGACGGCGGTGAGCTGGCCTCGCCGCACATGGTCTCCAAGGTGACCGATTCCGACGGCTCCACCCTCCAGGAGTTCCCGGACGGCGCCACCCGGCGGGTCGTGAAGGAGTCGACGGCGCAGCAGCTGCGCAGCGCGATGGTCACCGTCGTCGAGCAGGGGACCGGCGGCAACGCGCGGATCGACGGCGCCGAGGTCGGCGGCAAGACGGGGACGGCGCAGAACGGCGTGGACAACGGCAACACCCCGTACGCCTGGTTCACCTCGTACGCCAAGGACGACTCCACCGGCAAGCAGGTCGCGGTCGCGGTGGTCGTCGAGGACTCGGGGGCGGCGCGTTCCGAGGTCAGCGGCAACGGCCTGGCGGCGCCGATCGCGCAGAAGATGATGAAGGCGGCGCTGAAGCGCTGAGCCGTCTCCGCCCGTCACCGCCGCCCGGTCAGGGGCGGCGGTGACGGGACGGCCGTCCGCCCCCGACGGGTTCCGGCCTCTCGTTCCTTCGTCCGGTACGGGGGGTTCAGGTTTTCGGCGTGTTGCGCCTTACTGGGAGGCGCACACTGTCGAAGCGCTTCCGGGGTGCCCTGCGGTACGTCCCCGGCCCCGCTCGCGGGGCCGCGCACGTACCCGGCCCGTGCGAGCGCGCCGGGATCCTCGTGCAGGGAAGAGGTAGCCGTGGGCACAGGCGTGGATGATGCCGCCGAGTTCCGTGCGTTCTTCGAGGCGCACTACGCCGAACTCGCCCGGCTCGCCCGGCTCCTGACGGGCGAGGCCGACGCGGCGGACGACCTTGCCTCGGACGCGCTCATGGCGCTGTGGCACCGCTGGGACCGGGTGAGGGAAGCGGACCACCCGGTGGCGTACGCCCGGGGGGTCGTCGCGAACCTGGCGCGGACCCGCATCCGCAGCGCGGTACGGGAGCGCCGGAGGATCGCCCTGTTCTGGGCGCCTCGCGGCACCGGGGACGGCGGTGCGGCGGACGGACCCGACGTGTCGGCCGTGGTGGACGTCCAAGGGGCCCTGCGCCGACTGCCGTTCCGCAAGCGCGCGTGCGTGGTGCTGCGGCACGCCTTCGACCTGTCCGAACGCGACACCGCCCTGGTCCTGGGGATCTCGGTGGGTACGGTCAAGAGCCAGACCTCGCGCGGGGTCACGGAACTCCAGCGGCTGCTGGGCCCCGAGACGGCGGCACGGGCCCAGGTGGCGGCGGCCGGGCAGCGCGCCGGAGGACGGCGGTGAGGGACGAGGACCTGCGACGCGGCGACCGGGCACGGAGGCCGGCCCGGCACCCGGTGCGGAAGAACGGAACCGGAACGCGGCAACCCTTTCCGGGGCGGTGACGACCCAGGAGCGCGACAGCCCCTCACCCCCTACGGAAACGGGACCACGACATGAGCGAACGCGCGCACACCCACCGGCGCAGGCCCGCCGGCAAGCGCCGTACGGCCGCCGCCCTCACCGCGGCGCTGGCCCTCACCGGCGGCGCTCTGGCCACCGACGCGATGCTCCGGCCGGCGGGAGCCGCGACGGCGGCCGTCCCCGCATGGCCGGGTGCCACCGGCACCCAGGCCGTCTCCTCGACCATCCCGGTCTCGGGGACGTACGACGGGTCGTTGAAGCGCTTCTACGGCAGCGGCGACCTCGGCGGCGGCGGTCAGGAGGAGGGCCAGGACCCCCTCTTCAAGCTGGCCGACGGAGCCACGCTCAAGAACGTCATCCTGGGCTCCCCCGCCGCCGACGGCGTGCACTGCTCCGGCAGCTGCACGCTCCAGAACGTCTGGTGGGAGGACGTCGGCGAGGACGCCGCGTCCTTCAAGGGCACGTCGACGGGCTCCGTGTACACGGTGTACGGCGGCGGCGCCAGGAAGGCCTCCGACAAGGTCTTCCAGTTCAACGGCGCGGGCAAGCTGGTCGTCACGAAGTTCCAGGTGGCGGACTTCGGCAAGCTGGTCCGGTCCTGCGGCAACTGCTCCAAGCAGTACAAACGCGAGATCATCGTGAACGACGTCGACGTCACGTCGCCGGGCAAGGCCCTGGTCGGCATCAACACCAACTACGGGGACACCGCCGCGCTGCGCTCGGTGCGGGTCCACGGCGACAGCAGCAAGAAGATCAAGCCGTGCGTCCGCTACACCGGCAACAGCACCGGTGCCGAGCCGACGGAGACGGGCAGCGGCCCGGACGGCACGTACTGCCGCTACACCGCCTCGGACCTCAGCTACGACTGAGGGCCGGCCCGTCCCGCCCGCGGGGCCCGAGGGAACAGCCCCGAGGGCCGTGCGGTGCGGGAGAGGCAGCGGTGCGGGGGTGCGGACACCGTGGTGTCCGCACCCCCGCCCGCCGGCGGGCGGGGCGGGTCAGCGGACCAGCGGCTTGCCGGCTCCCGCTCCGAGGCCCACCAGGAACGGGACGACGAGCGGGTGGCTGACCCCGGTGCGCAGGGTCGGGGTCCAGCCGGCACCCTCGGTGAGCCGCTCGGCGGGGACGCCCGCGTTGTGCACGGCGATCAGGTCGGTCTTCCGCCCGTTGACGTAGTTGTTCTCCGCCGTGAGCGAGGACTCGGACCACTTTTTCAGGATCCTCGCCCGGTCGAATCCGGATCCGAGGGTGAACGCGTTGGACTCGGCGACCAGCTTCGACTCGGCCCCGATGCCGTAGCTGTAGCCGTAGACGCTGCCGGTGGTGGCGACGAAGTGGTTGTTGTAGGAGTCGACCTGGCCGAAGCGGACGCGCGGCGCACGCTCGTTGACGTCCTGGAACAGGTTGTGGTGCAGCGTGACGCGGAGGCGGCCGCGGTCGGTGGCTCCGGCGCCGTCGCTGTTGCCGATCAGCATCGTCTTGTCGTGGTCCTTGAGGACGTTCCACGAGACGGTGACGAGGTCCGCACCGCGCACGATGTCGAAGAGCCCGTCGTGCTGCTGGTACAGCTCACCGAAGTAGCGGGGCTGCTCCGCGTCGGGGCGGTCCCCGTCGCTGAAGGTGTTGTGGTCCACCCAGACGTGGGTGGAGCCGTACACGACGAGGTTGTCGTACTCGGAGTTCCAGTGGCCGGTGTCGCCGTCGGTGGGGTCCCACTGGGGGAAGCAGTCGTAGGTGTCCTCGAAGGAGATGTTGCGGACGATGACGTTCGAGACGTTCTTCACCTGGAGGCCGGCGCCGACGACCGTGGCGTCCCGGCCGACGCCGACGAGCGTGGTGTTGGACGGCACCTCGACGTTGACGGCCGCCGCCTGCCGCTTCGCGGACGCGACGCGGGCGTCCTCCAGCGGGCCGGACGGGACCTCGTCGGTGCCCCAGACCGCGGGGTCGTAGGCGGCGAGGTACTTCTCCAGGGTGTAGCCGTCCTGCTGGTAGGCCTCACAGCCGATCGGGGTGCCGGCGGCGTCGGCGTTGCCGTGGACGGTGCCGGCGATCCTGACGATCTTGGGCGCGTCCCCCGCCTCCTCGAAGGCGGCGATGAGCTCCGCCCGGTCGGTGACGGTGTACACGTGCTCCGGGGCGGCGCCGGCCCCGCCCGTGGTGGAGCCGTCGGCGGAGGCCCAGCCGTCACCGGCGGGGAGCACGGAGCGCTCGATGCCCGTGCCGGGGCGGGTGCCGGCCTGGGCGGGGACGCTCACGGCGAGGGCGAGCGAGGCGGCGCCCGTGGCCACGGCGAGGGCGCGGACGTGTCTCATGCGTGCGGGCATGGCGGATCCTCAACTGTCGTACGCGGGAGGTGCTCGGGAGACGCCCGGGAGGTGCCGGGCGGGAGGGGGACCGGCGGCGGGGTGCGACCCGGACCGCCGCCGGCCCCCCGGTCATCGGGGTGGGGCCGGGTCAGCCGTTGCCCAGTTCCTTCCACTCCTTCTGGGCGGCGTTCAGCTCCTCGGCCAGCGTGTCGAGGAAGGCCCGGGCCGTGGTCTTTCCGAGGAGCAGCTTCTGGAACCCGGGCTCGTTGTCGGCCTTGCTGATGTTGTTCCAGTCGGGCAGGTAGTACGGCAGGTCGACGATCTCGGTGGAGCCGTCGGTGAGGGCCTCGGCGGCGAGCGCGGTCGGTTCGGTCGCGGAGATCCACGGGTCCCGGGCCGCCTCGGTGTTGGCCGGGATGGCGCCCGCGGACTCGTTCCACTTGCTGTTCGACGCGTGCGAGGCGGCGAACTCGATGAACTTCCAGGCCGCGTTCTTGTTCTTGCCCGACCGGAAGAGGCCGAGTCCGTCGACGGGGTTGGAGACCTGGACGCGGGTGCCGCCCTCACCGATGGGGGCGGGGATCCCGGCGAACTTGTCCTCACCCAGCGCCTTCAGGTGGTCCTGGTAGGAGCCCAGGTTGTGGCTGAGCATCCCGATGGTGCCGGTGTCCCACTGGGCGACCATCTTGGTGAAGTCGTTGTTGACGTCGGCGGCCGGTGTCGTCGTCCGGAAGAGGGCGGCGTACTTCTCCAGCGCGGCGACGTTCCGCGGGTCGTTCAGGGTGGTCTTGTCGCCGTCCCAGAACTCGGTGATGCCGCTCTGGCCGTAGATCGCGTCGAGGGCCTGGGCGATGGAGCCCGCGCCGCCGCGGATGGTGTAGCCGAACTTGTTGTTCTTGGCGTCGGTGAGCTTCTCGGCGGCCTCGTAGAACGCGGGCCAGGTGGTCGGCGGCTCCAGGCCGGCCTGCTCGAACAGGTCGGTGCGGTACCAGAGCGCGCCGTTGTTGGCGGAGGTCGGCACGGTGTACAGGTCGTCGCCCCGGCCGGCCGCGGATCTGACGCTCTCGACCATGCTCTCGACGAGCTTGCCCTTGAGCGCGGAGCCCTCCAGCCGCTCGCCGATCGGCTCCAGGGCCTCCTGGGACACCATGTTGGCGAGGTACGCGGTGCCGACGCCGCCCACGTCGGGCAGCCCGCCGCCGGCGATGGCCGTGTCGTACTTGGACTGGACGTCGGCGATCGGGATCGGGACGTACGTCACCCGGATGTCCGGGTTCTCCTTCTCGAAGTCCTCGATGATCTCGGTCCAGACGGCGGTGCGCGGACCGCCGTTGTTGTCCCAGAAGGTGATCTCGCCCTTGCCGCTGCCCTCCGTGCCCGAGCCGCTGCCGTCGTCACCGCAGGCGGTGGCCCCGAGGGCCAGGACCGCCGTGAGGGACACCGCGCTCGCGGCACGTGCCCGGAACGTCTTCGAGATGTTCATGTCGGCTCTTCTCTCTCGGATGTGTACGGGTGCGTGGGGGGAGGACCGGTGGCGTGCCCGGTGCGGGCCGGCCGGATCGCGGGCGCCGGCCCCGGCAGGGGTGCGGGGCCCGCCGCCGGTCCGCGGCGGGCCGGGTCCCCCGGTGGCCGCCGACGGCTCCTCGGATGCGGGCATGACAAGAAGGGAGGCGGGGGCCGTGGCCGGCCGTGCCGCTCCGGTGCGCTCGGTACGGAGGTGCGTCATTGCGGCTCCCTACGGCGGTGCGGGTCAGCTGCTGCGCGGTCGTCCGGTGGTGCGGAAAGCGGTGAAGCCGGCCGTTCCGGAGGGCGCGTCGCCCTCCGGGGCGGTGGCGAAGAGGCCGAGCAGCGCGCCGACCCAGCGCCAGGGGGTGGCGGCGAACACCTGGCCGGACGCCCGGAAGCCGGTGCCGTCACCGGTGTCGGCGGAGAAGCGGCAGCGGGCGCCCCGGGTGACCTCGATCCGGACGCGGACGGACGCCCCCGGTGCGGGACGGGGGTGCTCGGCGTCCCGCTCGTGCTCGGCCACGGACTCGGCGTACCGGTGGACGAGCCGGGTCCCGCCGTCCGCGCCGGCCTCCAGGCCGATCCACGCGAAGGCGTCCCCGAGGACGGCGAGACCGGCCTTGGCGCCGGGCTCGGCGGTGTCCAGCGTGACGCCCACCTCGACGGTGAACTCCTCGGCGGGCAGCCGCTGCACCAGGACGTTGGGCAGGGCGCGCAGATCGTGCGCGTACGCGGTCCGTACGCAGCTGAGGCGCAGGCCGTCGCCCGCGTGCCGGACCGTCCAGCCGGGCCGCGGGTTCGCCGTCCACTGCCACTGGCGGCCGTGGCGGCCGCCGGGGAAGTCGTCGCCGGAGGCCGGGGCTCCGGCGGTCCGCTCCGCGGCCTTCGGGAGCCGGTGCCCGGGGACGGGCTCGCCCCGGTCGCCGATGACCGGCCAGCCGTCCTCCCAGCGCATCGGCTGGAGGTGCACCACCCGGCCGTACGCCCCGCGGGCCTGGAAGTGCAGGAACCAGTCCTCCCCCGCGGCGGTGCGGACCCAGCCGCCCTGGTGGGGGCCGTTGACGTCGGTGCCGCCCTGGGCGAGGACGACGCGCTCCTCGTAGGGGCCCTCGAACGTCCGGGAGCGGAAGGCGCCCTGCCAGCCGGTCTCCACTCCCCCGGCGGGGGCGAAGATCCAGAAGTGGCCGTCGTGCCGGTGGAGCTTGGGGCCCTCCAGGGTGAACCAGCCCGGGAGCGTGTCGGCGTCCACGAGGATCCTGCCCTCGTCGAGGAGCGCGCGGCCGTCGGGGCTCATCCGGTGGCCGGTGAGGCGGTTCTTGATCCCGGAGCGGGACTTGGCCCAGGCGTGCACCAGGTAGGCCTCGCCGGTCTCCTCGTCCCACAGGGGACAGGGGTCGATCAGGCCCTTGCCCGCCTTCACCAGGTGCGGGGCGCTCCAGGGGCCGCGTACGTCCTCGGCGTTGACCTGCTGGATGCCGTGGTCGGGGTCGCCCCAGAAGATCCAGAAGCGGCCGGCGTGGTGGCGCAGCGAGGGCGCCCACACCCCGCGGTCGTGCCGGGGCACCGCGAAGTCGGCCTCGGGGACGAGGCGGTCGAGGGCGTGGCCGACGAGGGACCAGTTGACGAGGTCGCGGGAGTGCAGCAGGGGCAGTCCGGGGGAACGGCCGAAGCTGGACGCGGTGAGGTAGTGATCGTCCCCGACGCGGACGACGTCCGGGTCGGACCAGTCGGCGTTCAGGACCGGGTTGCGGTAGGTGCCGTCCCCGAGGTCGGGTCTCCAGGGCGCCGTCATGCGGCGACCGCCCTGCGGACGTGGGCCGCCGCCGCGTCCCGGCCGAGCCGCCCGTCGGCGACGACCGTGACGATCCGGCGCACGACGGTGGCCCCGGCGGCGACGGGCAGCCGGCGGTCGGCGGCCAGGGAGGACCCGACCCCCGGGTAGGCGGCGGCCCGGACGAACCAGGGGTCGCGGCGGGTCTCCTCGGTCGCGCCGGCGAAGACCAGCGTCCAGCCGTCCCCGGCGAGGGCCAGCCAGTCGGCGGTCCTGCCGTGCACGGCCTCCTCGCCCTCGAGCGTGCCGCTGAACACGGCGGGCGGCGCGGCCTCCTTGGGGGCGCGCCAGAAGAAGCCGCCGTATCCGGCGCCGGGGCGGCCGTTGGTGGCCGGGCTGCCGAGGGAGAGGTCCCTGCCGCCGCGGTTGGTGAGCGAGAAGGAGAGGTCCAGCGCCCAGGCGGTGTCCGAGAGGCCGGTGGCGGCGACGGTGCGGTGCTCGCGCAGCAGTTCGGTGCCGGCGGCCTCCCAGCTGAGTTCCTCCACGAAACCGTCCGGGTCGCGGAGCTTCCAGCCGAGGTGGCGCTGCGTGCCGTGGTTGTCGAGCTCGGTGGGGCCACGGCCGCGGACGAAGGTGCGCCCGCCCCAGAAGTTGTGGCCGGCCACGTCGGGCACCGCGACGGAGACGCCCAGGTGGTGGAGGTGGTCGGCCGGGCGCTCCTCGGTGACGGGGGTGCCGGCGAGGGTGGTGACGGGGTGGAGGTAGGGGCGGCTGTCCGTGCCGGGCCGGCTGCCGTAGCGGCCGACGGGGCGTCCGGAGCAGCTGAGGACTGCGCTGGTCATGGGGTGCTCACCTCGCTGGGGCGCGCCCAGGAGGCGCCTAGTTCGGAGAAGAGGGTGAGGGTGTCGGCCGAGGCGGCGACGGTGCCGTCGATGCCGTGCACCACGCGCCGTACGCCGTCGCCCCGGTCGGCGGGCCTGGTGTGCCAGCTGTCGGGGGGCAGCGCGGTGGGCTCGGGGGCGGTGCGCACGGCCTCCAGGACCCGCATGAAGGCGCCGGTGCGCTCCGGCGGGACGAGGAGCGGGGTGCCGTGCTCCAGGTGGCCGACGAGGTTCTCCAGGAGGTCGGTCCGCCCGTGCACGGCCTCCTCGGGGCCGTGTCCGGCGCGCTGCACGAGGACCCGGTCCTGCTTGTACCAGAAGGTGATGCGGCCCCGGTCGCCGTGCACGACGACGTACGGCTCGCCGGCCTCCTCGGCGCACAGGGTGACGGCCGCGGTGACCGGCATGCCGCCGGTGGTGGTGATCCGGACGCAGCTGGTGTCGTCGGACTCGATGTCGTGGGCCCGGAACAGCTCGGTCTCGACGGACGTCACGTCCGCGGCGGTCGCCCGGCCGGCGAGTTCGAGTGCGGTGGCCACGGCGTGGGCGAGCGGGTTGGTGAGCACCCCGTCGACCACGTCGGTGCCGTTCATCCGGCGGCGCCCGGCCCAGGGGGCCCGCCGGAAGTAGGCGTCGTCGCGGACCCAGGCGCCGGCGGCGCCGACGCCCCGGACGGTGCCGATCGCCCCCGCGCCCATGAGCTCCTTGACCGCGGCCACGGCGTGGGAGCCGAGGGACTGGAAGCCGATCTGGCAGGCGACGCCCGCCTCCCCGACCCCGTCGGCCAGGCGGGCGTGGTCGGCCCAGGTCGCGGCGGGCGGTTTCTCCAGGAGCAGGTGCACGCCCCGGGAGGCCGCCGTCAGGGCCAGCGGGGTGTGCGTCGGGATGGGGGTGCAGATCACGGCGACGCGTGCGCCGGTGGAGTCCAGCAGGGCCCCGAAGTCAGGGGACTGCTCGGGGCTCCGGCCGGTCCGCGGGCCGAGCTCGGCGTCGGTCAGCGGGTCCAGCTCGCAGATCCCGGCGAGCCGGACCAGGCCCTGGTGCTCGAGCCTGCGGATGTTGGCGAGGTGCCAGCGGCCGTGGCCGCGGGCGCCGGCCAGGACCAGGGGCACGGGGGTGGTCGCGGTCATCGGCCTGCCCTCCCCGCCCGGGTCCGGCCGACGGCGGTGCGGGCCGCGGAGGCGGCGCGGCGGACCGTCCGGGTCATGTCCGTCATCCCTTCACGGCTCCGGCGCTGAAGCCGGTGATGAGCCACTTCTGGATGAAGGCGAAGACGATCACCACGGGCAGTGCGGCGATCACCCCGCCCGCCGCCAGCGCGCCGAGGTCGACGCTGTCGGCGCCGATCAGGGTGTTGAGGCCGACCGGGATCGTCTGCTTGTCCTGCTGGCTGAGGAACATCAGCGCGAACAGGAAGTGGTTCCAGCTGTGGACGAAGGCGAACGAGCCGACCGCGATGAGGCCGGGGCGCAGCAGCGGCAGGACCACGGCGCAGAAGGCCTTGAAGCGCGAGCAGCCGTCCACCCAGGCGGCCTCCTCCAGGGAGACCGGCACGTTCTTGATGAACCCGCTGATCAGGATGATCGACAGGGGCAGTTGGAAGACGGTCTCCGCGATGACGACGCTGCCCAGGGAGTTGATCATCTGGAGGTTCTTGAAGATCTCGAAGAGCGGTACGAGCATCAGGGCGCCCGGGATGAACTGCGAGCAGAGCAGCGCCAGCATGAAGGCGCCCTTGATCCGGAAGTCGAAGCGGGCCAGGGCGTAACCGCCGGCGAGCGCGACCAGGGTCGTGGCGATCAGCGTCGCGACACCGACGATCATGCTGTTCTGGAAGAAGAGGGCGAAGCTGCGCTCGTTCCACACCTTGGAGAAGTGGGCCCCCGTCATCGGCCAGGGCACCAGCGACGTGGAGCCGGCGGGCCGGACGGCGAAGAGGAACATCCAGTAGAACGGGACGAGCGTGAAGAGCAGGTAGAGGCCGAGCGGCAGGTAGATCTGCCAGCGCGGTACGTCGTCGAAGGCGCGCTCGCGCCCGGCGCGGCAGCGCGAGGGGGGCGGCGGGGCGTCGCCGCCCCGGAACGGGCCCGGTGTGCGGGCGTCCTTCTTCTCCACGAGTGCGGCGGTCATTTGCCGTCCCCTCCGAACTTGCTCAGGCGCAGATAGACGATCGAGCAGAAGAGGAGGATCACGAAGGCGACGGTGGTGAGCGCGGAGGCGTATCCGAAGTCGTGGCCCTCGATGCCCGTGTTGGCGACGTACAGCGGGAGGGTGGTGGTCTCGCCCGCCGGTCCGCCGCCGGTGAGGGTGTAGAGCAGGTCGACGTTGTTGAACTCCCAGACCCCGCGCAGCAGGGTGGCCAGGATGATCGCGTCGCGCAGGTGCGGGAGCGTGATGTGGAAGAACTGGCGCAGCCGGCCCGCGCCGTCCACCGACGCCGCCTCGTACAGCTCCTTGGAGACGGACTGGAGGTCGGCGAGGATGAGGATGGCGAAGAAGGGGACCCCGCGCCAGAGTTCGGCGACGGTCGCGGCCCAGAAGACGGTCCCGGTGTCGGAGAGCACCGAGGTGCCGTACTCCCCGATCCCGGCGTCCGCGAGGTAGCGGCTGAAGCCGGTCGAGGAGTTGTAGAGCAGGATCCAGATGGTGCTGGTCAGGACGCCGGAGACGGCCCAGGGCGAGAAGACCATGGCGCGGGACACGCCCCGGCCGACGAAGGTCTGGTTGACGATCAGGGCGAGGGCGAGACCCAGGGCGAGCTGGAGGGTGACCTGGGTGAGGACCCACTGGGCGCTGAAGCCGAGCGTCGGCCAGAACTGCTCGTCCTCGGTGAAGATCCGGGTGAAGTTGTCGAGGCCCGCGAAGCCGTTCCGCCACGGCTTGGTGACGTTGTAGTGCTGCAGGCTGTAGTAGAAGACGCTGACCACCGGATAGGCGATGAAGCCCAGCATCAGCAGGCCCGCGGGCGCGATCAGCAGATACGGCAGGCGGCGGGGAGCGGCCGGGCGGCGCTTGGACGCCTTGCCCTCGGGGGGCGGTGTGGCCACGGCTGCGGATGGGGCCATGACGCGTCTCCGATCTCTGGGAAGTGCTGGATGTGCCGTGCTTCCGGTGCGTGGTGCAAGCGCTTACCGCATGGCGTTCGGTATCCCGGACGAGACGGTGCGCAGGGGGTCCCTCCGCCCGGTTCAGCCGGCGTACGGGTCGGGCACCTCTCCCGGGCGGGCGAGGAAGGTGAAGTCGCAGCCGGTGTCGGCCTGGGTGATCTGGTCCTGGTAGAGCGCCCCGTAGCCGCGTCCGTAGCGGGCGGGCGGTTCGGTCCACGCGGACCTGCGCCGTGCCAGCTCCTCGTCGGGCACGTCGAGGTGGAGCAGCCGCGCCTCGACATCCAGGGTGATCCGGTCGCCGGTGCGGACCAGCGCGAGCGGTCCGCCGACGAACGACTCGGGGGCGACGTGCAGGACGCAGGCCCCGTAACTGGTGCCGCTCATCCGGGCGTCGGAGATCCGCACCATGTCGCGCACGCCCTGCTTCAGCAGGTAGTCCGGGATCGGCAGCATGCCGTACTCGGGCATGCCGGGGCCGCCCTTGGGGCCGGCGTTGCGGAGCACCAGCACATGGTCCGGGGTGAGGGCCAGGGCCGGGTCGTTGATGGTGCGCTGCATCTGCCGGTAGTCGTCGAAGACGACCGCGGGTCCGGTGTGGCGCAGCAGGCGGGGTTCGGCGGCGATGTGCTTGATGACGGCGCCGTCCGGGCAGAGGTTGCCGCGCAGGACCGCCACACCGCCCTCCTCGGCCAGCGGGTCGTGGCGCTCCCGGATGACGTCGGGGTCGTGGACGAGCGCCCCGTCGAGCTGTTCGCGCAGGGTGCGGTGCGTGACGGTGGGCCGGTCCAGGTGGAGCACGTCGGTGAGCCGGGAGAGGAAGCCGGGCAGCCCCCCGGCGAAGTGGAAGTCCTCCATCAGGTACTTCCCGCCGGGACGGAGGTTGGCGAGGACGGGCACGGTGCGGGCGATGCGGTCGAAGTCGTCCAGGGTGAGCTTCACCCCGGAGCGGCCCGCCATCGCGATCAGGTGGATCACGGCGTTGGTGGAGCCGCCCAGCGCGAGGACGGTGGCGACGGCGTCCTGGTAGGCGTCCGCCGTGAGGATCTCCGACAGCTTCCGCTGCCGCCACACCAGGTCGACGATCCGGATCCCGGACTGCGCGGCCATCCGGTCGTGGCCGGAGTCGACGGCCGGGACGGACGAGGCACCGGGCACCGTGACGCCGAGCGCCTCCGCGGCGGCCGTCAGGGTCGAGGCGGTGCCCATCGTCATGCAGTGGCCGGGCGAGCGGGCGAGCCCGCTCTCCAGCTCGGCCATCTCGCAGTCGCCGATCAGGCCGGCCCGCTTGTCGTCCCAGTACTTCCACATGTCCGTGCCGGAGCCCAGGACCTCGTTGCGCCAGTGGCCCGGCAGCATCGGTCCGGCGGGCACGAAGACCGTGGGCAGGTCGACGGAGGCGGCGCCCATGAGGAGCGCGGGCGTCGACTTGTCGCAGCCGCCGAGCAGCACGGCGCCGTCGACGGGGTAGGAGCGCAGCAGCTCCTCCGTCTCCATGGCCAGCATGTTGCGGTAGAGCATCGGGGTGGGCTTCTGGAAGGTCTCCGACAGCGTGGAGACCGGGAACTCCAGGGGGAAGCCGCCCGCCTGCCAGACGCCCCGCTTGACCGCCTGGGCGCGGTCGCGCAGGTGCACGTGGCAGGGGTTGATGTCGGACCAGGTGTTGAGGATCGCGACGACCGGCTTGCCCAGGTGCTCCTCGGGGAGGTAGCCGAGCTGCCGGGTGCGGGCGCGGTGGCTGAACGAGCGGAGCCCGTCCGTGCCGTACCACTGGTGGCTGCGCAGCTCCTCGGGGGCGATGCGGCGGTCCCCGGTGCCGGGGGCGCTCATATCGCCCACCCGGCGACCAGGCCGGCGACCTCGGCACGCCGCTCCTCGGGCAGCACCCGGCTCGGCGCGCGCACGTCGCGGCGGCACAGTCCGAGCGAGGCCAGGGCCTCCTTGACGACCGTCACGTTGTCGGCGGACTGCCGGTCGGCGCGCAGGTCCTCGAAGCGCCGGATCCGCTCCCAGACCTTCATCGCGGCGAGGTAGTCGCCCGCCCGCAGGGCCTCCAGCATGGCGAGCGAGACGCCGGGGGCGACGTTGACGAGTCCGGAGGTGAAGCCGGTGGCGCCGGTGGCGAAGTAGGAGGGCGCGTGGAGCTCGGCGAGCCCGGCGACCCACACGAAGCGTTCCAGGCCGGCGTCCCTGGCGAACGCGGCGAAGCGGGCGGCGTCCGGGACGGCGTACTTCACGCCGATCACGTTGGGGCAGCTGTCCGCGAGCTCGGCGAGGCGCTCGCCGGCGAGCAGCGGGTTACGGACGTAGGGGACGACGCCGAGTCCGGGGACGGCCTCGGCGACGGCCCGGTGGTAGTCGACCCAGCCGTCCTGCGAGACGTAGGGGTGCACCGGCTGGTGCACCATCACCATCTCGGCCCCGGTCCGCTCGGCGTGCTCGGCGGCGGCCACGGCGGTCGGCACGTCGTGGCCGACCCCCACCAGGACGGTGGCCCGGCCGCGCGCCTCCTCGACGGTCAGCTCGGTGACGGTGCGCCGCTCGTCGGGGGTGAGCGCGTAGAACTCACCGGTGTTGCCGTTCGGGGTGACGGTGCGGACACCGCCGTCGAGCAGCCGCCGCAGCAGGGCGCGGTGCGCCGGGACGTCGAGGGTGCCGTCCTCGGCGAACGGGGTCACCGGGATCGCCACTACGTCGGCGAGGGCCGCCTTCAGCGGGGAGAGGTCCATACGGACTGGCCTTTCGTCGAGGTGCCGGTGGGACGTGTCCGGCCGGTGGTTCACGCCGTGCCACCCCCGTCTTCGTCGTCGGGGAAGGCGCGGTGTACGAACGACGCGATGTGGTCGTGCAGGGCCGCCACCGAGGCCTCGGTGTCCCGGGCGAGGGCGAGCCGCAGGATCTCGCGGTGCTCGCCCGCCTCGCGCTCCCAGGACGGGTTCGCCGCCCAGGCGACGGTCGACACCAGTGCGGCCTGGTCGCGGATCTCGTCGAGCATCCTGGCGAGGAGCGGGTTGCCGCAGGGCAGGTAGAGCGCCCGGTGGAAGTCCCGGTTGGCGAGCGACCTGTCGGCCTCGTCGACCGCCGAGTCGGCGCGTTCCAGGGCCTCCTGGGCGGCCTCCAGGGAGGCCCTGCGGGTGATGGAGCGGCGCAGCGCCTCCGGTTCGAGGAGCAGGCGCACGTCGTACACCTCCCGGGCCATGGCCGCGTCGACGAGCCGTACGGTGGCACCCTTGTACTGGCTCATCACCACGAGCCCGGTGCCCGCGAGCGTCTTCAGCGCCTCGCGCACGGGTGTCTTCGACACCCCGAACTGCGCGGCGAGTTCGGTCTCCACGAGCGCCTGTCCGGGTCTGAGCCGCGCGGTGAGGATCGCGTGCTTGACCGCCTCCAGCACGTACTGGGTCCTGGAGGGAATCGGGGCAGGCGCAAAGGTCATGGGTGCAGAGCTCTCGCATCTCGCGTATCGCGTCTCATATATGACGTACGAAGTACGACGCGATGAAGCTAGAGCGGTGGGAATGTTTCGTCAACGCTTCTGACAGAAGAAGTCCGGCGACGGCGCGGCCGGCGCGCTCCCGTACGGGCACGACGGCGGCGCGGGTCCCCGACCCGCGGGCCGGGGACCCGCGCCGGGGGCCCCGCTCCGGGGACCTGCTCCGGGAGGGGCGCCGGGGTCAGCCGCCGCGGATCGCGGAGAGCGCCCCGGTGACGGCCCGCAGGTCCGGACCGGAGGCCAGGCCCGCGTGGTATAGGCGCAGTTGGTCCGCGCCGAGCGAGGCGGCGTGCGCGGCGTCCCGCTCCAGGGTGCCGGGGCTGCCGCCCATCCCGCTGACCACGTTGAAGTTCGCGGCCATCACCCCGGACAGCCCGGCGAACGGCCCGAGCACCGCCTCGCGGGCCGCGTCCCCGCCGGTGCACGGCAGCACGACTCCGTCGGCGGCGGCCAGGACGTGGGCGGGGTCGGTCCCCACGTTGGCGCCGGTGCGGTGGGCCGCGGGGTCGGCGTGCAGCAGGACCTGGAAGCCGGGTCCGGGCGCCGCGGCCCGCACCGCGGCGACGGCGGCATCCTGGAGGCCCCGGGCGACCCGGCGGCGCCACCGCAGGGTGGCGGCGGCGAGGCCGGCGCCGAGCAGCCGCTCCACCCCGGCCCAGCCCTGCTCGGCGGAGCCGGGCCCGGACCAGACCGGCTCCAGGGCGCGGCGCACGGCGGCCCGCAGCTCCTCGGCGGACGTTCCGCTCGCGCCGTAGCCGGCCCGGCAGTCGGCGCAGAAGCAGAGGGACATCAGGTACTGCGCGGCGTCCCCGAGGGCGACCCCGGAGGTCTTGTCGTGGGCGTGCAGATGGGCGAAGCCGTACCAGCCGCACGACTCCAGCTCGGTGCCCGCCGTCCCGGGGCGGACGGCGGCCTCGGCGGCCAGGTCCACCAGGTACGCCCGGACGTCCGGCCGGGCGATGCACGGGGCCCAGGGGTAGCGGTCGCCGTAGGCGTTGACGACGGAGGTGTCCGGATGCTCGGCGCCCATCCGGGAGTTGTGCGCGAGGACCACCCAGGAGTGCACCTGGAGCCCGGCGTCGGCCAGGGCCGCGGCCGCTTCGGCGTACGGGTCGTCCCCCGCCACCCAGGACTGCGCGGCGGGGCGCAGCGCGCGCCCCGCCCAGCGGGCCGGGTCGGGCGGGTAGAGCACCGCCGCGTGCTCCGCGGTGACGATCCGGCGGCCGGGGTGGCGCGGGGTCAGCGCCCGGGTGGAGTGGTAGGCGGAGGCGAGCGTCACCTGCTGGACGCCGGTGTCCGCGAGGCGGGCGGCGGCGTCCGGGTCCCCCACGACGTCCCAGGGGTACAGGAAGGCGGCGGCCTTCACCCGGCCTCCCCCGCACGGTGCTTGTCCAGCGCCGCCCGGCCGTTCGCGATGATCGAGGCGAGTTCCCCGACGTGTGCGGCCGGGGGCTCGGTGAGCGGGGTGCGCACCGGTCCGACCTCCAGGCCCTCCAGCCGTACGGCGGCCTTCACGAGGGACACGGCGTACCCGTGGCCCTTGGCCCGCAGTTCGACGAGCGGCCGGTAGAAGTGGTCCAGGAGCGTGCCGGCCAGGCCGTCGTCGCCGGACTCCAGCGCCCGGTAGAACGCCAGGGCGATGTCCGGGGCGAAGGCGAAGACGGCGGAGGAGTAGAGCGTCACGCCGATGCCGCGGTAGGCGAGGCCGGTGAGCTCGGCGGTGGGCAGCCCGTTGAAGTACAGGAAGTCCCCGCCGGGCAGTGCGGTCCGCACGGCGCTGACGATGCGCTGCATCAGGTCGAGGTCGCCGAGACCGTCCTTGAGCCCGATGATCCCGGGGGTCCGGGCGAGGGCGACGACGGTCTCCGGGGTGAGGACCACGTTGTCGCGCTGGTAGACCACGGTCTCCAGCGAGGTGGCGGCGGCGAGAGCGGTGTAGTGCGCGAGCAGCCCCTGCTGGCCGGCGACGACCAGGTAGGGCGGCATGGCGAGCAGCCCGTCCGCGCCGGCCTCCTCGGCGAGCTCCGCGTACCGGATCGCGAGCGCCGTGCCGTAGCCGGCACCGGCGACGACGGGCACCCGGCCCGCGGTCTCCTCGACGGCCGCCCGGACGACGAGCCGGAACTCCTCGGGGGTCAGCGCGTGGAACTCGCCGGTGCCGCAGCAGGCGAAGACGGCCGCGGCACCGGCGTCGACGCCCGCGCGCACGTGCGCGCGGAAGGCGTCCAGGTCCACGGCGCCGTCCGGCCCGAAGGCGGTGACGGGGAAGAAGAGCGGCCCGGCGGCTTCGGTGAGCCGGGCGGCGAGGGGGGCTGAGGTCACGGGCGCTCCCTGAGCAGATCCAGGCGTGCACAATTATGATCGATGTCCATATTTCTGAACGTCGCCACGCTAGCCAGCCGCGCAGCGCCGGTCAAGACACCTGCCCGACCCGCGAGGTGAACAGGTCGGCGCGGACGGACACTTGACGCCGTCCGCGCCGCTTCTTAGCGTGTCCACGCATGTGAATGCCGTCGGGGAGTCGACGCACCGGGCGGCCGTGCCACCTCCGCGCGCCACCCGTGCCCCGCCGTCCGTACGCCGGTCCCCACGCGGCCCGGCCCCGTCCGTCCGCGCACCCCGCGCACCGCGTCCGCACCGAGGAGATCCCGTATGCCAGCTCCCCGCACCGTCCTTCTCACCGGCGCCGCCGGCGGCCTCGGCACGCTGATGCGGGGGCTGCTTCCCGCCTACGGCTACGACCTCCGGTTCTTCGACGTCGCCCCCGTCGAGGGCGAGCCGGACGCCGTCACCGCCGATCTCGGTGACAGGGCCGCGCTGCGGGAGGCCGTGCGGGGCGTCGACGCGGTGATCCATCTGGCCGGCATCTCCCTGGAGGCGTCGTTCGACAAGATCCTCCGCTCCAACATCGAGGGCACGTACCACCTCTACGAGGCGGTGCGCGAGGAAGGTGTCGGGCGCGTCGTCCTCGCCTCCTCCAACCACGCCGTCGGCTACACCCCCCGCCCCCTCCCCGGCGACCCGCTGATCCCCGTCGGCACCCCGCACCGCCCCGACACCTTCTACGGCCTGTCGAAGTCCTTCGGCGAGGACCTCGCCCAGCTGTACTGGGACAAGCACGGCGTGGAGACCGTCTCCGTGCGCATCGGCTCCTGCTTCGCGGAGCCGACCTCGGTGCGGATGCTGTCCGTCTGGATGAGCCCCGCCGACGGAGCCCGCCTCTTCCACGCGGCCCTCACCGCCGAGGACGTGGGGCACACCGTGGTCTACGGCTCCTCCGACAACACCCGTCTCTGGTGGGACCTGACGACGGCCCGGGCCCTCGGCTACACCCCCCAGGACGACTCCGAGCCGTACGCCGCGGCGCTCGTCGCCGAGCACGGCGAACTGGACCCGGAGAACCCGGACCACGCCCGCCTCGGCGGCCACTTCGTCACGGACCCGCCGATCTGGCCGCACTGACGGACCGGCCGGACCCGGCGGTCCCTGCTCCGGCCCCGCCGGACCACGCCGGACCGGCCCCGGCGCGGGGGCCGCCGCGCGGCGGCGGGCCGTACGGAGTACGCCGCCGAAGGTAAGGGAACGGCAAAGCCGGGTCGTTCGTTACCCCCTGCATGACCGCAATGACCCCCGGCTCGAACATCCCTCTCTCCGTCGCCCGTGTGGCGGTGGACGTCGCCGCCCCGGTGCGGCTCGACGTCTCGGGCCTGCTGCTCACCGCCGACGGCAAGGTGCGCTCCGACGACGACTTCATCTTCTACAACCAGCCCTCCGGCCCGGGCGTGACCTACCGCTCGGGCGGCGGGTCGGCGCCCGACGCCATCGTCGTGGACACCACGGCGGTCCCCCCGGGCATCGAGAAGATCGTGGTCACGGCGAGCCCCGACGCCGAGGGCCGGACCTTCCAGGGCATCGAGCCCACCGCCACCGTGCGCAACGCGGACGACGGCAGCGCACTCGCCACCTTCACCCCGCCGCAGCTGGGCGGCGAGACGGCGCTCCTGGTCATCGAGATCTACCTCCGCAACGGCGCCTGGAAGGCCCGCGCCGTGGGCCAGGGCTACGCGAACGGCCTGGCCGGGATCGCCACGGACTTCGGCGTCTCGGTGGAGGAGCCCGCCGCTGCCGCGCCGCCCGCACCGGCGGCCCCCGTCGCCCCGCCCGTCGCTCCCCCGGCACCGGTGGCCGCTCCCGTGGACCCCCGGATCGCGCCGCCGGCGCCGGCCGCCCCGCCCGCGCCTCCCGCCGGCTCCGGCAAGATCAACCTCGACAAGGGCCGGATCAGTCTCCAGAAGAACCAGACGGTGTCCCTGGTCAAGGGCGGCAGGCCACTGCTGTCGCAGGTGAAGATGGGGCTGGGCTGGGAGCCCGCGTTCCGCGGCAAGGACATCGACCTCGACGCCTCGGTCATCGCCTACGGCCCCGACCGCACCCACCTGGACAGCTGCTACTTCGGCAAGCTCTCCATCCTCGACGGCGCGATCAAGCACTCCGGCGACAACCTCACCGGAGAGGGCGCCGGTGACGACGAGGTGATCGTCGTCGACCTCGGGCGGATCCCCCCGGAGGCGACCGGACTGGTCTTCACGGTCAACTCCTTCACCGGGCAGAAGTTCACGGAGGTCGCCAAGGCCTACTGCCGGCTCATCGACGCGGCCACCGGCGAGGAGCTGGTGCGCTTCGACCTGACCGGGGCGGAGCCGCAGACCGGTGTGATGATGGCCAAGCTGATCAAGCAGTTCTCCGGCGAGTGGGAGATGACCGCGATGGGTGAGTTCGTGAAGTCCCGGACCGTCCGCGGCATGGTGAAGCCCGCCGCGAAGGCCCTGTAGCGCGCCCCGTCCCCGGAACGGCATCCGGGGCACCTGCGGGGGGTCTCCCCCTTCAGGTGCCCCGGGTCCGGAGGCTCTCGGGCGGGACGCGTGGCGTGCTCGGGCGCTCCCTCAGAGCTTGGTCAGCTTCGAGTACGGGCTCAGGATCCTCCCCTGGCGCCCGGAGAAGTCGATGAGCACTGCGTCGTTGTCGCCCTCGACAGCGAGGACCCGTCCGAGTCCGAACTGGTCGTGCGACACCCTGTCGCCCACATCGAAGCATTCGACCGGTGGGGCCTCCTGGGCCGGGCGGTTGAAGGGACTGGAAGGCAGGTGACGGCGGGAACCGGCTGACTGTTTCATTACGGTCGAGTATGCGCCCTGTAAGCGCCGGACGCCATGCCCGACCGCTCCGGAGCGGCCAGAAGTGCCGCATTCGTGATGCGCGGATCCCGGGCCGTCCCGTGCTCCTGCCCGCTTCCGGCAAGGGATCCGCGCGGAACGCCGCGTCGGAAAGTCCCCCGAAGGTGTGGCGGTTCTCGCTTCCCGGAGGCCCGTGCCCGGCCCGGTGCCGGCGGGCTCCCGGGACCGGGCGGGCGGTGCCGCGCGGAAGGCCGCCCGGCTCTGCCGAGCGGC
>NZ_JBEXRT010000054.1:0-38023 GCF_040613235.1 Streptomyces sp. NPDC006296 | reverse complement strand
GGGGCCCTGGACGCGGCCGCCGGTCTCGACACCCCCACCGCGCGCTACCCCACCGCCCACCTCGCCGAACTCCCCCCCGCGCCCGCCGTGCTCGCCGCGCGCGGCGAGCACGAGACCGGCGGGCGCCGCCGCGACCGCATCCGCAGCGCCTGGGAGGTCCTGCCCGACGTCGCACCCGAACTCTCCGAGTGGAGCGACCTCTTCGCCTCCGGAGCCGCGCGCAGGGCCCGTGCCGAGGCGGGCATACCCGGCGCGGCCGACGACCACGACGCCGACGGCCTGCTGCGCGACGCGGCCGCGTTCCTGCGTCTGGCCGAGCGGCTGCTGTCCCTCCGGCCCGTCCTCCCGCAGCCCCGGACGGACGACCCCGGGGAGCGGCCCGACGCGGGGTGACCGCGGGGGCGGTGCGAGGCAATAGGGTGGAGAGCACCCGTACCACCTGCACCGTTCACGCTCCGCCGTCCGTGGCGGCACCGTGCCGAGGAGTCAACTGCCGTGTCGGACCAGCTGCGCCCCCGTGCCTCCCTCCGTACCGCCGTGGTCTGGGAGGTCCTCAAGGACGCTCTCGAACGCCGGGTCCGGGAGACCGGCAGGGACGCGCTGGACGTGCTCGACACCGGCGGCGGCACCGGCAACTTCGCCGTCCCCGTCGCCCGGCTCGGCCACCGCGTCACCGTCGTCGACCCCAGCCCGAACGCCCTCTTCGCCCTGGAGCGCCGTGCCGACGAGGCCCGCGTCGCCGACCGGGTCCGCGGGGTCCAGGGCGACATCCTCGGCCTGTTCGAGGTCGTGGACCGGGCCGGATACGACGCGGTGCTGTGCCACGGTGTCCTGGAGTACGTCGACGACCCGGCCGAGGGCGTCCGCAACGCGGTCGACGCGCTCCGCCCCTCCGGAGCGCTCAGCCTGCTCGGCGCGGGTCTCGGCGGAGCGGTCCTGGCGCGGGCGCTCGCCGGGCACTTCGCCGAGGCGCGGCAGGCGCTGAAGGACCCCGCCGGCCGCTGGGGCTCCGGCGACCCGGTGCCCCGCAGGTTCACCGCCGACCAGCTCACCGCACTGGTCGAGGACGCGGGCGTCGAGGTCGGCGCGGTCCACGGGGTGCGGGTCTTCGCCGACCTGGTCCCGGGAGTTCTGGTGGACACCGAGCCGGGTGCGATGGAGGAGCTCCTCAAGCTGGAGGCGGCCGTCGCGGAACTGCCGGCCTTCCACTCGGTGGCGACCCAGCTGCACGTTCTGGGGGAGAAGCGCGTCCGGCCGTGACGTCGACACGGTCGGAGCAGAGGCGCGCAAGCGATCGGAGCCCGGCTGATCAGCAACGCAGCCGCAGACGGAGTAATACCCGGAACACCCGATCGGGCCGTCGGCCCCGTATGATCGGGTGACACCGTCCGGCATGACGGATCGGAGGTCGGGGAATCTACGCCTCAGCAGCCGAGCCGAATTGGCGGTCCGGACTGGCTATGGCTAGAGGGCGGGTTTCACGGGGGCGAATCCCTGCCTATCCTGGAAGGGCCGCATACCGGTCGCCCCCGCGGCCGACGACGAGGAGGACTCCGTGCCGCTCTCGGAGCACGAGCAGCGCATGCTCGAGCAGATGGAGCGAGCGCTGTACGCCGAAGATCCCAAGTTCGCTACAGCGCTTGAGGGAAGCGGGCTGCGCAGGTACACCCGGCGACGGGTCTACCAGGCGGTGGCCGGTTTTCTGGTGGGTATCGCGCTCCTCATGGCCGGGATGGTCTTCCAGCAGACCTGGGTCAGCGTGGCGGGTTTCCTCGTCATGCTGGGCTGTGCCGTGCTGGCGGTCACCGGGTGGCGCAAAGCGCCGAAGCCCGGTGAGCAGCAGCCGGCGGGGAGTGCGAGCGGGGGCGGCGGCGAAGGCCGGCACCCCAGGCAGCGCCGGTCGATGATGAACCGGATCGAACAGCGGTGGCAGCGTCGCCGCGACGAACAGGGCCAGTGAGCTTTCCACGTCCCGGCGGGCGGTGACCGCACCGGTCACCGGCCCCGCGCCGGGACGTGATGCCGGACCTCGCAGCTGAGGGCGGTCGCTACACAGCGACCGCCCTCACGCGTTCCCTTCATGCGGTGCCCGTCGCGCGAGGTCCGTCGCGCGGCTCCCTTCGGAGGGCGCCCTCGCGCGGTGCCCTCCCGGGGCGTGCTTGAGCTCGCGTTGCCCTGCACGAGGTGCCCCCTCGCGTTGTCCTGCACGCGGTGCCCCTGTGAGGGGGTCGCCCCGCAGGAGCAGCAGCCCTGTACTTTCCCGCACATCCCCCGGACGGCCCCGTGCCCGGGGGCGTGCGCCCGCCCGGGAAATCCACCGGCCGGGCCGGATCGGGCCGGCACCCATGGGCGGGCCGAATCAGCGCCGACATTCGCCTGTCGCCTGGGACCGGGCGGCCGGAACAAGCGGCCGCTCACGGGCCGACGGGACCGTCCGGCAGCCCCTCGCCAGGCCGGAACAGACCGCCACCCACGGGCAGGCCTGATCCGTGCGACCACGCACCGATCGGCGGGACCCGGTGGCAGTCCCCGGCCGGCCGGAACAAGCGGTCACTCACGGGCCGACCGGAACTGTGCGGCATACACCGGCCGGGCCGGAACAGGCCGGCGCCCGCGGGCAGGCCGCCTGATTTGTGCGGCCACCCACCGATCGGCCGGACCGGGTGGCAGCCCCCGGCCGACCGGACCAGGGCCTACCCACCTACCGGCCGGCCGGACCAGGGCCTACCCACCTACCGGCCGGCCGGACCAGGGCCTACTCACCCCCACCGGCCGGCCGGACCAGGGTGCCGTCAGCTCTGCTGTCGGGTCGGGCGCCGCAGCCGGGCCGCCCAGCGGTCGCGGCCCGCTCGGGCCGACCAGCGGCGGCCGAGCTCCGCCCGCCGGTCCGCGAGTGCCCAGACCACCCGGACGGCCGAACGCGGCGCGACGGTCGCGCGCAGCCTGCCCCAGCGTCCGGCCGAGGCCCGCAGCCCCTCCCGCACCGCCCGGACGTCCTCGGGGGACACGGACGCGGATCCCGGCTCGGGTGCGTACAGCACCCGCTCCACCGCTCCCGCCGCCCGGTGGATCGCGGCGGCCGCCGTGCCCGGGAGGCCGCCCAGCCGCACGACACGCGCCGCGGTCCTGCGCGGGGTCTGCGACTCGTCCGGTGCGATGCCGTGGTCCCACGCCGAGTCGGTGATCTCCCGCCAGGCGGCCATCACCCGTGCCGCCGCGTCGGCGGGAGTCCGCCCCCCGGAGGAACCGAGCCGCCGCCTGCGGACCCGGATCCGCCCCAGCATGGGCAGCAGCGGGAGCACGAGGACCACCAGGGAGCCGAGCACCCACAGGGCGATCGAGCCCACCGGGGTCCCCGGATCCGAGGAGTCCGCCGCCCCCGGGGCCGCGGACGCCCCGCACTCGCCCTGCCTGCGCATCTGCACCGGGCAGGACTCCGTCGCCGAAGGGGCCGCCGTGGGGGCCGCCGAGGCACCGTCCTCCGGCAGCGCGGTGTCGGAGGGATCCGTGGAGGGCACGTCGGGCAGGGTGTACGACGGAGTGCTGCCCCGGGACGGCGTCGGCTCGAAACGGGTCCAGCCCACGCCCTCGAAGTACAGCTCCGGCCAGGCGTGCGCGTCGCGCAGCCCGACCGACACCGAACCGTCCGCCTGGACCGTGCCCGGGGTGAAGCCCACCGCGACCCGGGCGGGGATGCCCAGGGTCCTGGCCATCGCCGCCATCGAGAAGGAGAAGTGGACGCAGAAGCCCTCCTTGTCCTTCAGGAACCGTTCGATGGCCGCCGTACCGGTGCCGGACGCCACCGTCGTGTCGTAGCGGAAACCGCCCTCCGACGCGAACCAGTCCTGCAGCTTCACGGCCCGCTCGTAGTCGTTGGACGCTCCCCGGGTCACCTGCTCGGCGGTCCTCCCGACCACGGCCGGCAGCGACGGGGGCACCTGTGTGTACTCGCGGACCAGGTCCGAACGCGGTGCCATCGCCCCGGCGAGCTGCTCGGCCGTCGGCTCCACCACCAGACTGCTGACCCCGTACCGCACACCGCGGGTCGTCTGGCCGTTGTCGCCCACGAGGGTGCGCCCCTCGGGTTCGTAGCGCCAGCGGCCCTCGACGTCGACCTCGCTCGCCGGATAGGGGAGCGGCAGATACGTCTGCTGGTACGAGCGGGACGCCGAGATGTTCGTCCGGACCTCGGTGACGGAGACGTCCTGACCCAGCCCGGCCGGCTGCGGCAGCCGGTCCGGGACGTCCCTCAGCCGGCGGGTCGACGGACGCCACTCGCTGCCGTCGAACTGGTCCAGGGCCAGGATGCGCAGATAGAAGTCCTGCGGGCTCCCGGAGGTGGTGCGGTACGTCATCACCTCCCGGTTCTCCGGCTGGTTGAGGTTGTTCTGGAGCGAGACCAGCGGGTTCACCGCGGAGATGGTGCCCCCGCCGCCCCCCTTGCCCGCCCCGCCGCCCGTGCCGTCCAGCAGCCCGCCGTCCAGCGCGGGCAGCGCCGCGGGTACGGCGATCGCGATGCCCAGCGCGACGGCCCCGATCCGGCGTCCCGTGCGCACCGAGGCCGACACGCGTCCGGACCCCTCCAGGCCGGCGGCCAGACCGCCCGAGGTGCGGGACACACCGCCGAAGACCCGGCCCCACCGGGACAGCCGGTCGCGGCCCTCGGCCAGCAGGAGAACCAGGTACCCGCACGCCGCGAGCAGGAACCAGAGCCATCCCGCGCCGCCGTCGGAGAGCCCCGCCGCCACCGAGTAGAGCGCGAGCAGCGGGAGTCCGGCCGCGGCGGCGGCGCGGCACGTCACCGCGAGGACGTCGACGGCGAGCCCGATCAGCAGCACTCCGCCGATCAGCATCAGCCGGATGCCGTCCGTGGCCGGCGCCGGGATGGCGTACCGGCCGACGTCGTCGGCGCCCGCGGTCAGCAGATCGGCGAGGTGCTGGAGGGCCTGCGGGCCGGGGAGCACGCCGAAGAGGGCCTGCTCCCCGGCGAACGCCGCGGTCAGCGTCAGCAGGGTCACGAGCACCTGGAGGGAGACCGTCAGGACCCGGTGCGGCAGCATCCGGCGGGCGAGCGCGCCCGCACCGCTCTGGAACGCCAGCAGGACCGCGGCCTGCACGATCCACGTCGAGGTCTCCACCAGGGGCAGCAGGGCGCCCGCCGCCGCCAGCGTGGCAGCGAAGGCGCACAGCGCCAGCCGGACGAGCCCGTTCACGACCGCCCCCCGGAGAGACCCGTCGTCGTCCCGGCCGCGGGGGACCGCACACCGGTGCCGTCCTGGCCGGCCTGCTGCCAGAGCCGTGCGAGCTCCGCACCCGGGGGCACCGCCAGCGCCGTCCAGCCCGCCTCGCGCAGCAGCCGCAGCCGCTCCGAGGACCGGCCCGGGGCCACGGGCTCCCCGCCGCGTGCCCAGTCGTCGCCGTCCAGCACGAACGCGACGGCGGTCCGGCTGCGCTGCCGCATCCTGGCCGCCATCGCCGTCTGCTCCTCGTCGAGATCGCCGAAGAACGCCACCAGCAGCCCCTCGCCGCCGCGCAGCACGTCGTGCGCGCGGGAGAACCCGCCCCCGTCGGAGTGGTCGACGACCGCCAGCGTGTCCATCATCAGTCCCGCCGATTCCGGGGAGTCCTGGCCCGCCCCCGGGAAGCCGTCGCCGCCCTCGCCCGGTACGGCGCTCCCCTCGTCCGTCAGGAGCCGGACCGAGAAGCCCCGCTCCAGCATGTGCGTCACCGCGGACGCCGCCCCCGACACCGCCCACTCGAAGGCCGAACCCGGCCCGCCGCCCCGGTAGGCGATCCGCCGGGTGTCCAGCAGCACCGTGCAACCGGCCCGCTGCGGCTGCTCCTCGCGCCGCACCATCAGCTCGCCGTGGCGCGCGGTGGAGCGCCAGTGCACCCGCCGCAGGTCGTCGCCGTGCCGGTAGCCGCGCGGAATGATGTCGTCCTCGCCCGCCAGCGCCAGCGACCGCTGCCTGCCGTCGCCGTACCCGGTGGCGTCCCCGGCCGGCCGCAGCGGCGGGAGGGGCTCGGTGCGGGGGACGACGACCAGGGTGTCGTAGGCGCTGAAGGAACGCGTCAGCTCGCACATTCCGAACGGATCGCTCAGCCGGAGCTGCAGCGGTCCCAGCGGGTAGCGGCCGCGCAGGTCGGAGCGGACCCGGTAGGAGACCTCCCGCACGCCGCCCGGCTCCACCCGGTCCAGGACGAACCGGGGCCGCGGGCCGAGGACGTACGGAACGCGGTCCTGCAGCATCAGCAGGCCGGTGTGCAGCCGGGACACGTTGTCCATGCGCAGGTGCACCCGCGCCTCCGAGCCGGCCGGCACCCTCGACGGCGCCAGCCGCCGGCTGCCGGCCACCCGGTAGCGGGTGCGGTAGAGGACGGTGACGCAGACCAGCGGCAGCACTCCCAGCAGCAGGCCGACCCGGAACAGATCGCTCTGGCCCAGCACGACGGCGCAGACCGTCGCCGCCACACCGGCGGCCAGGAAGGACCGCCCCCGGGTCGTCAGCCCGCCCAGGGCCGCCCGCAGGCCGCCCTTGTCGTCGCTGTCGTCCACGGGGCCCGGTGCCCCGTCCGCCCTCACGGGCGCCGGACGCCGGGCTGCGGGCCGTACACCGGGCCGCCGGGCCGGTGCCGGGGCTGCGCCGGGGCGGGGTCGCCGCCCGAGGCCGGCACCGGGGTGTGCTGCAGGATGTCCAGCACGACCTGCTCGGCCGTGCGCCGGTTGAGCTGCGCCTGGGCCGTCGGCAGCAGCCGGTGGGACAGCACCGCGACCGCGAGCGCCTGGACGTCGTCCGGCAGGGCGTAGTCCCGGCCGCTCAGCGCGGCGGACGCCTTGGCGGCCCGCACCAGGTGGAGGGTCGCGCGGGGCGAGGCGCCCAGCCGGAGATCGGGGTGCCGGCGGGTGGCGGACACCAGGTCCACGGCGTACCGCCGGACGGCCTCGGCGACGTGCACCGTGCGCACCGCCTCGATCAGCTTCGCGATGTCGTGGGCGTGCGCCACCGGTTGCAGGTCGTCCAGCGGCGACGGGCCGCCGTGCACGTCGAGCATCCGGAGCTCCGCCTCGGCGCTCGGGTACCCCATCGACACCCGGGCCATGAAGCGGTCGCGCTGCGCCTCGGGGAGCGGGTAGGTGCCCTCCATCTCCACCGGGTTCTGCGTCGCCACCACCATGAAGGGATCGGGCAGTTCGTAGCTCTGCCCGTCGATCGTGACCTGGCGCTCCTCCATCGACTCCAGCAGCGCCGACTGGGTCTTCGGCGAGGCTCGGTTGATCTCGTCGCCGATCACGATCTGGGCGAAGATCGCACCGGGCTTGAACTCGAAGTCCCGCCGCTGCTGGTCGAAGATCGACACCCCGGTGATGTCCGAGGGCAGCAGGTCGGGCGTGAACTGGATGCGCCGCACCGAGCAGTCGACCGACCGCGCCAGTGCCTTGGCCAGCATGGTCTTGCCCACGCCCGGGACGTCCTCGATCAGGAGGTGCCCCTCCGCGAGCAGCACGGTCAGCGAGAGCCGTACGACCTCAGGCTTGCCCTCGATCACACCCTCGACCGACCTGCGTACCCGCTCGGCTGTGGTGGTCAGATCTGTGAGGCTCGCTCGATCGTCATAGGTCGTCACCCGGCCCTCCTCGGCCCTTGTGCTCGGGCCCGCGCGGAAAGCTGCCCGGCCCGCCCCGATATACGGACATCTCTCCGGAGGACCCGGAGGGACGTCACACCCGCATTCTTGTTGGGGTCACCGCTCCCTGTCACTCGCCTGTGGACAACGGAGGGCGAAATGCCGGGTGTGGTCCGTATGTCGGGGTGGTGGCCGGTCTCTCTCAGGTGGCGGGAAGGATCTCGCGCAGCTTGCCCGTGGTCACGTCGAAGACGAAGCCGCGGACGTCGTCCGTGTGCAGCAGGAACGGCGAGGTGCGCACCCGCTGCATCGACTGGCGGACGTCCTGGTCGGCGTCCGAGTAGGCCTCCACCGCCCAGGACGGGCGCTGCCCGACCTCCAGCTCCAGCTCCTGGCGGAAGCCCTCGGTCAGCGACTCCATGCCGCAGTTCGTGTGGTGGATGAGGATGACGCTGCGGGTGCCGAGCGCCCGCTGGCTGATCGTCAGGGAACGCAGCACGTCGTCGGTGACCACGCCGCCCGCGTTGCGGATGGTGTGGCAGTCGCCCAGTTCCAGGCCGAGCGCCCGGTGGAGGTCGAGGCGGGCGTCCATGCAGGCGACCACGGCCACCTTCAGCACGGGACGTGCGTCCATGCCCGGGTCGGTGAAGGCCTCCGCGTACTGCGTGTTCAGCCCGACCAGGCGGTCGGTGACCGTCCGGTCGGCTGAGGCGGTGGGGGAGGGGGTGGGGGAATCGGTCTCGGCGAAAGGCTGCGCAGAAGTCGACATGGCTACGACGTTATCCTTCGCCGTCCCTCCGGACGGGCTGTGGAAGGGGACAAAGAACGCCAACGACGCTTGTTGTGAGCTAACCCACAGGCCGCGGGGTGCGGCGGCCGGCCCGGGGTGAGGATCCCGGACGCGTCGCTGCGGAGCGACGCGCAGCGCGGTTCGTTGATCGGGACCGGATCGAATGGCAGGGTGGACTAAAGTGACCCGAAGTTACCGACACGCCTGCACATTCCGCATATTTTTACATGTTTCGCGTTCCCCGTGGTGTGCGGCGTACACGCGGCCCGGCCCTCTCCCGCCCGACGGCCGGCCGACGCCCCCTTCCCCGGCGCCGGCCGACCTCCCCTTCCGGGCGGGCGGGGACCAGACCGCGTGTACGGCCACCCGGGGCAGAGCCTGAGAGGGCGCTTTGAGCCAGACCCGACACGTCCCGGTGATGCTCCAGCGATGCCTGGACCTGCTGGCCCCGGCTCTGGAGGCGACCGGACCGCAGCCCCCCGTCGTCGTCGACTGCACCCTCGGGCTCGGCGGCCACAGCGAGGCCCTGCTCGCGGCCTTCCCCGCGGCCCGGCTGGTCGCGCTGGACCGCGACAAGGAGGCGCTGAGGCTGTCCGGCGAGCGCCTCGCCCCGTACGGCGACCGCGCCACCCTGGTGCACGCCGTCTACGACGAACTGCCCGAGGTCCTGGACCGGCTGGGCATTCCCAAGGTCCAGGGCGTGCTGTTCGACCTCGGCGTCTCCTCCATGCAGCTGGACGAGGCCGACCGCGGCTTCGCCTACGCCCAGGACGCGCCCCTCGACATGCGCATGGACCAGACGACCGGCATCGGCGCGGCCGAGGTGCTCAACACCTACCCGCCGGGCGAACTCGTCCGGATCCTGCGCGCGTACGGCGAGGAGAAGCAGGCCAAGCGCATCGTCTCGGCCGTCGTGCGCGAGCGTGAGAAGGAACCGTTCAGCAACAGCGCCCGCCTCGTCGAGCTGATCCGCGACTCCCTGCCGCAGGCGGCCAAGCGCACCGGCGGCAACCCCGCCAAGCGCACCTTCCAGGCCCTGCGCATCGAGGTCAACGGTGAACTCACCGTCCTGGAACGGGCCGTGCCCGCCGCGGTCGGCAGCCTCGCCGTCGGCGGCCGGATCGCCGTCCTCTCGTACCACTCGCTCGAGGACCGCCTGGTCAAGCAGGTCTTCGCGGCCGGTGCGGCCAACACGGCGCCGCCCGGACTGCCCGTCGTGCCCGAGCGCTACCAGCCCCGGCTGAAGCTGCTGACCCGCGGCGCCGAGCTGCCCGCCGAGGAGGAGGTCGCGGAGAACCGGCGCGCCGCCCCCGCGCGGCTGCGCGGCGCCCAGCGGATCCGCGAGGAGGAGCGATGAGCGCACCCCGCCGGACGGGCCGCACCGGGACGAGGCCGGTGGAGAGCCGGTGACCGGGACGGCCGAGCAGGCGAAGGGGAGGGCCGGCCGGCTCGCCCGGCTGATGCCGTCGGGCCCGAGCACCGCCGCCCGCACCCCCTTCGTGCTGCTGGTCGTCCTGCTCCTCGCGGGCGGCCTGATCTCGCTCCTGCTGCTGAACTCGGCGCTCAACGAGGGCTCGTTCAGGCTGAGCAAGCTGAAGCGGGAGACCACCGAGCTCACCGACGAGCAGCAGGCGCTCCAGCGGGACGTCGACAGCTATGCCGAGCCGGACGCCCTGGAACGCCGCGCCAGGGAGCTGGGCATGGTCCCCGGCGGCAGCCCCGCCTTCCTCAACCGGGACGGCACGATCAGCGGGGTGCCCGAACGGGCCACCGCACTGCCCCCTTCCCCCTCCGCCCCGCCTTCCCCCTCCGCGGACGCGAGCTCCACCGCGGACGCGGAGCCCGGCGCGAGCGCCACCGCGCCCACGGGGGAGGCGTCCCCGTCCGGTTCGGTGTCCCCCTCCGCCCCGGCGCCGGCCTCCGCCCCGCCCGCTCCCTCGCCCGCTCCCGGGGCGCCGTCCGCGGAAGCGGCGGACCCCGCTCCCACCCCGACCAGCACCGGCAGGTGACGCAGTGCCGTCCAAGGAACCGCCGCGCCGTCGCGTACCCGGCCCCGCGCGCTCCCGTAACGCCACAGGCGGTCCCGGGCGCGCCCGGCCCGCCGCCCGTGCCGAGGACCGGCCCCCCCGGCGTCCTGCGGCGCCCCGGAAGCGGCGCGGAACCTCCGCGCAGCCCATCCGCCTGGGCAGCCCGCGCCCCCGGCTGCGCCTGATCAGCCTCTGCCTGACCCTCGTCATGCTGGCGTTCGTCGTCCGGCTGCTCCAGGTCCAGGCGGTCGACGCCGGGGCCTACGCGGCCAAGGCCGAGAAGAACCGCTATCTGGAGTACACGGTCGCCGCCGAACGCGGGGAGATCACCGACCGCAGCGGGATCGCCCTGGCCACCAGTGTCGACGCGCACGACATCACCGCCGACCCCAAGCTCTTCACCCCGGAGGAGAGCAAGGCCCCCGACGCACCGCAGCAGGCGGCGGCGCTGCTCGCCCCGATCCTCGGCAAGGACGAGGCGGAGCTGGCGGAGAAGCTCTCCACCCCGAAGAGCCGCTACACGGTCCTGGCACGCCGGCAGACCCCGCAGATCTGGAAGCAGATCAAGGACCTCAAGTCCGTCCTCGCGGAGAAGGCGGCCGAGGACCGGGCCGACGGCGGCCCCGGGGCCAACGTCCTGGCCGGGGTCCTCCAGGAGCCGACCACCAGGCGGGTCTACCCCAACGGCGGCCTCGCCGCCGGGATACTGGGATTCGTCAACGCCGAGGGCAAGGGCGGCGGCGGCCTGGAGGCGCAGCTGAACAAGCAGCTCCAGGGCGAGGACGGCAAGATCCGCTACGCCCAGGCGGGCGGCCGCCCCGTCCCGACGGCCGGCTCCACGGAGATCCCCGCCGTCGCCGGCACCGACGTCGAGCTGACCATCGACCGCGACATCCAGTGGGCCGCCCAGCGCGCCATCGCCGACCAGGTGGAGAAGTCCCGGGCGGACCGCGGTTACGTGATCGTCCAGAACACGAGGACCGGCGAGGTGCTGGCCATGGCCAACGCCCCGGGCTACGACCCGAACGACCTCGCGCAGAGCAACGCGGCCGCCCTGGGCAACGCGGCCCTCCAGGACGTGTACGAACCGGGCTCCACCAGCAAGGTCATGTCCATCGCCGCCGTGCTGGAGGAGGGCGCGGCCACCCCGGACACGCACGTCACCGTCCCCAACCGGCTGCACCGGGGCGACCGGCTCTTCCGGGACGACGTCGACCACCCGACCTGGTACCTCACGCTCAACGGCGTGCTCGCCAAGTCCAGCAACATCGGCACCATCCTGGCCACCGGGCAGCTGGGGAAGACCCAGCCCGAGGCCAACGAGGTCCTGTACTCCTACCTGCGCAAGTTCGGCCTGGGCAGCACCACCGGGCTCGACTACCCGGGCGAGTCGCCCGGCATCGTGGCCAAGCCCCAGGACTGGTCCACCTCGCAGCAGTACACGATCCCCTTCGGGCAGGGGCTCTCCCTCAACGCCATGCAGGCCGCCTCGGTCTACCAGACCGTCGCCAACGGCGGGGTCCGCATCGAACCGACCCTCGTCCGCGCGACCAAGGACGAGGACGGCCGCTACCAGGCCTCCGACGCCCCGAAGCGGACCCGGGTGGTCAGCGAGAAGACGGCCGGGACGCTGGCGAAGATGCTGGAGTCCGTCGTGGACGACCGTGAGGGCACCGGGACCAAGGCCCACATCCAGGGCTACCGGGTCGCGGGCAAGACGGGCACGGCCAACCGGGTCGACCCGGTACACGGGGTCTACAAGGGCTACACCGCGTCCTTCGCGGGCTTCGCCCCGGCCGACGACCCGCAGGTCACCGTCTACTGCGCCATCCAGAACCCCACCAAGGGCAGCTACTTCGGCGGCCAGATCTGCGGCCCCATCTACAAGAAGGTCATGGAGTTCGCCCTCAAGACCCTCCAGGCACCCCCGTCCGGCAGCTCACCCGCCCGGATGCCGGTGTCCTTCAAGCCCGGCGAGTGACGCGCGGAGCCCGCAGTGACGACCATCACCCCCGATCCCGGGAACCGGAACGAGAAGTACCGCAACCCCGGCCCCTCACTTCGCGAGAGGCCGGGTCCGCCCGGTACGCTCACCGCCGTGCCCCACGCTGATCAGTTCCAAACCACTCAGAAGGACGCGCCTGTGACCTACCCGGGAGCGCCCCGACCGGACCGGCTCAGGCCGACGTCCCTCGGAGAGCTGGCAGCCCGGCTCGGTGCCGGACCGCAGGACGCCGGTGAGGTCACCGGCATCACCCACGACTCCCGGGCCGTGCGCCCCGGGGACGTGTACGCGGCTCTGCCCGGTGCCCGCTTCCACGGCGCCGACTTCTCCGCCCAGGCCGAAGGCCTCGGGGCCGCCGCGATCCTCACCGACCCGGCGGGCGCCGAACGCGCCGCCGCCACCGGCCTGCCGGTGCTCGTCACCGACGACCCGCGCGCCCGGATGGGCGACCTCGCGGCCGAGATCTACGGACGGCCCGGTACCGGCCTCCTCCAGATCGGGATCACCGGCACGTCCGGCAAGACCACCACCGCGTACCTCGTCGAGGGCGGGCTGCGCGGCGCCGGACGCAGCACCGGGCTGATCGGCACCGTCGAGATGCGGATCGGCGACGAGCGCATCAAGTCCGAGCGGACCACCCCCGAAGCCACCGACCTCCAGGCCCTCTTCGCGGTCATGCGGGAACGCGGCGTCGAGGCCGTGGCCATGGAGGTCTCCAGCCACGCCCTGGTGCTCGGGCGGGTCGACGGCTGCGTCTTCGACGTCGCCGTGTTCAACAACCTCAGCCCGGAGCACATGGAGTTCCACTCCGGGATGGAGGACTACTTCCAGGCCAAGGCGCAGCTGTTCACCCCGGAGCGCAGCAGGATCGGCGTCGTCAACTTCGACGACGAGTACGGCCGCAGGCTGGTCGACGAGGCGTCCGTGCCGGTGGTCACCTTCTCCACGGAGGGCCACCCGGACGCCGAGTGGCGTGCCGAGGACGTCGAGGTCGGCCCCCGGGACAGCACCTTCACCGTGGTCGGGCCCAAGGGCGAGCGCATCACCGCCCGGGCCCCGCTGCCCGGCCCGTTCAACGTCGCCAACACCCTCGCCGCGATCGTCACCCTGGCCGTGGCCGGCATCGACCCGCAGATCGCCGCCGACGGCGTCGCGGCCGTCCCCGGCGTGCCCGGCCGGCTGGAACGCGTCGACGCCGGACAGCCCTACCTCGCGGTCGTCGACTACGCGCACAAGACCGACGCCGTCGAGTCCGTCCTGCGCTCGCTGCGCAAGGTCACCGAGGGCCGGGTGCACATCGTGCTCGGCTGCGGCGGCGACCGCGACACGACGAAGCGGGGCCCGATGGGCGCCGCCGCCGCCCGGCTCGCCGACACCGCCGTGCTGACCTCCGACAACCCCCGCTCCGAGGACCCCCTCGCGATCCTCGCCGCGATGCTCCACGGCGCCGCCGAGGTGCCCGTGCACGAGCGCGGCGAGGTGCTCGTCGACGCCGACCGGGCCGCGGCCATCGCCGCCGCGGTCGCCCGGGCCGAGCCCGGGGACACCGTGCTGGTGGCCGGAAAGGGACACGAGCAGGGCCAGGACGTCCACGGCGTGATCCGGTCCTTCGACGACCGCAAGGTCCTGCGCGAGGCCATCGAACGCTCATCGGGACGCACGGGTGCCGCACACGCCCCCGAGGACCGCGTACACACCCACGAGAACAACAGTCAGGGATGACCAAGTGATCGCCCTTTCCCTCGCCGAGATCGCCGGAATCGTCGGCGGGCAGGCGCACGACGTACCGGACCCGTCCGCCACCGTCACCGGACCCGTCGTCATCGACTCCCGGGAGGTGCGGCAGGGCTCCCTCTTCGCCGCGTTCGCCGGTGAGCGGGTCGACGGCCACGACTACGCCCGGCGCGCCGTCGAGGCGGGAGCGGTGGCCGTGCTCGCCGCCCGCCCCCTCGGCGTCCCCGCGATCGTCGTCGACGACGTCGTGGCCGCCCTCGGCTCCCTCGCCCGTGCCGTCGTCGAACGCCTCGGCACCAGCGTCGTCGCGCTGACCGGGTCGGCCGGCAAGACGTCCACGAAGGACCTGATCGCCCAGATCCTGGAACACCGGGCGCCCACGGTCTGGACGCCCGGCTCCCTCAACAACGAGATCGGGCTGCCGCTCACCGCCCTGCGCGCCACGGCGGAAACCCGCCATCTCGTGCTGGAGATGGGCGCCCGGGGCATCGGCCACATCGAGTACCTCGCGGGCCTGACCCCGCCCCGGATCGGCCTGGTCCTCAACGTGGGCAGCGCCCACATCGGGGAGTTCGGCAGCCGTGAGGCGATCGCCCGCGCCAAGGGCGAGCTCGTCGAGGTCCTGCCCGCGGACGGCGCGGCGATCCTGAACGCCGACGACCCGCTCGTCCGCGCGATGGCGTCCCGCACAAAGGCACGGGTGCTCCTCTTCGGGGAGGCCCCGGATGCGGACGTACGGGGAGAGAACGTACGGCTCACGGACGACGGACGGCCCGCTTTCGCCCTCCACACACCCACCGGGTGCAGCGACGTGACCTTGCGCCTGTACGGTGAGCACCACGTGTCGAACGCGCTCGCCGCGGCCGCCGTCGCCCATGAGTTGGGCATGTCCGTGACCGAGATCGCCGATGCGCTCTCCGGGGCGGGCACCCTCTCCCGCTGGCGCATGGAGGTCACCGAGCGTCCGGACGGTGTGACGATCGTCAACGACGCCTACAACGCGAACCCCGAATCCATGAAGGCCGCACTCCGTGCGCTGGCCGCCATGGGCAAGGCCCGACGGGCAGCCGGGGGGCGCACGTGGGCGGTGCTCGGCCAGATGGCCGAGCTCGGGGACGCGTCACTCGCCGAGCACGACGCGGTCGGACGGCTCGCCGTCCGGCTCAACGTCAGCAAGCTCGTCGCTGTCGGGGGCCAAGAAGCCTCCTGGCTGCAACTGGGCGCATACAACGAGGGTTCGTGGGGTGAGGAGTCGGTGCACGTGTCCGACGCAGAGGCGGCCGTCGGCCTGTTGCGCAGTGAACTGCGCCCGGGAGACGTCGTGCTGGTGAAGGCGTCCCGGTCGGTCGGCCTGGAGAGGGTCGCCCTGGCACTGCTGGAGACCACCGAGGGCGAGGTCGCCGTCCGATGAGGCAGATCCTCTTCGCGGGGGCCATAGGGCTCTTCCTGACCCTGGTCGGAACCCCGCTGCTGATCAAACTCCTGGCCCGCAAGGGCTACGGGCAGTTCATCCGGGACGACGGCCCCCGTACCCACGGCAGCAAAAAGGGCACGCCCACCATGGGTGGCATCGCCTTCATCCTGGCCACGATCATCGCCTACGTGCTGGCGAAGGTGATCACCGGCGAGGACATGCGCTTCTCCGGTGTGCTCGTCCTGTTCCTGATGGCGGGGATGGGCCTCGTCGGGTTCCTCGACGACTACATCAAGATCGTGAAGCAGCGCTCGCTGGGGCTGCGGGCCAAGGCCAAGATGGCCGGCCAGCTGATCGTCGGCATCGCGTTCGCCGTGCTCTCGCTCCAGTTCGCCGACCTGCGGGGCAACACCCCGGCGTCCACCCGGCTCTCGTTCGTCGAGGACTTCGGCTGGTCCATCGGACCGGTGCTGTTCGTCGTCTGGGCGCTGTTCATGATTCTCGCCATGTCCAACGGCGTGAACCTGACGGACGGTCTGGACGGCCTGGCCACCGGTGCGTCGGTGATGGTCTTCGGCGCGTACACCTTCATCGGGCTCTGGCAGTTCCAGGAGTCCTGCGCCAACGCGACCACCCTCACCAACCCCGAAGCCTGTTTCGAGGTGCGCGACCCACTCGACCTCGCGGTCGTCGCCTCGGCCCTGATGGGCGCCTGCTTCGGCTTCCTGTGGTGGAACACCTCACCCGCGAAGATCTTCATGGGTGACACCGGTTCGCTCGCCCTCGGCGGCGCGCTCGCGGGTCTCGCGATCTGCTCCCGCACCGAGTTCCTGCTCGCCATCCTCGGCGGCCTCTTCGTGATGATCACCATGTCCGTGGTCATCCAGGTCGGCTCGTTCAAGATGACCGGCAAGCGGGTGTTCCGGATGGCTCCGCTCCAGCACCACTTCGAACTCAAGGGGTGGTCCGAGGTCCTTGTCGTGGTCCGCTTCTGGATCATCCAGGGCATGTGCGTGATCGTCGGACTCGGCCTCTTCTACGCGGGATGGGCAGCCAAGAAGTGAGCAGCACGGACTGGCGGGGCAAGCGCGTCACGGTCGCCGGACTCGGCGTCAGCGGGATCCCCGCGGCCCGTGCCCTGCACGAGCGCGGGGCGCTCGTCACCGTCGTCAACGACGGCGACGACGAGCGCTCCCGCGCTCAGGGCGCCGAACTGGAGGCGCTCGGGATCACCGTGCGCCTCGGCGACGGCGACACCCTTCCCGGGTCCACCGAGCTCGTGGTCACGGCCCCCGGCTGGAAGCCGGACAAGGCGCTCTTCCGGGCGGCCGCCGAGGCGGACGTCCCCGTCTGGGGCGACGTCGAACTCGCCTGGCGGCTGCGGGGGCCGGGGGCCGCGCCGTGGCTCGCCGTCACCGGCACCAACGGCAAGACCACCACCGTGCGGATGCTCGCCTCGATCCTCGGCGCAGCCGGCCTGCGCACGGCCGCCGTCGGGAACATCGGGGTGTCCCTGCTGGACGCGGTGCTCGGCGACGAGCCGTACGACGTGCTCGCCGTCGAGCTCTCCAGCTACCAGCTCCACTGGGCGCCGTCGCTGCGCGCCCACTCCGGGGCCGTCCTCAACCTGGCCCCCGACCACCTCGACTGGCACGGCTCCATGGCCGGTTACGCCGCCGACAAGGGCCGGATCTACGAGGGCAACAGCGTCGCCTGCGTGTACAACGCGCAGGACGCGGCGACCGAGGACCTCGTGCGCGAGGCCGATGTCGAGGAGGGCTGCCGGGCCATCGGCTTCACCCTCGGCACACCGGCCCCCTCGCAGCTCGGGGTGGTCGACGGCATCCTCGTCGACCGGGCCTTCGTCCCCGACCGCCACCAGCAGGCCCAGGAGCTCGCCGAGGTCGGCGACGTCGACCCGCCGGCCCCGCACAACATCGCCAACGCCCTGGCCGCGGCGGCGCTGGCCCGCGCGTTCGGGGTGCCGCCCGCCGCGGTGCGCGACGGACTGCGGGCCTTCCGCCCGGACGCCCATCGCATCGAGCACGTGGCCGACGTCGCCGGTGTCACGTACATCGACGACTCCAAGGCCACCAACACCCACGCCGCCGAGGCCTCGCTCGCCGCCTACGAGCCGATCGTCTGGATCGCCGGCGGTCTCGCCAAGGGCGCCACCTTCGACGGACTGGTCACCGGCGCGGCGAAGCGGCTGCGGGGCGTCGTGCTGATGGGCGCCGACCGGGCACTCATCGCCGAAGCCCTGGCGCGACACGCCCCCGAGGTACCGGTGGTCGACCTCGACCGGACCGACACTGGGGCGATGTCCGCGGCGGTCCTCGAAGCGGCACGGCTGGCCCGGCCGGGCGACACCGTCCTGCTGGCCCCGGCCTGCGCCTCGATGGACATGTTCGTGAACTACAACAAGCGGGGCGAGGCGTTCGCGGACGCGGTCCGCGGACTCGCCGACGAGAGCGCCTGACGGGTCCGGTCCCCGCGCCGTACCGTGCCGGAGGACCGGAACGCCCGGGACCCGGTCACGCGCGGCACCGCCGGGGTCCCGGCGACGGTCCCGGGCACGAACAGTGGAGGGGACAGCGACCATGCCGGCCGACGAGAGCTCAGCCGCGAGCGGCACCGACCGCCCAGGGGCGGGTGCGGCGATCAGCCGGGCGCTCACCCCGCCCCTGCTCGCCGGACCGCTGCCCGCGGGCCCCGGACCCTTCCGCGGGCTCGCCCTGCGGAGCCGGCCCGCCACCGGCTCCCGCCGGCCCCCGGTGCCGCGCGCCGGCGGCCGCACCGCGGGCACACCGCCCCGGCCGGGCCGCCGGGACGGGATGCGGCGGACCTACGAGCGGGCACGACGGGCCTGGGACCGCCCCCTGACGGCGTACTACCTGATTCTCGGCGCGGGACTGCTGATCACCGTCCTCGGCCTCGTGATGGTCTACTCCGCCTCGATGATCAAGGCGCTGGAGCTGTCCAGGCCCAGCACCTACTTCTTCCGCAAGCAGTTCGTCGCCGCCGTCATCGGGGCCTGCCTGATGCTGCTGGCCTCCCGGATGCCCCTCAAGCTCCACCGGGCACTGGCCTACCCGCTGCTCGCCGTCACGGTCTTCCTGATGGTCCTGGTCCAGGTGCCCGGCATAGGGATGTCGGTCAACGGCAACCAGAACTGGATCTACCTGGGCGGTCCCTTCCAGCTCCAGCCCAGCGAGTTCGGCAAGCTCGCCCTGATCCTCTGGGGCGCGGACCTGCTCGCCCGCAAGCAGGACAAGCGGCTGCTGGCCCAGTGGAAGCACATGCTGGTGCCGCTGGTCCCGGTCGCCTTCATGCTGCTCGGACTGATCATGCTCGGCGGCGACATGGGAACCGCGATCATCCTGACCGCGATCCTCTTCGGCCTGCTCTGGCTGGCCGGCGCCCCCACCCGGCTCTTCGCCGGGGTGCTCGGCTTCGCCGTGCTCATCGGATTCGTCCTCATCAAGACCAGCCCCAACCGGATGTCCCGGCTCGGCTGCATCGGTGCCTCCGAACCGGGGCCCGGTGACTCCTGCTGGCAGGCGGTGCACGGAATCTACGCGCTCGCGTCCGGCGGCTGGTTCGGTTCCGGGCTCGGTGCGAGTGTGGAAAAATGGGGTCAACTCCCCGAGCCGCACACCGACTTCATCTTCGCCATCACCGGGGAGGAACTGGGCCTGGCGGGGACGCTGTCGGTGCTGGCCCTCTTCGCGGCTCTAGGCTATGCGGGTATCCGCGTGGCCGGACGCACGGAGGACCCCTTCGTGAGGTACGCAGCCGGAGGCGTGACCACCTGGATCACGGCGCAGGCCGTGATCAACATCGGTGCGGTGCTCGGCCTGTTGCCGATCGCCGGTGTCCCGCTGCCGCTGTTCTCCTACGGGGGCTCCGCCCTGCTGCCGACCATGTTCGCCGTGGGGCTCATGATCGCCTTCGCGCGGGAGGACCCGGCGGCGAGAGCGGCCCTGGCCATGCGGAGGCCCGGGGTCAGATGGAAGACGATGAGACGGCGCGTCACGAAGCGTCCGTCCGGAGAGCGGTGAATTTCGGTGCATGTCGTACTCGCCGGCGGGGGGACCGCCGGGCACATCGAGCCCGCGCTTGCCCTCGCAGACGCCCTGCGGAGGCAGGACCCGACCGTGGGAATCACTGCCCTCGGCACGGAACGCGGACTGGAGACCAGGCTCGTACCCGAGCGGGGATACGAACTGGCGCTGATCCCCGCCGTGCCGCTGCCGCGCAAGCCCACACCCGAGCTGATCACCGTCCCGGGACGGCTGCGCGGCACCATCAAGGCCGCCGAGCAGATCCTGGAGCGCACCAAGGCGGACTGCGTGATCGGCTTCGGCGGTTACGTCGCCCTGCCCGGCTACCTCGCGGCCAAGCGCGTCGGCGTCCCGATCGTCGTCCACGAGGCCAACGCCAGGCCGGGCCTGGCCAACAAGATCGGCTCGCGGTACGCCCACGGGGTCGCCGTCTCCACCCCGGACAGCAAGCTGCGCGGCGCCCGCTACATCGGCATCCCGCTGCGCCGCACCATCGCCACCCTCGACCGGGCGCGGGTCCGTCCCGAGGCGCGTGCCGCCTTCGGCCTCGACCCGAACCTGCCGACCCTGCTCGTCTCCGGCGGTTCGCAGGGCGCCCGCCACCTCAACGAGGTGGTCACCCGGATCGCGCCGCTGCTCCAGCGGTCCGGGATCCAGATCCTCCACGTGGTCGGTCCGAAGAACGAATTGCCGCGTATCGACAACATGCCCGGGATGCCGCCCTACATCCCGGTACCGTACGTGGACCGGATGGACCTCGCGTACGCCGCGGCCGACATGATGCTCTGCCGCGCGGGCGCGATGACCGTCGCCGAACTCTCCGCCGTCGGACTGCCCGCCGCCTACGTCCCGTTGCCGATCGGCAACGGCGAACAGCGGCTGAACGCCCAGCCGGTGGTCAACGCCGGCGGCGGTCTGCTGGTGGACGACGCGGCGCTGACCCCGGAATGGGTGCAGGGCAACGTCCTCCCGGTGCTCTCGGACCCGCACCGGCTGTACGAGATGTCCCGTGCGGCCGCGGAGTTCGGGCGCCGGGACGCCGACGACCTGCTCGTCGGCATGGTGTACGAGGCGATCGCCGCACGCCGACAGGCGTGAGGCCGGGCGGACCCGGGGCGCAGGCCCCGGGTCCGGCGAAGGAGCGAGCGTGGCCGGACCGACGACCGTCCAGCGTGGCGAGGCCGAGCGGGCCGACACCCCGGCCCGCCCGCCGCACATCGAACCCGGGGGGCGCCGGCTCACCGGCCGGCTGCGGCTGATCCTGATCGCGGCCGGTGCGGTCCTGGTCGCCGGCGCGGCCGTCTGGGTGCTCTACGGGTCCTCCTGGCTGCGGCTGGAGCGGGTGACGACCACCGGCACCGACGTCCTGACCCGGAGCGAGGTCGAGGCCGCCGCGGCGGCCCCCGTGGGGTCTCCGCTGGCCTCCGTGGACACCGACGCGCTCGCGGACCGGTTGCGCCAGAAGTTGCCTCGTATCGACTCGGTGGATGTCGTACGGTCATGGCCGCACGGTGTCAGCCTTAGAGTGACCGAACGGAAACCGGTCCTTCTGGTCGAAAAGGGCGAGAAGTTCATCGAAGTGGATGCGAAAGGCGTGCGCTTCGCGACCGTGGACGAGGCACCCCCGCACGTGCCGGTCCTGCAGCTGTCGGCGGACCGGTCTCCGAGTCTGCGCCGCTTCGGCGGTGACCGGCTGTTGCGGGAAGCGGTCCGCGTCGCGGGGGACCTGCCGGGAAAGGTGGCCGGGGAGACCCGCACCGTACGGGTCACCTCGTACGACTCCGCCGTCCTGGAACTGACCCGTGGACGGACCGTGATGTGGGGCAGCAGTGAGGAAGGTGCCGTGAAGGCACGGGTTCTCACCGCTCTCATGAAGGCGTCCCCCAAAGCGGGGCACTTCGACGTGAGCGCTCCCACCGCCCCTGCTGTGTCCAAGAGTTGACGCACGTTTCGCCTGGCCAGCCCCCTGGTTGGTCAGCGCTCCGCGTGATCACATAGGGTGAAAAGAAAAACGGGAGGTTCGGCGTGTTCGTTGAACGTGCGCCACGTGTCGACTTAGTGTCCTGTTCGGAAGAGTCCAAGAAGCAGACACACTGGTAACCCTAAACTTCAGCGTTAGGGTTTGGGTCGGCGTCCGGACCGGCCCCATCGGCATCCGTCGTCGCGGCGGGAATCCCGTGAAGCGACGACACGTAACTCGAGGCGAGAGGCCTTCGACGTGGCAGCACCGCAGAACTACCTCGCAGTCATCAAGGTCATCGGTGTCGGCGGCGGTGGTGTCAATGCCATCAACCGAATGATCGAGGTCGGTCTCAAGGGCGTCGAGTTCATCGCCATCAACACCGATGCGCAAGCACTGTTGATGAGCGACGCCGACGTCAAGCTCGACGTCGGCCGTGAACTCACCCGCGGCCTCGGCGCCGGGGCGAACCCGGCCGTCGGTCGCAAGGCGGCAGAGGACCACCGTGAGGAGATCGAGGAGGTCCTCAAGGGGGCCGACATGGTCTTCGTCACCGCAGGAGAGGGCGGCGGCACCGGTACCGGCGGCGCACCCGTCGTCGCCAACATCGCGCGCTCGCTCGGCGCCCTGACGATCGGTGTGGTCACCCGCCCGTTCACCTTCGAGGGCCGGCGGCGTGCGAACCAGGCGGAGGACGGCATCGCCGAGCTCCGCGAAGAGGTCGACACCCTCATCGTCATCCCCAACGACCGGCTGCTGTCCATCTCGGACCGCCAGGTCAGCGTGCTCGACGCGTTCAAGTCGGCCGACCAGGTGCTGCTCTCGGGCGTCCAGGGCATCACCGACCTCATCACCACCCCGGGCCTGATCAACCTCGACTTCGCCGACGTCAAGTCGGTCATGTCCGAGGCCGGATCGGCGCTCATGGGCATCGGCTCCGCCCGCGGCGACGACCGCGCGGTGGCCGCCGCGGAGATGGCGATCTCCTCGCCGCTCCTGGAGGCGTCCATCGACGGCGCCCGCGGTGTGCTGCTCTCCATCTCCGGCGGCAGCGACCTCGGTCTCTTCGAGATCAACGAGGCCGCGCAGCTGGTGAGCGAGGCGGCCCACCCGGAGGCGAACATCATCTTCGGCGCGGTCATCGACGACGCGCTGGGCGACGAGGTCCGGGTCACGGTCATCGCCGCGGGCTTCGACGGCGGGCAGCCGCCGGCCCGCAGGGAGACCGTCCTCGGGGCGGGCGCGTCCAAGCGGGAGGAGCCGGCCGCGCCGGCCCGCACCGCCGAACCGGCGCGCCAGACGGGCGGACTCGGCTCCGTGCCGCCGCGCGAGGAGTCCCCGACGCCGGCGGCCGAGCCCGTGCCGGTGGCGAGCGAGAGCGCGCTGCCGCCGGTGAACCCGCCGCACGTCCCGACGGCCCGTCCCTACCAGGACAACCAGGCCGAAGAGCTGGACGTCCCGGACTTCTTGAAGTGATAGGTCCGCAGCCCGCGGTGCGAACCGCGGAGTCCTCGACGGGCGGCGCCCGCTTCGCCTTCACCGACCGGTGGGGCGGAGTGAGCGCCGTTCCGTACGAGGAGCTCAACCTCGGCGGCGCGGTCGGCGACGACCCCGCCGCCGTCCTCACGAACCGTGCCCGCGCGGCCCGTTCCCTCGGACTCGACCCGGCCCGCGTGGTCTGGATGAACCAGGTGCACGGGCGCGACGTGGCCGTGGTCGACGGCCCCTGGAGCGACGCCCCGGGCGCCGTTCCCGCCGTGGACGCCGTGGTGACGGCGCGGCGCGGGCTGCCCCTCGCGGTGCTCACCGCGGACTGCACCCCCGTGCTCCTCGCCGATCCGGTGGCCGGTGTCGTCGCGGCCGCCCACGCGGGGCGGCCCGGTCTGGTCGCGGGGGTGGTCCCGGCCGCGGTCGAGGCCATGACCGCGCTCGGCGCCGAACCCTCCCGGATCACCGCGCACACCGGACCGGCCGTCTGCGGGCGGTGCTACGAGGTGCCGGAGGAGATGCGGGCCGAGGTGGCCGCCGTCGTCCCGGCCTCGTGGTCGGAGACCGGCTGGGGCACACCCGCGGTGGACGTCACGGCCGGGGTGCACGCGCAGCTCGACGAGCTCGGCGTCGTCGACCGGCACAGCTCGCCGTTCTGCACCCTGGAGTCGGGCGACCACTTCTCGTACCGCCGGGACCGCACCACGGGGCGGCTCGCCGGTTATGTCTGGTTGGACTGATAGGGCATGACGGACCGCAGGACCCAACTCGCCGCCAACCTGGCCCTGGTCGAGGAGCGCATCGCGTCCGCCTGCGCCTCGGCGGGGCGCGGGCGGGAGGACGTGACCCTCATCGTGGTCACCAAGACCTACCCCGCGAGCGATGTGCGCATTCTTCACGAACTCGGCGTGCGCCAGGTCGCGGAGAACCGCGACCAGGACGCGGCGCCCAAGGCCGCCGCGTGTGCGGACCTGCCGCTCACCTGGCACTTCGTCGGACAGCTGCAGACCAACAAGGTCCGCTCCGTCGCCGGTTACGCCGATGTCGTCCAGTCGGTGGACCGGGTGAAGCTGGTCACCGCGCTCTCGGCGGCAGCGGTGCGGGGCGGGCGCGAGCTCGGCTGCCTCCTCCAGGTCGCCCTCGACGCGGAGAGCGGCGAGCGCGGCGACCGGGGCGGCGTCGCGCCGGACGCGATCGAGGAGTTGGCCGCGGCCGTCGAGGCGGCGGAAGGACTCCGGCTCGACGGCCTGATGACGGTCGCCCCGCTCGCGGGCCCGTACGCCGGACGGCAACGGGCCGCGTTCGACCGCCTCATGGAAATCTCGTCCCGCCTGCGCGGGAACCATCCGGCTGCGAACATGGTCTCTGCCGGGATGAGCGCGGATCTCGAGGACGCGATCGCGGCCGGGGCGACACATGTACGCGTCGGTACGGCGGTACTCGGAGTCCGACCCCGGCTCGGGTAACGTCGCGAAGCAAGTCGGACCACAGCAGAAAATATGGTCATTCCCGCTCAGGCGGACTGGCCGGAGTGGATCTCGGGCACTTGGTGACACGAATGCCGATCCACCACAGAGCGGAGGACTCGGAGCATGGCCGGCGCGATGCGCAAGATGGCGGTCTACCTCGGCCTCGTGGAGGACGATGGGTACGACGGTCCGGGGTTCGACCCCGACGACGAATTCGAACCCGAGCCGGAGCCCGACCGCGACCGGCGGCGGCACCAGCCCGCGCATCCGGTGGAGCGGGAAAGGGACGAACCGGTGCGATCGGTACAGCCGCCCGCGCCGCGGGAGCCGGTTCAGCTCCCGGCGGACAGCGGTCGACCCGCCCGGATCGCCCCCGTGGCATCCATCACACCTGATCGACCGAACCTGGAGAAGAACGCACCGGTGATCATGCCCAAGGTCGTGTCCGAGCGTGAGCCCTACCGGATCACCACGCTGCACCCCAGGACCTACAACGAGGCCCGTACCATCGGGGAACACTTCCGCGAGGGCACTCCGGTGATCATGAACCTCACGGAGATGGACGACACGGATGCGAAGCGACTTGTCGACTTTGCCGCGGGACTCGTCTTCGGTCTCCATGGCAGCATTGAGCGCGTGACGCAGAAGGTGTTCCTGTTGTCGCCTGCTAACGTCGATGTCACGGCGGAGGACAAGGCTCGCATCGCAGAGGGCGGGTTCTTCAACCAGAGCTGAGAACACCGGGAACAAACCCGGCCGGGAGGCCGGGGCTACGAGAGCCAGGGGAGAGGGAAGCGCGAACCATGGGCGTCGCACTGGATGTGGTCTATATCGCGCTGATGTGTTTCCTCATCGTGCTGATCTTCCGGCTGGTCATGGACTATGTCTTCCAGTTCGCACGTTCATGGCAGCCAGGCAAGGCGATGGTGGTCGTTCTCGAGGGCACTTACACTGTCACGGATCCACCGCTGAAGCTTCTGCGGCGGTTCATACCGCCGTTGCGTCTCGGGGGCGTGGCACTGGACCTGTCCTTCTTCGTTCTGATGATCATCGTCTACATTCTGCTCAGCATCGTGGGCAAGCTTGCGAGCAGCGTGTGAACGATACGGTCTTGCCGACTGCCGACGACTACGTAGAGGTGAAGAAGAGATGCCGCTGACCCCCGAGGACGTGCGGAACAAGCAGTTCACGACCGTCCGCCTCCGAGAAGGCTATGACGAGGACGAGGTCGATGCCTTCCTCGACGAGGTCGAGTCGGAACTGACCCGTCTGCTGCGTGAGAACGAGGACCTGCGCGCCAAGCTGGCCGCCGCCACGCGCGCGGCCGCGCAGAACCAGCAGCAGCAGGGCATGCGCAAGCCACCTGAACAGCAGGAGCGGCCGGGCGCCCCGGTACCGGCGGCCATATCTGGTCCACCGGCGCAGCAGCAGCAGCCCCCGCAGATGGGTCCCCCCCAGCTGCCCGGTGGTGCTCCCCAGCTGCCCGCCGGTCCCAGCGGCCACGGTCCCCAGGGCGGCCACGGCCCCGGCCCGCAGGGCCCGCACGGCCCCGGCCCGATGCAGGGCGGTCCCATGGGTGGCCCGATGGGCGGCCCCATGGGCGGTCACCCCCAGCAGCAGCAGATGCAGCAGATGCAGCAGCAGCAGCAGCAGCAGCAACAGCAGCAGATGCAGCAGTCCGGTCAGGGCCAGGGCCCCGGTGGCGACAGCGCCGCTCGTGTCCTCTCCCTCGCCCAGCAGACCGCCGACCAGGCGATCGCGGAGGCGCGCTCCGAGGCCAACAAGATCGTCGGTGAGGCACGCAGCCGCGCCGAGGGGCTGGAGCGCGACGCCCGTGCCAAGGCGGACGCCCTGGAGCGGGACGCGCAGGAGAAGCACCGCGTGGCGATGGGCTCGCTGGAGTCGGCCCGCGCGACGCTGGAGCGCAAGGTCGAGGACCTGCGCGGCTTCGAGCGCGAGTACCGGACCCGCCTGAAGTCCTACCTGGAGAGCCAGCTGCGTCAGCTGGAGACCCAGTCCGACGACTCGCTGGCCCCGCCGCGCACCCCCGCCGCCGCCTCGCTCCCGCCGTCGCCCTCGCTGGCCCCGGCCGGCGCGGGTGCCATGGGACACACCATGAGCGGCAACCACGGCGGTCACGGCAGCCAGCAGATGGGCAGCGGCAACCAGTCGATGGGCGGTGGCCCGTCCTACGGCGGCGGCCAGCAGCAGATGTCGCCCGCGATGACGCAGCCCATGGCGCCGGTGCGGCCCCAGGCGCCGCAGCCGATGCAGCAGGCCCCGTCGCCGATGCGCGGGTTCCTGATCGACGAGGACGACAACTGAGCGGTTCGCGCTCGCTGAGCGCGTAGCCGTCGGCAGTCAGAAGGGCCGGACCCCGGGAATCCCCGGGGCCCGGCCCTTCTGCCGTGGCCGGACGCGGGCCGGCACCGCAGCGCGGTTCGGGGCGGTCCCGGGCTGTCGGCCGGGGTGGTGCCCCGGGGCGCCGCACGGGCCCGGTCGCCGAGGAGCAGTGCACGGGGGCGGGGCCGGCATCGCGGGGTGCGGCCCCGTAGCAGCCGTACGGAGGCGACGCGCGGAAGGCCGCCGCACGGCGGCGACCGAGCACCGGGGCGCCGAGGCTGACGCACACGGGGGCGGCGTCCGAGCACTGGGCACCCACGGCCCACCGGTCGCACGACCTCACGACCGCACAGGCCCGGACGCGGAGGCCGGCCCGGACGTACGGGCCCGGACGCCCGGTGGCCGGGCGGTTCACGGGCACCCCGAGGGCCGGGTGGGCGGGGGACCGGGCGGCCGGGGCTCCGGGGCCGTGCGAGGCCCCCATGACCGGGGTGGGTGCCGGGACCGGGCCGGCCCGGACGCACGGCGCCAGGTGCACGGGCCCGGGGCCGGGCGGGGCCCCGGGACGTGCGAAGGGGCCCGGCCGGGACGCGTGGTCCGGCCGGGCCCGTTCGCGGGCGGAACGGTTACCGCTCGGCCTTGCGGAGCCGGAACGTGAGGGACAGGCCCTCGTCCTCGAACGGGCTGCCGTACGTGTCGTCGGCCTCGCCCTGTGCGTAGTCCACCGCGAGGACCTCGTCGGCGATGAGGGACGCGTGTGCGGTCAGGGCCTCCGCGGTCCCGGCGGACGCCGACGTCCAGCGGACGGCGATCCGGTCGGACACCTCCAGGCCGCTGTTCTTGCGGGCCTCCTGGATCAGCCGGATCGCGTCACGGGCCAGTCCGGCGGCCCGCAGCTCGGGGGTGATCTCCAGGTCCAGGGCGACGGTCGCGCCCGAGTCGGACGCCACGGACCAGCCCTCGCGCGGGGTCTCCGTGATGATGACCTCGTCGGGGGCCAGCGTGACCTGCTCGCCGTCGACCTCCACCGAGGCGGTGCCCTCGCGCAGCGCCAGGCTCAGGGCGGCGGCGTCGGTGTTTGCGACGGCCTTCGCCACGGCCTGGACGCCCTTGCCGAACCGCTTGCCCAGCGCGCGGAAGTTCGCCTTGGCCGTGGTGTCGACCAGCGAGCCGCCGACCTCGGACAGGGAGGCCAGCGAGGAGACGTTCAGCTCCTCCGTGATCTGGGCGCGCAGCTCCGGCGTCAGCGACTCGAAGCCCGAGGCGGCGACCAGGGCCCGGGACAGCGGCTGCCGGGTCTTGACCCCCGACTCGGCCCGGGTGGCCCGTCCCAGCTCCACCAGGCGGCGCACCAGCGCCATCTGCACGGAGAGCGCCGGGTCGATCGCCGCCGGGTCCGCCTTCGGCCAGTCGGACAGGTGGACCGACTCCGGGGCGTCCGGGGTGACCGGCACGATCAGGTCCTGCCAGACCCGCTCCGTGATGAACGGGGTCAGCGGGGCCATCAGCCGGGTGACGGTCTCCACGACCTCGTGCAGGGTGCGCAGCGCCGCCTTGTCGCCCTGCCAGAAGCGGCGGCGGGAGCGGCGGACGTACCAGTTGGACAGGTCGTCGACGAACGCGGAGAGCAGTTTGCCCGCACGCTGGGTGTCGTACGCCTCCAGCGCCTTGGTCACCTCGTCGACCAGGGTGCCGAGCTCGCTCAGCAGCCAGCGGTCCAGGACCGTCCGGTCGGCGGGCGCGGGATCGGCGGCGGACGGCGCCCAGCCCGAGGTGCGGGCGTACAGCGCCTGGAAGGCCACGGTGTTCCAGTACGTGAGGAGGGTCTTGCGCACGACCTCCTGGATCGTGCCGTGGCCCACCCGGCGCGCCGCCCACGGCGAGCCGCCGGCCGCCATGAACCAGCGCACGGCGTCGGCGCCGTGCTGGTCCATCAGCGGGATCGGCTGGAGGATGTTGCCCAGGTGCTTGGACATCTTCCTGCCGTCCTCGGCGAGGATGTGGCCGAGGCAGACCACGTTCTCGTACGACGACTTGTCGAAGACCAGGGTGCCGACCGCCATGAGCGTGTAGAACCAGCCCCGGGTCTGGTCGATGGCCTCCGAGATGAACTGCGCCGGATAGCGGGACTCGAAGACCTCCTTGTTCCGGTAGGGGTAGCCCCACTGCGCGAACGGCATCGAGCCCGAGTCGTACCAGGCGTCGATGACCTCCGGGACGCGGTACGCCTCCAACTGGCAGTTCTCGTGCGAGCAGGTGAACGTGATCTCGTCGATGAACGGGCGGTGCGGGTCCAGCGCCGACTGGTCGGTGCCCGTGAGCTCCGTCAGTTCCGCGCGTGAGCCCACGCACGTCAGGTGGTCGTCCTCGCAGCGCCAGATGGGCAGCGGGGTGCCCCAGTAGCGGTTGCGGGACAGCGCCCAGTCGACGTTGTTGTTCAGCCAGTCGCCGAAGCGGCCGTTCTTGACGGAGTCCGGGAACCAGTTGGTCCTCTCGTTCTCCTGGAGGAGCCGGTCCTTGATCGCGGTGGTGCGGATGTACCAGGACGGCTGGGCGTAGTACAGCAGGGCCGTGTGGCAGCGCCAGCAGTGCGGGTAGCTGTGCTCGTACGGGACGTGGCGGAAGAGCCTGCCGCGCGCGTCCAGGTCCTCGGTGAGGGCCTCGTCGGCCTTCTTGAAGAACACACCGCCGACCAGCGGGAGGTCCTCCTCGAAGGTGCCGTCGGGGCGGACCGGGTTGACCACGGGAAGGCCGTAGGCACGGCAGACCTGGAGGTCGTCGGCGCCGAACGCGGGGGACTGGTGGACCAGACCCGTGCCGTCCTCGGTCGTGACGTACTCGGCGTTGACGACGAAGTGCGCCTCGGCGGGGAAGTCGACCAGCTGGAAGGGGCGCTCGTACGTCCAGCGCTCCATCTCCCGGCCGGTGAAGGACTCGCCGGTGAGCTCCCAGCCCTCGCCCAGCGCCTTCTCGACCAGCGGCCGGGCCACGACCAGCTTCTCCGTGCCGTCCGTGGCGACGACGTAGCTGACGTCGGGGTGCGCGGCGACGGCGGTGTTGGAGACCAGGGTCCACGGGGTCGTCGTCCAGACCAGCAGCGCGGCCTCGCCGGCGAGCGGGCCGCCGGTCAGCGGGAAGCGCACGAAGACCGACGGGTCGACGACCGTCTCGTACCCCTGGGCGAGCTCGTGGTCCGAGAGGCCGGTGCCGCAGCGCGGACACCAGGGCGCCACCCGGTGGTCCTGGACCAGCAGGTCCTTGCGGAAGATCTCCTTCAGCGACCACCACACGGAGTCGACGTACTCCGGGTCCATCGTGCGGTAGGCGTCGTCGAGGTCGACCCAGTACCCCATGCGGGTCGTGAGCTCGGTGAACGCGTCGGTGTGGCGGGTGACGGACTCACGGCACTTCGCGTTGAACTCGGCGATGCCGTAGGCCTCGATGTCCTTCTTGCCGTTGAAGCCCAGCTCCTTCTCCACCGCGAGCTCGACCGGCAGGCCGTGGCAGTCCCAGCCGGCCTTGCGGCCGACGTGGTAGCCCTGCATGGTGCGGAAGCGGGGGAAGACGTCCTTGAAGACGCGGGCCTCGATGTGGTGGGCACCGGGCATGCCGTTGGCGGTCGGCGGGCCCTCGTAGAAGACCCACTCGGGCCGGCCCTCGGACCGTTCGAGGCTCTTGGCGAAGACCTTGCCGTCACGCCAGAAGTCGAGCACGGCGTGCTCGAGGGCGGGCAGGTCGACCTGGGCGGGTACCTGGCGGTACTGCGGCGATGTCATGTGCGGGCTTCCTCCGGCGGACGTCTTCCACTTCCGTCGGAGGGACGAGAGCCGGATCTGCTCCCGCGGTACCACCCTCCTTGGCCCCGGGCGTGCGCCCACGGCCCCCTCATTGGGGTCGCGATGCCGGTTCTAGCGGCCTTGCGCCGGTGGGCGGGGCCCACGCGTCCAAGGCTTTCTTCCGGCGGCTCAGGGGTGATCTTCGCGGCGCGCTCGCCCCCGGGCTCCCACCGTCCCCGGGTCGCTCCTGGCTGCGTCCGACGCTACTCGTCCCGTCCATGCCTCTCGCTGCGCCCAGTGTACGGGCCCTCACGGGCGGCGGCCGACCGGTTTGTTCGCGGCAGGGGGCTTGACCCGAATGGCCAGTCGGGGCGGGCGGAGTCCCGGAGGGCGCGCGGGGGGCGGATTACCGGGCGGGGAGCGGGGCACAACGCTTGCAGGTGCCACCACCAGGCCGTGGGGAGGGGCGAACCGGCGGCGTGCCCCGTTGCCGCGGGGCCGGGGTCGATTTATCGTCCCAGCACGATTCGCGTGCAAGATCACAATATGTGAAGGGGCCGCGGCCATGGTGGCGAAGAAGACCGCCGCATCGAGAACGGCGTCCGAGAAGTCCACGGCTGCGGCTGCCGAGGAGAGGACCGCGAGCGAGGGCGGGAAGAAGCCGGCCGGGAAGAAGGCGGCCTCACGTCCGCCGGAGCCGGAACGGGCCGGCCGGGACCCGGGACAGGACGCGCCCGAGCAGAAGGGCGCGGCCCGCGGGAGCACCACGAAGAAGAGCGCCGCCCAAAAGAGCGCCACGAAGAAGGCGGCCGAGAAGGGCGCCACGAAGAAGAGCGCCACGAAGAAAAGCGCCACGAAGAAGAGCGCGTCGAAGAAGAGCACCACGAGGAAGAGCACGGCCGGCAAGGCGCCGGAGAATGCCACGGGGGCGGCTCAGGCCGCCGAGCAGACAGGAGTCCACACGGTGGTAGCCAAGAAGAGCGCGGCCCGGACGGCGGCTGCGGGAGAGGGCACCGCGACCGCGGTCGCCCCGGCCGGGGCCGGTGTGGCGACGGCGCCCGCCGACCTGGCGGTCAGGCCGGGGGAGGACCCCTGGACCCCGGAGGAGGTCCAGGAGGCGCGCACCGAGCTGACCGGGGAGGTCCTGCGGCTGCGCAGCGAGCTGGAGGCCTCGGGAGCCGCCCTGGCCGGTCTGATGCGCGACTCCGGGGACGGGGCGGGCGACGACGACGCGGACACCGGCACGAAGAACATCACCCGCGAGCACGAGCTGTCCCTGGCCGCCCACGCCCAGGAGACCCTGGAGCAGACCGAACGGGCCCTCGCCCGGCTCGACGCGGGGACGTACGGGCTGTGCGAGGTCTGCGGCAAGCCGATCGGCAAGGCGCGGATGCAGGCCTTCCCCCGGGCCACGCTCTGCGTCGAGGACAAGCAGAAGCAGGAGCGGCGCGGTTAGGGCGTACGGCGGAAGCACCGACCGTCCCGCCCTCCGCGCGGACGGCGCTCCTTCCGCCGTACGCCCCGGTCCGGCCGTACGCCCCGGTCCGGCCGTCCGTCCCGGGCACGCGACGGACGGCCGCCCGGACCACGGCGCCCGCGCCGGGACCGGGCTTCCCGCGGGCGGGGCCGCGGCGCGTCGGGGCAGGTGGTCCGGGGCCTGGGGCCCTCGGCCGCCCGGGTGTGTCGTACCCTCGTCCTCAGTCAGGTACCTAGGGTTGAGGGACTCACGTGGCAGAGGCGGAGCGCATCATCGGTACGCCGGACATCCCCGATGCCGAGGGGGCCGACGGGGCGGAGCCCCGGGAGCCCGCCGAGGGTTCCACCGCGGCCGGCGGCCGGGGCAGGAAGAAGATCCTCGCCCTCCTCGTGGTCGCCGTGCTCGCCTACCTGCTCGACCTGGTCAGCAAGATGATCGTGGTCGCGAAGCTGGAGCACGAGGAACCCATCGAGGTCTTCGGCGACTGGCTGAAGTTCGACGCGATCCGCAACGCGGGTGCCGCCTTCGGGATCGGTGAGGCGTTCACCGTGATCTTCACGGCCATCGCGGCCGTGGTGATCGTCGTGATCGTGCGCCTGGCCCGCAAGCTCTACAGCCTGCCCTGGGCCATCGCGCTTGGCCTCCTGCTCGGCGGAGCGCTCGGCAACCTCACCGACCGCATCTTCCGCGCGCCGGGCGTCTTCAAGGGCGCGGTCGTCGACTTCATCGCCCCGGCGCACTTCGCCGTCTTCAACCTCGCGGACTCCGCGATCGTGTGCGGCGGGATCCTCATCGTGATCCTCTCCTTCAGGGGTCTGGACCCCGACGGGACCGTGCACAAGGACTAGTGGGCGCAAGGCATACTCGACTGGTGAGTACGTATCCCGAGGTCCGCACCCTGCCCGTACCCGACGGCCTGGAGGGCGAGCGTGTCGACGCCGCCATCTCCCGGATGTTCGGTTTCTCCCGCACCAAGGCCGCCGAGCTGGCCGCCGCCGGGAAGGTACAGGTGGACGGTGCGGTGGCCGGGAAGTCCGAGCGGGTGCACGGCGGTGCGTGGCTTGAGGTGGAGATGCCCCAGGCGCCCGCCCCGGTGCAGATCGTCGCCGAGCCCGTCGAAGGCATGGAGATCGTCCACGACGACGACGACATCGTCGTGATCATGAAGCCGGTCGGCGTCGCCGCCCACCCCAGCCCCGGCTGGACCGGCACCACCGTCATCGGCGGCCTCGCCGCGGCCGGCTACCGCATCTCGACGTCGGGCGCCGCCGAGCGCCAGGGCATCGTGCACCGCCTGGACGTCGGCACCTCCGGCCTGATGGTCGTGGCCAAGTCCGAGCGTGCCTACACCCTGCTCAAGGCGCAGTTCCGCGACCGGGTCGTCGAGAAGAAGTACCACGCGCTGGTCCAGGGCCACCCGGACCCGATGAGCGGCACCATCGACGCACCCATCGGCCGCCACCCGCAGCACGACTACAAGTGGGCCGTCACCGCCGAGGGCAAGCCCTCCGTGACGCACTACGACCTCATCGAGGCCTACCGCGCGGCCAGCCTCCTCGACATCAAGCTGGAGACCGGGCGCACGCACCAGATCCGCGTCCACATGTCCGCGCACCGCCACCCCTGCGTCGGCGACCTCACCTACGGCGCCGACCCCACGCTCGCCAAGCGCCTCGGCCTGACCCGGCAGTGGCTGCACGCGGTCCGGCTCGGCTTCGAGCACCCCGCCGACGGCGGCTGGGTCGAGTTCGAGAGCTCCTACCCGGACGACCTGCGCCAGGCCCTCGACACCATCGCGGCGGAGAGCCAGTGACCGCCGCGACCACCCCCTGCCGCACCCGCAGGGCCCTCGACGAGAGCGACCTCGCCGCCTGCTTCCAGGTCCGCAGGGACGTCTTCGTCGGTGAGCAGCAGGTACCCGCGGACATCGAGTACGACGCGCTCGACGCGACGGCGGTGCACGTCCTCGCCGTGGCCGCGGACGGCTCCCCGCTCGGCACGGGGCGGCTGCTGCACGGCGCCGCCGCGGCGGACCGGACGGACGGCGACCCGGCTGTCGGATCGCTCGGCCGGCTCGCCGTGACCCGTGCGGCCCGCGGCCTGGGCGTCGGAGCGGCCCTGGTCCGGGCCATCGAGGACGAGGCCCGCGCGCTGGGCCTGGCCGCCGTCGACCTGCACGCCCAGACGCACGCGCTCGGCTTCTACGAGCGGCTCGGCTACACGGCGTACGGCCCCGAGTTCCCGGACGCAGGCATTCCGCACCGGTCCATGCGCCGCACGCTCTGACGGCGCCCCGCGCGGGGGGTGCCGCGGGTCCGCCGGTCCCGCGTGGCAGGCTGGGGGTCCGGGCCGGCCGGCCCGACCGACGGGCTCCGGGCCCGGCACGCTGCGGAAGGCACCACGTGGACCAGATGGCACTCCTGCTCCTGCTTCTCCTGGGAGCGGTGGTCACCGTGCCACTGGGGGAGAGACTGGGCCTTCCCGCACCGGTGCTCATGACGCTCGCCGGGATCGGCATGGCCTTCGCGAGCTTCGTCCCGGACGTGGACATCCCGCCGGAGATCATCCTGCCCGCCCTGCTGCCCCCGCTGCTCTACGCCTCGGTGCAGCGCACCTCCTGGCGCCAGTTCGCGGCGAACAGACGGCCGATCTTCCTGCTGGCGGTCGCCCTCGTCTTCGTCACGACGGCGGCCGTCGCCGCGGTCGCCGACGCGATCGTGCCGGGGCTCCCCATCGCCGCGGCGGTGGCCCTGGGCGCACTCGTCGCCCCGCCCGACCCCGTCGCCGCCACGGCGGTCGCCGGCTCGGTCGGGCTGCCGCGCAGGCTCGTCTCGATCCTGGAGGGCGAGGGGCTGTTCAACGACGTCACGGCCATCGTCCTCTACCACGTGGCGATCGCCGCCGCCGTCAGCGGCAGCTTCTCGCTCCCCGAGGCCTTCGGGCTCCTCGTGCTCTCCGCGGTCGTCGCCGTCGTGGTCGGCCTGGTCCTCGGCTGGCTGACCATCAAGCTGATGGGGCTGCTCGGCGACGCCACGCTCCAGGTCGGCCTGACCCTGCTGGTGCCCTTCGTCAGCTACGTCCTCGCCGAGGAACTGATGGGCTCCGGGGTGCTCGCCGTCCTCACCACCGCGCTCTTCCTCGCCGAGCACACGGCGGACGCCGACGACGTCCTCGGGCGCCTCACGGGCCGGTCCTTCTGGGAGATCGTCGACACCCTGGTGACCGGGGTCGCCTTCGGTCTCATCGGCCTGGAACTGCACACCGTCTTCGGCACCGCCGACGGACGCGAGCTGCAGTTCGTCGGCTGGGGGCTGGCGATCGTCGCGGTCGTCGTCGGCGTACGGCTCCTCTGGCTGCTGCCGGCCACCTGGCTCGCCAAGCGGCTCCACACGCGCCGCGACTACAGCGAGGAGATCCCCACCAGCTGGCGCGAGACCGTCGTCATGTGGTGGGCGGGGATGCGCGGGGTCGCCTCGGTGGCGCTGGCCCTGGCGATCCCGCTGGAGACGGCCGACGGGAAGCCCTTCCCCGGCCGGGACGAGATCATCTTCGTCGCGTTCGCCGTGATCATGGCCACCCTGGTGTTCCAGGGCCTGACCCTGCCCTGGCTGGTGCGCAGGCTCGGGGTGCGGGCCGACACCGACGCCGAAGAGGCCCTGGAGCGGGACCTCGCCATCAGGGCGGCGAAGGCGGCCAAACACCGGCTCAAGGAGATCGAGGACGTCGAGGACTTCCCCGAGGAGGTCCTGGACCGGCTCCACCGCGCGGCCTACGACATCGGTGCGCGGATCAGCCCGGACATGGTCGACGAGGAGCGGCGCGAGGCGTACGCGCAGCGCACGGAACGCTTCCGGGCGTTCGGCCGGGTGCAGCGCGAGCTCCTGTCGGCCGCCCGCCACGAGGTCCTCGCTGCCCGCAGCGAATCCGGCTCGGACCCGGAGGTCGTCGACCGGGTGCTGCGGTACCTCGACGTACGCAGCCTGCACTGAGCCGGCCGTCCCGGCGGGGTCAGCCGCGCCCCGTGCGGGGGGCCCTGTCCGGGGCCGGCACGTGGGGTCCGGACAGGACGGACTCCGTATCCGCCGGTCCGCTCCGGTGTCCGCCGGGCGCGGGCGCCGTCGCCACCCGGGGCAGGGCGTACGGATGGTGCTCGCGGAGCCAGGTGATCATCTGCTCCCGCACCGCGCAGCGCACCGTCCAGATGTCGTTCGCGTCCTTCGCCGTCACCACCGCCCGCACCTCGATGGTCGTGGGGGTGGTGTCGGTGACGGCCAGCGACCAGTCCCGGCCGTCCCAGGCGGCGCACTCGCCGAGGATGTCGCGCAGCCTGTCCCGCATCGCCGCGACCGGGGCCGCGTGGTCGAGCTGGAGGAAGACGGTGCCGGTCATCTGCGCCCCGCCGCGCGACCAGTTCTCGAACGGCCTGCTCGTGAAGTAGGACACCGGCATCGTGATCCGCCGCTCGTCCCAGGTCCGCACGGCGAGGAAGGTCAGGGTGACCTCCTCGACCGTCCCCCATTCGCCGTCCACCACCACGGTGTCCCCGATCCGCACCATGTCGCCGAAGGCGATCTGGAAGCCGGCGAAGACATTGCCGAGGGTGGACTGGGCGGCGACACCGGCGACGATGCCGATCACCCCCGCGGAGGCCAGCAGCGAGGTGCCGACCGTGCGCATCGCCGGGAAGGTGAGCAGCATCGCCGCGATCGCGACCGTCGCCACCACGACGGTGACCACCCGCTGGATCAGCGTGACCTGGGTGCGGACCCGGCGGACCCGGGCGGGATCGCGGGTGGAGGTCGCGTAGCGGGCGTAGGAGGCGTGCACGACGGTGGCGGCGACGCGGATCACCAGCCAGGCCGACGCCGCGATCAGCACCAGGGTCAGGAACTGGCCGATCCCCGCCCGGTGGTCCCGGACCACGTCCAGCCGGAGCTGCCCGAAGCTGGCCCTCAGCAGCGCCGTGCAGAGCACCACCTGCAGGGGAGGGCGGCAGAGCCGGAGCAGGCCCCACAGCGGTGTCTCGTCGTGGCGGCCGTCGGCGCGGCGCAGCAGCAGGTCGACCAGCCAGCCCACCAGCAGCGTGACGACCAGCGACCCGCCCACGACGAGCAGGGGCCGCACTACGTTCTCCATGTCCGTGGTCCTCCAAGCGATCAGGGCACAGCTGGCACCATGGGACGCATGAACATCATGCTTTTCCACTCGACCTACGGCCTGAGGCCCGCCGTGCACGCGGCTGCCGACCGGTTGCGCGCGGCCGGGCACGAGGTGCGCGTGCCCGATCTCTTCGAGGGACACACCTTCGACACGGTCGAGGAGGGAATGGCCTTCCGGGAGCAGGTGGGCAAGGACGAGCTGCTGAAGCGCGCCGTCCTGGCCGCCGCCCCCTACTCCGACCAGGGACTCGTCTACGCCGGGTTCTCCTTCGGCGCGTCCGTCGCGCAGACCCTCGCGCTCGGCGACGCCAAGGCGCGCGGACTGCTGCTGCTCCACGGCACGTCCGACATCGCGGAGAACGCCTCGGTGGACGAGCTGCCGGTGCAGCTGCACGTGGCGGATCCCGACCCGTTCGAGTCGCACGACTGGCAGACCAGCTGGTACCTCCAGATGCAGCGCACCGGCGCGGACGTCGAGGTCTACCGCTACCCCGGGGCCGGACACCTGTTCACGGACCCGGAGCTGCCCGACTTCGACGAGGACGCCGCCGAACTGGCCTGGAAAGTCTCGCTCGGCTTCCTGGCCACGCTCTGAGGGACGCGCGGGACGTGCGGGGCGGCGCGGGCCCCGACGACCGCCGCCCCGGCGGCGGACCGAGCGAACGGGCGGGCGGACACGGCACGTGTCCGC
>NZ_JBEXRT010000053.1:0-38436 GCF_040613235.1 Streptomyces sp. NPDC006296 | reverse complement strand
CGGGGCCCTCCGGGCGCTTCCCTTCGTTCTTGCGTTTCCGACTCTATCAGACTCTTTCGCGTCCGATTCCCGGTCGAAGCGGGATCCTGCGGTACCGCTCTATTCGCTTTCCAGTTCTTCGCTTTCGCGTTTCCCTTTCCGGCGAGTCCGACTTTACCAGACTCTTTTCCGTCCCGTTTCCGGTCCGAAGCTGAATCCAGCGGCCTGCGGAGTGGCCTTTGCCTTTCGGCTGACTCGACTTTATCAGAAGCAATCAGGTCGAAATGAATCCGACTGTCTGCTCGAAAGAGAGGAATCGATCGGCCCGGCCAGGATCATGTCCTCTGCACGAGCGAGTTGAACTTTAGACGTCCCCGTCCGAGCTGTCCAGCTCGTTGGAACCGTTAAAATCTACCTCCCCACGCGGACTGTGTCAACAGTTTTTTGTGGGCGACCAGGAGACTAGCAGGCCACGGGCCCTGCACGCACATCGGCACTCAGGCAGCGGCGGGAAGCTCCGCGCTTCTCTCCCCGGCTGCCAGGTCTCCGGTGTCGCCGGCTCGGGCCGCGCGGCCTCCGAGCACGTAGACGTAGGCGAGAAACGCCAGTTCAGCCGCCACACCCAGGGTGATGCGCGCCCAGGTGGGCAGGCCGGACGGCGTGACGAAGCCTTCGATGACACCGGAGACGAACAGCACCAGGGCCAGGCCGATGGCCATGCCCACCGCGGCTCGCCCTCGCTGGGCGAGCGCCGAGCGCCGGGTGCGTGGCCCGGGGTCGATGACGGTCCACCCGAGGCGGAGCCCTGTCCCCGCTGCGACGAAGACGGCCGTGAGTTCGAGCAGTCCGTGCGGCAGGACGAGGCCGAGGAAGGTGTCCAGCCGGCCGGCGGAGGACATGAGTCCGATTCCGACCCCCAGATTGAGCACGTTGACGAAGAGGATCCAGATCACCGGCACACCGAGGAAGGCACCCAGTACGAGACACATGGCTGCCGCCTGAGCGTTGTTCGTCCAGACCTGCGCGGCGAACGACGCGGCCGGATGGCTCGAGTAGTACGTCTCGTACGCGCCGCCGGGGCGGGTCATGGCACGCAGGTCCTCCGGTGCGGCGATCGAGGCCTGCACCTCCGGGTGGGTGCCTATCCACCAGCCGATGAGTGCCGCCAGCAGGGTGGACAGCACTGCCGTGGGTATCCACCAGTGCCGCGACCGGTAGACGGCGGCGGGGAAGCCGGCCGTGAGGAACCGGGCGGCATCGCGCCACGAGGCTCTGCGTGTCCCCGTCACGGTCGAGCGCGCCCGGGCCACGAGCTGGGTGAGGCGGGCGACGATCAGGGGATCGGGAGCGCTGGACCGGATCAGGGACAGGTGCGTGGCGGTGCGCTGGTACAAGGCGACGAGTTCGTCCGCCTCCTCACCGGTGAGGCTCCGCCCTCGGTGCAGGAGATGGTCCAGACGGTCCCACTCGATGCGGTGCGTGGTCACGAAGACGTCGAGGTCCATGGGCGGCGGCTGCTCCAGGCATGGTGCGTACGGGTCCGTACTCCGGCGGTGCGCTGCGGGTCAGCTTGGCAGACTGTGCCCCCGAGGGGCAGTGAAGGGTGGCGAGGGGTGGGTGGCGATGAATGAACTCGTGACCGGGGACGCGGTCGTGCTGGGGTTGCAGCCGGCACGGTTGCCCAGCCGGGCGTTGGCGATCACCATCGATCTCGCGGTGCTCCTGGCGGTCTTCGTGGTGCTCTCCCTCGGCATCGCCGTGGCGAGTGCGACGCTCGACGATGCGGCGACAGCGGCGATCACCGTCGCCTCGTTCCTGCTCGTACTGGTGGGCGGGCCGGTCGCGGTCGAGACGCTCACCCACGGCCGCTCGCTCGGAAAGCTCGCCTGCGGGCTGCGGGTGGTCAGGGACGACGGCGGCCCGATCCGGTTCCGGCACGCACTCGTGCGGGGAGCGATGGGGGCGGTCGAGATCCTGGGGACCTTCGGTGTGGTGGGCTCCATCGCCTCCCTGGTCTCCGCCCGTGGCCGCCGCCTCGGCGACGTGTTCGCCGGCACGCTCGTCGTGCGCGAGCGGGTACCGGCCGGGCGCGCCCCCGGCACGCCGCCGCCTCCCCCCTGGCTCGCGGGACGTTTCGCCCAGCTGGATCTCTCGGGTGTCCCGGACGGTCTGTGGCTGGCGGTCCGGCAGTACCTCACGCGGATGAACCAGCTGGATGCGGCGGTGCGGGAAGCCATGGCCGCGCGGCTGGCCACCGACCTCGCGGCGTGCACCGGAGCTCCGGTGCCGCAGGGGGTGCCCGCGGCCGCCTACCTGGCGGCCGTGGTGAACGAACGCCAGGTACGGGACGTCCGGCGGGTGGCCGCAGCGTCGGGCCGCGGCGGCCAGGACGCGGCGCCCCGGCTCGTACCGGGAGACGAGAAGGGACTCGCCGACCGGTCGCCGGAGTCGCGGCGGGACGAGCCGGGCCCGCCGGGCACGGGCAGGGGCGGCACGGTCATCACAGGCAGAGATCAGGACGCGGCCGGGTTCGGGAACGGCGCGGGGGCCGGCGACCGCGCGGGGGGCGGGGCCGCAGGGGCCGGGGCTGAGGTGCGGACCGCGACGGGATTCGCACCACCTGCCTGAGCGCGGACCGGAGGTGTCCGGCCGTCCCCGCCCTCGGTCGCGCGGCAGCCGCGCTCTGTCCGGCGCAGAGTACGCGGGCGCGGCGGCCGGGTACGTGGCGCGGTCCGCCCTCGCGGTCACGGCACGGGCGACCCGGCTCCGGCTGCTCGCGCCGCAGCTGCCGCACTCCCCGGCGCGGTCCCTCGTAGCCACCGGCGCGCTCCCGGTGCCGTCTGATCCTCGTGGTCCCCCACGCTCCCGGATGCCTTCCCGGCCCGGGCTGTCCGGCGCGGGCCGGGCCGGTCGGACCGGGCGCGGTCTGTGGCGGTCCCGTGCCCCATCTGCGGGCATCGCGCGGTCCGCCCTCCGTGCCACCCGGCTCGACCCCGGACACCGCTCGCCCGCGGGGCGAAACCGCTTCCTCCGGGCAGCCCGGCCCGCCCCGGTCGTGCCGCCGTCCGGCCACGCCTGCCCCAGCCGGTCCCGCCCGTGCCTGTGGGCGCTGCTCAATCCCCGTGCGGCGTCCGGGGCAGGGCCGAGGGCGGGGATTCGAGGTTCTCCAGCTCGATGCCCGGAGCCGCCAGCACCACGTCACCCGCGAGGTGCACGGTGTGCTGCTCGCCGGTGTCCAGGGCGTTGACCTGGTACTGGTCCACGATCAGGGGTCCGTTGTCAGTGGCGTGCGCTTCACTGTTCAGCAGGGACCAGGACTGGTCGACGGTGCGGGGGGCGAGAACCGGGTCCGTGAAGGTGACCACACGGACGCGGGTCGCGGGGGAATCGGGGGTGAGGCGAAGGAGCCGGGCGGTGGCGACGAGGAAGGCGGGGGACGTCCCGGAGAAGGTGTGGGCGCGGACATTGCCCTCGGTGGCGTGCGTGCCGGTGGGATCGGTCCGTACCCAGGTGACCCCGTCGAGGGCGGCACCGCGGATCTGCCAGCTGGCCGCGTGCAGTTCGAGGCGGATGGGGCGGCCGAGCTCGTCCAGTGCCAGATCGAGGGAACCCAGGTGATCGCCCGAGGGCCCGGTCGTCTGGGAGACATAGCGCCAGCCGGACGGGCCGGGCGCGCAGTGGAAGTGTTCTTCACCGAGGGGGGTGTGGTCGTGGACATCATGGAGCGAATAACGGCCGCGGGGCATGGGGTCCTTCGGGTTCCTCGGGCTGTGCGGGTGCGGTACGGGGCAGGCCCCCGACACGGGGGTGCGGGGGCCTGCGCTCGGACCTGCTGCTAGAGCTGCGCCGGCGGTGGGCCGACGGCCCGCTCAGTAACGGTAGAGGTCGGACTTGTACGGGCCCTCGACCGGGACACCGATGTAGTCGGCCTGCTCCTGGCGGAGGGTCGTCAGCTTCACGCCCAGCGCGTCGAGGTGGAGGCGGGCGACCTTCTCGTCCAGGTGCTTCGGCAGCACGTAGACGTCGGTCGGGTACTCCTCGGGCTTGGTGAACAGCTCGATCTGGGCCAGGGTCTGGTCCGCGAAGGAGTTGGACATCACGAACGAGGGGTGACCGGTGGCGTTGCCGAGGTTCAGCAGACGGCCCTCGGAGAGGACGATCAGGACCTTGCCCTCGGCGAACGTCCAGGTGTGGACCTGCGGCTTGACCTCGTCCTTGACGATGCCGTCGATCTTGGCCAGGCCGGCCATGTCGATCTCGTTGTCGAAGTGGCCGATGTTGCCGACGATGGCCTGGTGCTTCATCCGGGCCATGTCGGAGGCCATGATGATGTCCTTGTTGCCCGTCGTGGTGACGAAGATGTCCGCGGTCTCGACCACGTCGTCCAGCGTCGCGACCTGGTAGCCGTCCATCGCGGCCTGCAGGGCGCAGATGGGGTCGATCTCCGTGATGATCACGCGGGCGCCCTGGCCCCGGAGGGACTCCGCGCAGCCCTTGCCGACGTCGCCGTAGCCGCAGACGACGGCGGTCTTGCCACCGATCAGGACGTCGGTGGCGCGGTTGATGCCGTCGATCAGCGAGTGGCGGCAGCCGTACTTGTTGTCGAACTTCGACTTGGTGACCGCGTCGTTGACGTTGATCGCCGGGAACAGGAGGGTGCCGTCGCGGTGCATCTCGTACAGCCGGTGCACGCCGGTGGTGGTCTCCTCGGTGACACCGCGGATCTCGGAGGCCAGCTGGGTCCACTTCTGCGGGGCCTCACCGAGGGTGCGGTTCAGCAGGGTGAGGATGTGGGCGTACTCCTCGCTGTCCGCCGTCGACGGGTCCGGGGCCTCGCCGGCCTTCTCGAACTCGACGCCCTTGTGGACGAGGAGGGTGGCGTCACCACCGTCGTCGAGAATCATGTTCGGGCCGCCGGTGGGCGTGTTGGGCCAGGTCAGAGCCTGCTCCGTGCACCACCAGTACTCCTCCAGGGTCTCGCCCTTCCAGGCGAAGACCGGGACGCCGGCGGGGGCGTCCGGGGTGCCGTTCGGGCCGACCGCGATGGCGGCAGCGGCGTGGTCCTGGGTGGAGAAGATGTTGCAGGAGGCCCAGCGGACCTCGGCGCCCAGGGCGACGAGGGTCTCGATGAGCACCGCGGTCTGCACGGTCATGTGCAGCGAGCCGGTGATCCGGGCGCCGTTCAGCGGCTGCGCTGCGGCGTACTCCTCGCGGATCGACATCAGGCCGGGCATCTCGTGCTCGGCGAGGGTGATCTCCTTGCGCCCGAAGGGGGCGAGGGAGAGGTCGGCGACCTTGTAGTCCTGGCGATTGGCGGCCGTCGTCATATCGGGCTGCTCCTCGTAGTGGGTCGAGGGTGGACTGGCTGGCTCTGCGGCGGCCACGGGCACACGAATGCCCGGGCGATCCGCAGTGCAGTCCGTCGGAGGCCCTCTCTCCCTCGGCCGGCCCGCTCGCGCGAACCGATCGACCGCCATCAGCAGCGACGTCTGGTACTCCCCCGAATCTACACCGAACGGCCCAGTGCGCCCCAGTCCGCCCGGGAGGCGGCATGGGTCACAGGGCCGTTCGGGGCCGATCCTCAGCGGTTCAGTGGCCGGATTCCGTCGGCGTACCGCCGGACGGCGCCGAGCCGTCGGAGGGCGCGCCGCCGTCGGACGGAGTGCTGCCGGAGGGCGCGGTGCCGTCGGCCGACGCGGCCTCGCCGGAAGACGCACCGCCGCCGGGAGACTCGGTGCCGTCGGAGGTCGGGGTGTCGTCCGCGGATCCGGTGCCGCCCGGGACCTTGCCCGGGTTGGCTCCGGCCGCCGCGGCGGCCTCGTCGTAGATGTCGGGTTCGAGGTAGATGACGCGGGCGATCGGAACGGCCTCACGGATCCGGGTCTCGGCGGCGTTGATCGCTTCCGCGACCTCCGCGGCGGTCTCCTCGGCGCGTACCGCGATCTTGGCCGCCACCAGCAGTTCCTCAGGACCGAGGTGGAGCGTGCGCATGTGGATGATGCGGGTCACGGTGTCGCCGTCGACCACCGAGGCCCGGATCTTGTCCACGTCCTCGATGCCGGCCGCCTCACCGAGCAGCAGCGACTTCGTCTCGGCGGCGAGCACGATCGCGATGACGATCAGCAGGATGCCGATGCACAGGGTGCCGATGCCGTCCCAGACCCCGTTGCCGGTGCCCAGGGCCAGACCGACGCCACCGAGGGCCAGGACCAGGCCGACGAGCGCGCCGAAGTCCTCTAGGAGGACGACCGGGAGCTCGGGAGCCTTGGCGCGGCGGACGAACTGGGTCCAGGTCAGCTTGCCGCGGGTCTGGTTGGACTCCGCGATGGCCGTACGGAAGGAGAAGCCCTCGGCGATGATCGCGAAGACCAGCACGCCGACCGGCCAGTACCAGGCCTCGATCGCGTGCGGGTGCTTGATCTTCTCGTAGCCCTCGTAGACGGCGAACATCCCGCCGACGGAGAACAGCACGATCGAGACGAGGAAGGCGTAGATGTAACGCTCGCGCCCGTATCCGAAGGGGTGCTGCGGGGTCGCTTCTCGCTTGGCCTTCTTGCCGCCGAGCAGCAGGAGTCCCTGGTTGCCCGAGTCCGCCAGCGAGTGGACGCTCTCCGCCAGCATCGACGACGAGCCGCTGAAGAGGAACGCCACGAATTTGGCCACTGCGATCGCGAGGTTGGCGGCTAGTGCCGCCACGATCGCCTTGGTTCCGCCTGACGCGCTCATGGGTGCCTGGTGTCCCTTCCTCGGTGCTGCGGCACGGGCGCCGCGTTACGGCCGGACATTGTTGCAGCCGTCGGTGACGGCGGTACGTCAGACCACCACGGTCGCGCGGAAGAGTGTTCCCGTACCGGTGAGTTCGACTGTTTCGTCCGCCGGGACGAACACCGATTCGCCGGGTGCGAGGCCGATCCCACCCACCTGCGGGGTGCCGGCCGTGCAGAGCAGGATCTGCGGGGTGACGGCCGTCAGGTCCACCGGGGCGGCGCCGGGCGGCAGGACGTAGCGCGACAGCCGGAACTCGTCGACGGGTGTCTCGTACAGTTCCTCGCCGCTGGGGGCCGCCTCGGGGCGCAGGATCGCCGGCTCGGTGGGCTCGAAGCGGACGATGCGCAGCAGTTCGGGTACGTCTATGTGCTTGGGGGTCAGGCCGCAGCGCAGCACGTTGTCGGAGTTGGCCATGATCTCGACGCCCAGGCCGCCGAGGTAGGCGTGCGGCACCCCCGCACCGAGGAACATGGCCTCGCCGGGCTGGAGTTGTACGTGGTTCAGCAGCATGGCCGCGATGACGCCCGGGTCGCCGGGGTAGTGGTGGGCGATCTGGGCGTACGGGGCGTGTGCGCCGCCGAGCCGTTCCGCGGCCTCGGCCGCCTCGGCGGCCGTGTGCGCCATCTCGTCCGGGTCCGCGGTGAGGATGGCGGTGAGGACCTCGCGCAGGGCCCCGTCCTCGGGGAGGGCGCGCAGCAGGTCCACGTAGGGCTTGAGGGAGTCGACGCCGAGGGCTGCGAGCAGATCGGCGGCCTCGGCGGGCCTGCGGAAGCCGCAGAGCCCGTCGAAGGGCGTGAGGGCGCAGATCAGTTCGGGCTTGTGGTTGGCGTCCTTGTAGGTGCGGTGGGGCGCGTCGGCGGGGACGCCCCGGCGCTCCTCGTCCGCGTAGCCCTGCTGCGCCTGTGCGAGGTCGGGGTGGACCTGGAGGGACAGGGGGGCGCCGGCCGCGAGCAGCTTGAGCAGGAAGGGGAGCCGGGGGCCGAAGGCGCGTACGGCGGCGGGGCCGAGTTCGCGTTCGGGATCGGCCTCGATGACGTCGGTGAGGGACTGCTCGCCCGCCCCGGAGGCCGTTCCGGCGCCCGCCACAGAAGCCGTCGCGGAGGCCGTTCCGGAGCGTGCGGTGTCCGGCGCTGCGGGGCGGGTCAGGCGGGACGGGGCTCCCGGGTGGGCGCCCATCCACATCTCGGCCTGCGGTTCGCCGGTCGGGGCCGTGCCGAGCAGCTCGGGTATGGCCGTGGTGGAGCCCCAGGCGTAGGGGCGCACGGTGTTGGAGAGCCGGTCCATGGAGATGTGTCCTCGTGGGGTGCGCGGGGGCGTGGCCGCCCCGGGGATGCGGGCCGTCAGGCCCGGTGGTCGGAGGCCAGGGAGGCGTAGACGGCGGCGAAGTCGGTGACGGCGAGGAGTTCGGCGAGGGCTTCGAGCTGGCTGCCCTCCTCCGGTTCGAGTTCGCTGATGGCCGTGTCGTGGCTGAGGGCCAGTTCACGGGCGGCCGGGGCGGCCGTCAGACCACCGGTCGGGCGGTCGCGGAGGAGGACGACGCGGGCCCGCATCGCCTCGGGTTCGTCCACCCGGTCCCGGAAGAAGTCGTCGGGGTCGGCGCCCGCGGCGAACGCTCCGGCGAGCAGTCCGCCGTGGGAGGGCAGCGCTTCGGGCAGCTCGGCCACGAGGGCCGGCCGGCCGGCGAGCTCGGCCAGGACGGCGGCGAACCGGCGGCCGACAGGGCCCGCCGCTTCCCCTTCCGTCCAGAGCAGGGGCAGGCTGTCGGCGAGTTCCGAGGCGAGGGTCTTGGCCGGGTTGCTGTAGGTGGCGATGGCGGGTCCGCAGCGTTCGGCGGTGCGGTCGAGCCGGTCGGCGACCTTCTGCAGCATGTCCGGGGGCGCGTCGATCAGGCCCACCCGGTCCAGGAGCACGAGCAGCGGGGTGAGCAGCGCCCAGAGCGTGCCGGGGCCGGCCGCCGAGGTCTCGGCGTCGTACTCGCCGTGCGGGGCGGCCGCCATGGGGACGACGAGTCCGTGGACCCCGTCGACGGCTTCGCGCAGGGGGGACCGGACGGGCGCGACGGCGACGACCGTGCAGCCGCGGCGGTAGGCCTGGTCGGCGAGGAGCGCGAGTCCGGGTTCCGATCCGTCGGCCGTGGCGATGAGCAGCAGGTCCACCGACCCCGCCCATCCCGGCAGCGTCCAGCGCAGCGCTCCGGCGGCCGCGGCGACCCCGGTGGGGTGGATCGGGATGACGGGGGCGGAGGCTCCCGCCAGGGCGCCGACCAGGTCGGCGACGCCGGCCGCCGCGGTACCGGGGCCCGCGACGAGGACGGCGCGAGGCCGTCCCTCGGGGGCCAGGGCACCGACTCCGGCCTCGGCGGCGTGCCGGGCGGCCGTGCGGACGCGGGCCCCGGCCTCGGCGGCACCGCGCAGCAGACCCCGGCGGTCCGCTCGGGCCAGGGCGTCCGGTGCGTCGAGCAACGACTCGTCGAGCATGTGGTGGGCCTCCGATCGACGTGCTGATCAGGTGCGGGTCAGGCGGGGCGGCGGGCCTCGTCGACGAGGAGCACCGGGATGCCGTCCCGGACCGGGTAGGCGAGACCGCAGTCCGCGCCGGTGCAGACCAGCTCGGGGGTCTCGGCCGCGGACCGGTCGTCGAGCCCTGCGTGGCAGGCCGGGCAGGCGAGGATCTCCAGGAGGCCGGCTTCGAGCGGCATGGGGTGGGTCCCTTCAGGCATGCGGTGCGGTTCCGGTCCGGACCCGGTTCGGGTCCCCCGGAGCTCGGGGCGTGGTCAGCCTACCGCCGGGCCGAGAGGGTCGCGGCCCGGCGGACCGGCTCCCACGGGCCATGCGTCGGGCCGGGTGCCCACGACGTACGGTGGCGCACCGTGGGACGCACGGCGGTGCCGTGAGCGACGGGCCCGCGGGATGCGGGTGCTCGTCCCGTCCTGCGCGTGCCCCGGCACGGACCCGGCCACGCACCCGGGACGGGGCGCGCGCAGCCCGCACCACCGGTCACGCACCCAGGACGCGCCCGAGCATCCCCACCCCCACCGGCCACACACCCGGCACAGGCGCCAGCACGGCCCGCACCCCGGTCACGCCCGCCGAACAGGCGCGAGCACCGTCCGCCCCCGCGCCGGTCAGGCGCGGACGACGGCGAGGACCTCGTCGCGGACGGCCGCCATCGTGCGCTTGTCCCGGGCCTCGACGTTCAGGCGCAGCAGCGGCTCGGTGTTCGAGGCCCGGAGGTTGAACCACCAGTCGGGCCCGGTCACCGTCAGTCCGTCGAGCTCGTCGAACCGCACGTCGTCGCGGCCGCCGTAGGCCGACCTGATCGCGGCGAGCCGGCCCGCCTGGTCGGCCACGGTGGAGTTGATCTCGCCGGAGCCCTGGTAGCGGTCGTACCGGTCGAGGAGGCCGGAGAGCGGGCCGTCCTGCCCGCCGAGTGCGGCCAGCACGTGGAGGGCGGCGAGCATTCCGGTGTCGGCGTTCCAGAAGTCGCGGAAGTAGTAGTGCGCCGAGTGCTCGCCCCCGAAGATCGCGCCGTGCGCGGCCATCTCCGCCTTGATGAAGGAGTGGCCGACGCGGGTGCGGACGGGGGTGCCGCCGTTCTCGCGGACCACCTCGGGGACGGACCAGGAGGTGATCAGGTTGTGGATGACGGTGCCCTCGCCGCCGTTGCGTGCCAGCTCCCGGGCGGCCACCAGGGCCGTGATCGCGGAGGGGGAGACGCCTTCGCCGCGCTCGTCGACGACGAAGCAGCGGTCCGCGTCACCGTCGAAGGCGAGGCCGAGGTCGGCGCCCTCGGCGAGGACGCGGGCCTGGAGGTCGACGATGTTCTTCGGGTCGAGGGGGTTGGCCTCGTGGTGGGGGAAGGTGCCGTCGAGCTCGAAGTACATCGGGACGAGGTCCACGGGCAGCCCCGCGAAGACGGTGGGGACGGTGTGGCCGCCCATGCCGTTCCCGGCGTCCACGACGACCTTGAGGGGCCGGATCCCGTCGAGGTCGACGAGGCCCAGCAGGTGGGTGGCGTAGCCGGCGAGCGTGTCGCGTTCGGTGACCGTGCCCGGGGTGGCGGCGGTGGAGGCGGGGAGGCCGTGGTCCGACCACTGCTCGACGAGGGTGCGGATCTCGGTCAGGCCGGTGTCCTGGCCGACGGGCGCAGCCCCGGCGCGGCACAGCTTGATGCCGTTGTACCGCGCCGGGTTGTGCGAGGCCGTGAACATGGAGCCGGGCAGGTCCAGCGCCCCGGACGCGTAGTACAGCTGGTCCGTGGAGCAGAGCCCGATGAGGGTGACGTCGGCGCCGCGTGCCGTGGCGCCCCGGGCGAAGGCGGCGGCCAGGCCGGGCGAGGACGGTCGCATGTCGTGGCCGATCACGATCGCGTCCGCCGCGGTGACCTGGACGAAGGCGGCGCCGAACAGCTCGGCGAGCGACTCGTCCCACTGGTCGGGCACGACTCCGCGCACGTCGTACGCCTTCACGAGCTGCGACAGGTCAGCAACCACGGCCGGTCCTCCTGGGGGTCTGTGCGGACCGCCCAAACTACCCGGCGGTGGCGGACCTCGGCTCAGGGGAGCATCCAGCTCAGCAGTGGCGTGCTCTGGGCCGTCACGACCAGGCACATCACCAGCAGCAGACCGAGGCTCCAGGGGAGGACCTTGCGCAGCAGATCGCCCTCGCGCCCGGCGAGACCGACGGCCGCGCAGGCGATCGTCAGGTTCTGCGGGGAGATCATCTTGCCCAGCACCCCGCCGGAGCTGTTGGCGGCGGCGAGGAGTTCCGGGGAGAGGCCGGACTCCCGCGCGGCGGACACCTGGAGGGCGCCGAAGAGGGCGTTGGCCGAGGTGTCGGAACCGGAGACGGCGACTCCGAACCAGCCGAGGACCGGGGAGAGGAAGGCGAGTCCGGCGCCCGCCGCCGCGACGGACTGGCCGATGGTGGCGGCCTGTCCGGAGAGGTTCATGACGTAGGCGAGGGCGAGGACGGAGGTCACGGTGAGGATGGCGTACCGGAGTTCGTGCACGGTGGCCAGCCACTCGCGGGCCGCCGCCCCGGCCCGTACGCCGATCACGACGGCGGTGATCAGGCCGGCGAGCAGCACGAGGGTGCCGCCGGTGCCGAGGAGCGGGAGGGAGAAGACGTTGGCACCGACCGGTTCACCGTCGGGGCCGGCGACGTCGAGGAACGGCCAGTCGAAGACCTGCGTCGCCTCGGCCAGCAGCCGTTTGACGGGCGGGATCTGGGCGATCGAGAAGACGGCGACGATCAGCGCGTAGGGGGCGTAGGCGCGCAGCACCTCGCGGCGCGGGTCCTCCTGGTCGAGGTCCTCGGTGCGGACGCCGGTGAGCACGGCCGCGCGGACGGACTCGTCGGCGGGCCTGCGGGCGGCGGGGACGGCGATCAGCGCGCCCGCGCCGACGAGGGCCGCGGCGATGTCGGCGAGCTGGGCGGAGAGGAAGTTGGAGGCGGCGAACTGCGCGACGGCGAAGGCCACTCCGCAGACGAGTGCGGGGGCCCAGGTCTCCCGCAGCCCGCGCCTGCCGTCGACGAGGAAGACGAGGATCAGCGGGACGACGAGGGCGAGCAGCGGGGTCTGCCGGCCGACGACGGTGGCGACGTCGTCCAGCGGCAGGCCGGTGACCTGAGCGAGTGTCACCACCGGTGTGCCCATGGCGCCGAAGGCGACGGGCGCGGTGTTGGCGACCAGGGAGACGACGGCCGCCTTCACCGGGTCGAAGCCGAGCGCGACGAGCATGACCGAGCAGATCGCGACGGGTGCGCCGAAGCCCGCCAGCGCCTCCAGGAGCGCCCCGAAACAGAAGGCGATGACCAGCGCCTGGATGCGGGGGTCGTCGGAGACCCGGCCGAAGGAGCGCCGCAGCACGTCGAAGTGCGCGGTGCGGACGGTCATCCGGTACACCCAGAGGGCGTTGACGACGATCCACATGATGGGGAACAGCCCGAAGAGCACACCCTGCGCCCCTGCGGACAGGGTCTGCCCGAGGGGCATGGCGAAGGCCAGCCAGCCGACGAGCACGGCGACGGCGAGCCCGATGAGTCCGGCCCGGTGCGCCTTCATCCGGACGGCACCGAGCAGGACGAGAACGGTCACCAGTGGCAAGGAAGCGACAAGAGCGGACAGGGCGAGCGAATCGGCTACGGGTTCGAGTTGCTGGACAAACACACAGACCTCCCCGGATTCCGTGATGCGGAAGCGATCTCTCACGGGTGGGGGAATGGTCGTGTCCGCGACAAGCCGCCGTCAATGCTCCGCACCGGAAAACTTCCCCCGGCCGGACGGGACGGGTGCGACGAGCGGGACGGGCGAAACGGAGTGGGTGCCAGGACCCGGGGAACGCAGGGCCCTGATCGGAGAAGGGGTGTCAGGACTCCGGGGCGCAGGACCTGATCCGAGAAGGCACGTCAGAACCCCGGGCAGCGCAGCACCCTGGACGGAGAAGGGGCGTCAGGAATCCGGGCAGCGCAGCACCCTGCCCCGAGAAGAGGTGTCAGGACTCCGGGGAACGCAGCACCCTGAGATGACCGCGGCGCGCGACCTCCACCGGGTCCGCCGCCCGCGGTCCCCGGCCACCCTGCGGGCGGTCCTGCGGACGGGCCGCCTCACGCACGGCGTTGGCCAGCGCTTCGAGGTCGTCACCGCTGGGACGGGTGGGAGCCGAGGGGTCGGAGAGCCGGACGACCTCCCAGCCGCGCGGCGCGGTGAGCCGCTCACCGTGCTCGGCACAGAGGTCGTAGCAGTGGGGCTCGGCGTAGGTGGCGAGCGGGCCGAGGACCGCGGTCGAGTCGGCATAGACGTACGTCAGTGTCGCGACGGCGGGACGGCCGCACGCGGTGCGCGAACAGCGACGTACAGGGCTCACGATGTTGGACGGTACCGCACTCTTGAGCGGGCTGCGACGACTCTCCCCAGCTCACCCCCTCGTGTCGCCCCGCGGACCGGTCCGCACGGACCCGTCGTGCAACCGCTGTGACCTGCACGGCAGTCGGTGTGCGCAGGCCCTGCGGGGCCGGTCGCGGGCACCGGGAAGAACATCGGTGGTCACCGGGCGAAGGGGTCTCGATCGGAGCAAGGACCGAAAGGGCACACATTCCTGGCCCGAATGTTCAGCCCGGGTCATCCGGCGGGCCGTACGCGCAGTCGTGATCGTCCCGCCCCGGGGAGGGTTACGCTGCGTCGGTGATGGACAGTCCCGTACCGCCCCACCCGCCCGAGCCCCGGCCCCGCCGCCGTGACCGCCACGGCCGCGGTATGCGCGGCCCGGTCGCGCCGCCCCAGGTACCGCTGTCCGTGAGCAGGTCCGAGAGCTTCCGCGACCTCGTCCAGGACTCGGTGGAGCGGCTGGAGCGGCGCTGGCCGCAGCTGGCGGACGTCGACTTCCTGGTCCTCGACGTGCCGGACGCGCTGGAGGACACTGTGCCGCTGGGCCGCGCGCTGCCCGCCGCGAAGGGGCGGCCGGCACAGATCGTCGTCTACCGGCGGCCCGTCGAGATCCGCACCAAGAGCCGCGACGAGCGCGCACTGCTGGTGCACGAGGTCGTGGTGGAGCAGGTGGCGGAGCTGCTGGGCCTCTCCCCCGACTCGGTCGACCCGCGCTACGGGCAGGACTGAGCCACCCGCAGCGCGCCGACCTCGGGCATCAGCCGTCCGTCGTCAGCCGTCCGTCGTCCGTCGTCAGTCGTCCAGGACCTTGAGGTCCTGCTCCGCGGCGGGCACCTCGACCGTGCCGCCGTCGTCCGGCAGGGTCTGCACGGTGAACATGTCGACCCCGCTCTCCTGCAGCGTCAGGGTGCGGGCGGCGTGCACCGGTCCGCCCGACTCCGTCTGCACCGTCAGGGCGTAGCCGCCCTTGAGACCGGCCGGAACCTCGGGATCGACCTGGAGGGTCGTACCGCCCTTGACCGTGTACGTCTTGACGGTGGCCTCGCCGCCCCCGCTGCCCGCCGAGGCCGTGACCTTGACCTCGGCCGTCTCGCCCGGGGCGGTCAGGGAGAGCACCGAGCCCTTCGCCCGGTTGTCGGCGACCGTCGCGCGTTCGCCCACCGGGCCGGTGGCCGGGATGAACGCGATCTCCTGCTTGGCGCCGGTGCCGCGCACCACGCGCAGCGCGGCGACCACCGGAGTGGTGCTGCCGCCGACGGGGGTCAGCCGGAGCGAACCGGGCTCGCCCCGCGTGACGTCCTTCAGGTCGACACTCGCGGTCATCCGGGACTTGATGTGCAGGGTGGCGTTCCCGGCCGGGGAGAACGTCGCGTTCTTGCCCATGAGCTGCACCTTCACATCGGCGTCGTCCTCCCCGGGCGCGAAGGCGACCAGGCGCACGGAGGTGGCGTCGGCCGGGATGCCCGGCATGATCTGGGTGCTCGCCGGGTCGTCGGAGGCGGCCAGCCAGTCGCTGCCCACCCCGTCCGCGGCCGCGCTCACGACCGCGCCGACGCGCCCCGACCGGGTGGTGACGTGGACGGTCAGGTTCTCGGCGGCCTCGTCGGTCAGCGTCGAGAGCAGCAGGGGGACGCTGGACCTCGCCGGGACGGTGATGCCCTCCCCGACATCGGACTTGAGGGCGCCCTCGGCGCCGTACAGCTCGATGTCGGCGACGGCGGCGGTGTCGTCGGGGTTGGTCAGGTGGACGTAGTCCTGGCGGGACGCCCCGGTGCTCGCACCGGGGAACCAGAAGTCCGTGTCGGGGGCGGTGCAGCTGACACCGAGCAGGCCGCGGGCCCCGCCCGCGGAGGTCACCGTGGTCTGCTGCGCGGCCCAGCCGGGGGCGAACCCGCCGGTGGCGGTGCCGATCAGCGCGGGGGCGTCGGACTTGGAGGTGTCGGCGGTGGACGGCTTCCCGAGGTCCTTGAGCGAGAGGACGGGCTTGGCGTCCGCGGTCTTCTCCCGGTCGGCGCCGTCCGCCTTGTCGCCGTCCTTGCCGTCGGTCTTGTCCGCGTCGTCGGCCGGCGCGTCCTCGTCCGCGGGAAGGGCCTCGGCAGGCGTCAGCTCGGCCGCACCGGCCTCCCCGCCGCCCTCCCCCGCCGGGGTGAAGGAGGTGTACGTCGTCTCCGCCAGATCGGAGGTGCTCGGCGCCGGGCAGAGGAGGCTGGAGCGCTCGACGGGGAGCCGGGCGGCCGCCTTCGCCTCCGTCACACCCTCGTCGCCGGGCGCGTTGAGCGCGGCGAAACCGGTGACGGCGGCGAGGGCGACGACGCCCGCGATGAGGGACAGGGGGGTGGACTTCACTCGGACTCGCCTCGCGATGCGTTGCCGTTGCCGTTGCCGTTGCCGTTCGGCCATGGGCCCTGGCCCGGGGTCGTGTTCTCGTCGTACCCGTCACGCCCGTCGTACGGGGCCGCTTCGCCCGGCCCCGTGGCGTAGGGCTGCTGCTGGGCGTAGCCGTACGGGTCGTAGGCGGCCTGCTGCTGGTACGGGTCCTGCTCGTAGGGATCCTGGTAGTACTGCCCGCCCTGGTACGCGGTGTAGTCGGCGCCCTGGTACTGCTGGGCGTCCCACTCCCCGTAGTTCTGCTGCGGCACCGCGGCGTAGGTGCCGGTGCCGTCCTGGTCCGCCGGGACCGCCGCATAGGTGCCGGTGCCGTCCTGGTCCGCCGGGACCGCCGCATAGGTGGCGGTGCCGTCCTGGTCGGCGGGGATCGCCGCGTACGAGGCGGTGCCGTCCTGGTCGGCCGGGACCGCGTAGGGGTCGGTGTTCTGCTGCGCCGGGACGTACTGCCCCGGTGCCTGCTCAGGGGTGCCGGGAGCGGCCTCGTCGTACCCGGGTGCCGTGCCGTCCGCCGGAGCCGTGGGGTCCTCGCCCGTCGCGGCGGCCTCGGCCTGGGCGGCCGCACGCAGCCTGCGGGCCCGGCGCCCCTCCCCGGCGACCGGTTCCGCCGGAACGGCCTCGGTCTCCTCGGGCAGGTCGTCGTCGACGTCCCGGCGGCGGCCCGGCAGGGCCAGGACCACGAGGACGATGCCGAGGGCCACCTGCGTCCAGACCCACGCGGTGTGGGTGAGGGGGGCCTCGTACGTCAGGTCCAGGGTGCCGCCCTCGGAGGGCAGGTCGAAGCCCTGCGCCCAGCCGTCCACCGTCTTCGGGGTCAGCGCCCGGCCGTTGAGCGTGGCCTGCCAGCCCGGGTCGGCGGCGTCGGCGACGCGCAGCACGCGGCCCGTGTCGCCTTCCGGGATCTTCGTGTGCGCCTCGACGGGCAGCGAGCCGACGGGCACCGGCTCGGCGCCCTTGCCGGAGGGCACGATCGCGAGCCGGGAGACCTGGCGGTCGACCCGCCACAGGGCGCTCCCGTCCAGCTGGCTGAGCCGGCTCAGGCCCGGGGTCGAGTCCAGGACCCGGCTCATCTGCCGGGGTGCCCCGTCGCGCACGAGGACGTAGCGGATCGCGAAGCCGCTGAGCTGGCTCCCCTGGTCGGCGCCGGAGCCCGCGACCAGGTTGGCGACGACCTTGTCGAGGTGGCTGTTGCTGCCGCCCGCCTCGGTCAGCTCGGCGTCGCCCAGCCGGGCGCCGGAGCCGCGGACGAGGCTGTAGGAGACGGCGGCAGGCGAGGTGCCCCCGAGGACCAGGGTGCGCGCCTGGTCACGGGTGCTGCTCTCCTCCGCGACGAACGCGGGCACCTGGACGGGGTCGCGGCGTTCGACCGGTCCGGCCGCGCCGCCGATCATCCAGCCCGCCGCGGCCAGGACGGGCGCGAGCCCGGCGGCCAGGGCGATCAGCGCGGCGACCGGCTGGCGCCAGCCGAAGCTCAGCGCGGCGACCCGGACCCGGGCGCCGTCGGCCCCGAGCAGTGCGGCGGTCAGCAGCGCGATGCCGTAGACGAGGGTGGCGGGTCCCGCCCAGGTGGAGCCGTTGGAGAGCGCGGCGAAGAGCAGCGAGACCAGCACCACGACCCAGGCGGTGCGGATCGCGAACTGCCGCTCCCCGCGCAGGAGCGCGGCCAGCGCCGCCAGCACGATGCCCAGCAGCAGGACGCCGCCCGCCGCCTTGGGGCCGCCGGGGCTGATGGCGAGCAGGTCGAGTGCGGACGCGGTGCCCGTGCCGAGGTCGAGTCCGGCCTCCTTCAGGAAGCCGGACGGCTCGGCCAGCAGGGACAGCGACCAGGGTGCGAGGACCAGGATCGGGGTCCCGGCGGTGGCCAGGAAGCGCAGTCCGTAGGCGGCGGCGTCGCGCCGCCGCAGCACGAGCACCCCGATGCCCAGGACCACCGCGAGCGGCCAGACCACCGGGGTGAAGGCGGTCGTGAAGGTGAGCAGGAGGGTGTACGCCCAGGTCGCGCGCCAGCTGCCGCGTGCCGTGGAGCCGTCGCCCCGCAGCCCGTGCGCGGCGACGGCGGCGCGGGCGATCAGCGGCAGCAGGACGGCCAGCACCGCGGTGCCGACCCGTCCGGTGGCGAGCGCTCCGGTGGCGGCGGGCAGGAAGGCGTACGCGACGCTCGCCCAGGCCCGCAGCAGCCGGGACTCGATCAGCGGCCGGGAGGCGAAGTACGCGGTGAGGCCGGCGAGCGGGACCGAGCAGACCAGCAGGAGGGTCAGCGCGAAGCCCGTGGAGCCGAGGAACAGCGCGGACAGGGCGGCGAGCACCCCGAGGTAGGGCGGTGCGGACTGGGTGCCGCCCGTACCGACCGTGTGCCAGCCGTCCGCGTAGCGCCCCCAGAGGTCGGAGACGTCGGCGGGGGCGGGCAGCAGCGCGCCGCCCGCGAGGGCGCCGCCGCCGAGCAGTCCGCGGCAGGCGACCAGGGAGACGAGAAGGAGGAGGGCGAAGAGCACGGGACCGGGCTTGCGCCCGACCTTCTTGAGCCGGGCGAACTGTTCGACCTCCAGGAAGTCGGCGTCGTCACCGCCCGGGCCCGACTCGACCGCCCCGTGCCGGGAACCACCGGCTTCGGATTCGGCGCGGTTGCCGAAGTTGCCCGCCACCTGCTCGACGGTGGCGCGGACCGTCGCCCCGGGCGGCGGGAAGAGCGACCTCAGGTCGGCCGCGTCCACCTCTCCCTTGCCGCGCGCACGGCGGGCGGCGATGATCCGCCCGGGGCGCAGCAGGGTGCCGAAGAGCCCGGCGACCTCGTCGAGCGCCTGTCCCGGCACCTTGCCGACGAGGTAGGCGAGGGTGCGGAGCAGGGTGCCGACGAGGAGGCGGAGCAGGGCCCACGGGAGCTGCTTGCCGCGGGCGTTGACCAGCATCGTGTAGACGGCGCCGGCCTTGTCGACCCGGTGCGGGCTGGCGACGGACCGTCCGGCGCAGTCGATGGGGCGCCGTTCCCTGGCGGACGCCTCGGCGTGCCGGAGGACGGCGTCGGGGGCGACGAGCACCCGGTGGCCGGCCATGTGGGCACGCCAGCAGAGGTCCACGTCGTCGCGCATCAGAGGGAGCCTGCGGTCGAACCCGCCGAGCTCCTCCCAGACGTCGCGGCGCACCAGCATGCCCGCGGACGAGACGGAGAGCACCGTACGCACCTGGTCGTGCTGGCCCTGGTCCTGCTCCCGGCGGTCCAGTCCGGTCCAGCGGCGTCCGCTGTTCGCGATGGAGACGCCGACTTCCAGGAGCTGCTTGCGGTCGTACCAGCCGCGGAGCTTGGGGCCGACGATCACCGCGTGCCGGTCGTTGTCGACGACGCGGAGCATCTCGGCGAGCGCGTCCGGCTCGGGGGCGCTGTCGTCGTGCAGCAGCCAGAGCCACTGGACGGGTTCGCCGTGCGGGAGCTCCGGCAGGTCGTAGGCGTCGTCCCGCCAGGTGCGGGTGACCGGGTCCCAGCCGCTGGGGCGCTTCAGGTAGGGCAGGTCCTCGGGGGTCAGGACGCCTGCCGTGCGGACGGCCTCGTCGACGGCGGTGCCGAAGCTCGTGCGCCGTGCCAGGTGGAGGACGTGCTCGTCGCCGAGCGCCTCGGCCACCAGGCGGGCGGAGTCGTCGGCGCTGCCGGTGTCGGCGGCGACGGCGTTCTGGACGGGGCGCTCCTGCCCGAGCAGTCCGCCGAGCACGTGGGGCAGCCAGCGTGCTCCGTCGTGGGAGACGAGCACGGCGGTGACGACGTGCCGGGGGAACTCGGGGGCGGCGGCGGCCGCGTTCGGCGCCGCCGTGTGGCTGTGCACGGACATCGGGGTTCGGGCCCTCCGGCCGGGTCCGGAGGGGGTTCCCCCGGGGGCTGCATCGGTGTACACGCGCGCCCCGGCGGGGCGTTGGCGCGTCTCTCGGACGGGGCCCCACACTAACGGTACGGATGTCCGCCCCGCGCCGAGCGGTTGACCGGCGGGAACGGGGGGCCGCCGGAGATGCCTGAGATGGCCGGACATGCCGGTGGCCTGGGGGCCGCGCCCTGCGTACAGGGTGTGGCCCCCAGGCCACCGGGGGTCTCGCGTCGTCGCTCGGCGTCAGATGGCCGCCTTCTTCAGGCGCCGCCGCTCACGCTCGGAGAGGCCGCCCCAGATCCCGAACCGTTCGTCGTTGTTGAGGGCGTATTCGAGGCATTCGGAGCGGACCTCACAGGCGAGGCAGACCTTCTTGGCCTCGCGGGTGGAGCCGCCCTTCTCAGGAAAGAAGGACTCGGGGTCGGTCTGGGCGCACAGCGCGCGCTCCTGCCAGCCGAGCTCTTCGTCCGCGTCGTCGACCAGCAGTTGCTGGAACAGCTCGGTCATGTGCGCCCCTCGTCCGTCTCTTGCGTCCCCGTGATGCGGCCGTGATCGACGCGGCCGAACGACACGAGTGAAATTACAAGTGTGTAGCTTCGGGCCAGTCAAGCGAAGATCTGCTATTGGCCTCGGGATTCACTCTGCGGAACCAAGCGTATGCGTAAAGTGTCCAAAATGCCAAAAACCTGACATATGCCCCAGGCGCCGGAACCCGCTGCGTCCCGTCCTGTGAGACGAGCGGAGCCGAGCCGATGTTGCGATTCGATCACTGAAGCGACCAAGATCACAGAGGGATCACGGACCCTCAGCCGCGTGTGGACAGACGCCCGATGCGCCATCTTGCCGCTCGGACGGCAGGTAAAACCTTTCTGTATCCCCTGCGACCGGATGGGGTGAAACATTGCCGCCAAACCGGCTATTGAGTTGACAGACCGCCTCCCGGGCCGCTCTGCTTGGTTTCATGCAGGCGACCTCAGTGACGGCGACGACCCACCTCCGTGGGTTCCGTACCGCTGTCCAGGCCCGCTGTTGCTGTTCCAGCTGTCACAGCTGTTGAAGCCCTCGCGCTCCAGCTCTGATCCAGCTCTTCCCCACCGCATTCCGGTCTTCGCGACACCCCCACGCACGCGCATCCACATGCCGAGGAACCACCGCATCCATGAACAGCGACAGCGACCTCTCCATCGCCGGCGACATCCTCGAGGTCCAGCACCTCCTCCAGCCGGCCCGCCCGCACCCCTCCACCGTGTCCGAGTTCGTCGGACTCGCCCGCTCCATCGCCGCCGACCGCGGCCGGTGGGCGCCGCTCGTCCGCTTCGACACCACCACCCGCTGGTACCACCGGCTCCAGCAGGGACCCGGCTACGAGGTGTGGCTGCTGAGCTGGGTCCCGGGCCAGGGCAGCGGACGCCACGACCACGGCCCGTCCTCCGGCGTGCTCACGGTCCTGGACGGCGAGCTGACCGAACACACGGCGCGCGGTGCGCGGTCCCTGGCCCCCGGTGCCCAGCGGGTCTTCGCCCCCGGCTACGTCCACGAGGTCGTCAACGACTCCCTGGAGCCCGCGGTCAGCCTGCACGTGTACTTCCCCGGCCTGACGGACATGCCGATGCACGCGGCACAGTGCGCTCCGGCCGCGCAGAACGCCGTACCGGCCTGATCACCCGTCGCCCGCCACCGCCCCCACAAGGACCAGGCTCCGCCTGACAGCCCACCCGTCACCCGCCACCACCCCCGACAAGGACCAGGCTCCGCCTGACAGCCCACCCGTCGCCCGCCACCACCCCCGACAAGGATCAGGCTCCGCCTGACAGACTGGTGGGCATGCGCATTGTGGTTCTGGCCGGCGGTATCGGTGGTGCTCGTTTCCTGCGCGGCCTCAAACAGGCCGCGCCCGACGCGGACATCACGGTGATCGGCAACACCGGCGACGACATCCATCTGTTCGGACTGAAGGTCTGCCCCGATCTCGACACCGTGATGTACACCCTCGGCGGTGGCATCGACGAGGAGCAGGGCTGGGGCCGTGCCGACGAGAGCTTCCGGGTCAAGGACGAGCTCGCGGCGTACGGCGTGGGGCCGGAGTGGTTCGGCCTCGGCGACCGTGACTTCGCCACCCACATCGTCCGTACGCAGATGCTCGGCGCCGGTTATCCGCTGAGCGCGGTCACCGAGGCGCTCTGCGCGCGCTGGAAGCCGGGGGTCCGGCTGATCCCGATGTCCGACGACCGCGTCGAGACGCACGTGGCGGTGGACGTCGACGGCGAGAGCAAGGCCGTCCACTTCCAGGAGTACTGGGTGAAGCTGCGCGCCTCCGTGCCCGCGCAGGCGATCGTGCCCGTCGGCGCGGAGCGGGCCGAGCCCGCGCCCGGTGTGCTGGAGGCCGTCTCCGAGGCGGACGTCATCGTCTTCCCGCCGTCCAACCCGGTGGTCTCCGTGGGGACCATCCTCGCCGTGCCCGGGGTCCGGGAGGCGATCGCCGAGGCCGGGGTGCCCGTCGTCGGGCTCTCCCCCATCGTCGGTGACGCGCCGGTGCGGGGCATGGCGGACAAGGTGCTGGCCGCGGTCGGCGTCGAGTCCACCGCCGCGGCCGTCGCCCGGCACTACGGTTCCGGGCTGCTCGACGGCTGGCTCGTCGACACCGTGGACGCCGGAGCGGTCGACGAGGTCGAGGCGGCGGGGATCCGCTGCCGCGCCGTCCCGCTGATGATGACGGACCTGGACGCCACGGCGGAGATGGCCCGTCAGGCCCTGGCGCTGGCCGAGGAGGTACGGGTATGAGCGGCGGCACCGGCGACCGGGCACCCTCGTACCGGGTGTGGGCCCTGCCCGGGATGCCGGAGGTCCGGGAGGGCGACGACCTGGCGAAGCTGATCGCCGCGACGGAACCGGGCCTGGCCGACGGCGACGTCCTGCTGGTCACCTCGAAGATCGTCTCCAAGGCCGAGGGCCGGATCGTCCGGGCCACCGACCGGGAGGCGGCGATCGACGCCGAGACCGTCCGGGTGGTCGCACGGCGGGGCACGCTCAGGATCGTGGAGAACCGGCAGGGGCTCGTCATGGCCGCCGCCGGGGTCGACGCCTCGAACACTCCGGCGGGCACGGTGCTGCTGCTGCCCGAGGACCCGGACGCCTCGGCCCGGGCCGTCCGGGACGGTCTGCGGGACGCGCTCGGGGTCGAGGTCGGCGTGGTCGTCACGGACACCTTCGGCCGTCCCTGGCGCAACGGTCTGACCGACGTGGCGATCGGGGCCGCCGGCGTCAGGGTGCTGGACGATCTGCGGGGCGGCACCGACGGGCACGGCAATCCGCTGAGCGCCACCGTCGTGGCCACGGCGGACGAGCTGGCCTCGGCCGGTGACCTCGTGAAGGGCAAGGCGTCCGGGCTGCCGGTCGCGGTGGTGCGCGGTCTGCCGCACGTGGTGGCGGACCCCGGCACCACGTCCGAGGACGGCGGTGCCCGGGCCATGGTGCGGGTCGCGGCCGACGACATGTTCCGGCTGGGCACGTCCGAGGCGGTGCGGGAGGCGCTGAACCTCCGGCGCACGGTGCGGGAGTTCACCGACGAGCCGGTCGACCCGGGAGCGGTGCGGCGCGCGGTCGCGGCGGCCGTCACGGCCCCCGCGCCCCATCACACGACGCCCTGGCGGTTCGTCCTGCTGGAGTCCGAGGCCGCCAGGACCCGGCTGCTGGACGCCATGCGCGACGCGTGGATCGCGGATCTGCGGCGGGACGGCCGCAGCGAGGAGTCCGTGGCGAAGCGGGTGCGACGCGGCGACGTCCTGCGCAACGCCCCGTATCTGGCGGTGCCGTGCCTCGTGACGGACGGCTCGCACACCTACGGGGACGAGCGCCGGGACAGCGCGGAACGCGAGATGTTCGTGGTCGCGGCGGGTGCCGGGGTGCAGAACTTCCTGGTGGCGCTGGCGGGTGAGCGGCTCGGCTCGGCGTGGGTGTCCTCGACGATGTTCTGCCGGCCCGTGGTCCGCGAGGTGCTGGACCTGCCGGACAGCTGGGATCCGCTGGGTGCGGTGGCCGTGGGGCACCCGAAGGGCACCCCGCCGCCGCGGCCCGCCCGCGCCCCCGAGGCGTTCCTCACCGTGCGCTGAGACCGGGCCGGTGGGACGCGGGACGGACCGGTGAGCGCGGGAAGGACCGTGCTCCGGGGCGGACCTGCGCCGTGACCGGACCGGTGAACGCGGGGCGGACCTGCGCCGAGGCCCGACCGGTGAACGCGGGGCGGACCTGCGCGGGCCGTCGCGGTGTCCCCCGGGGCGTCCGCGGCCGGGCGCCCGCAGGCGGGCCCGGCGGCCGGGTCTCTACAGCCGGGCGATGTCGCCCGGCGTCATCCTGGGGGCCCGGCGGGCCGGGGTGCGGCCCGAGAGCATGATCAGGCGGGTCGCGCGGTGGCGCTGGCCCGCGTACGGGGCGAGGAGTGCCAGCATCTCCTCGTCGTCGGCGTTCCGGTTGTCCGCGAGCGCGTGGCCGACGATCCCCGGCAGGTGGAGGTCCCCGACGGTGACCGCGTCGGCCGCGCCGTTCGACCGCTGGAGGGTCTCCGCCGCGGTCCAGGGGCCGATGCCCGGGATCAGCTGGAGCCTGGCCATCGCCTCGGGGAGCTCCATGGCCGCCGCCTCCTCCATGCGCCGGGCCACCCGGACCGCGCGGAGGATCGTGGCGGAGCGCTTGGAGTCCACACCCGCGCGGTGCCATTCCCAGGACGGGACGAGCGACCAGGTCCTGGCGTCGGGCATGACGTACAGGCCGTACGCGCCGAACGCCTCGTCGGAGGGGCCGGGGGCCGGGGTGCCGTAGGTGCGGACCAGCAGCCGCCAGGCCCGGTACGCCTCGTCGGTGGTGACCTTCTGTTCCAGGATCGACGGGATCAGGGACTCCATGACCAGCCCGGTGCGCAGCAGCCGCAGGCCGGGCCGCCGGTGCCGGGTCAGGGCGAGCAGCCGGTGGCGGGGACGGAAGTCGTCCGGGGAGTCGTCCGCGCCCAGCAGCGCCGGGAGACGGTCGAGGAGCCACGGCGCGCCCGGGCCCCATGCCTGCGCCGAGACCGTTCCGTCCTGGGACGCCGAGACGCGGAGGGTGCCGGGGCCGGCCGGGGTGCGGGTCGTCCGCCAGAAGGTCCCGTCGGGCAGTGCGCGGTAGGTGGGATCGGCCGGGCCGCGCCGCAGCGGGCTGAGGACCAGCCGCAGGTCGAGCGGTCCCGGCGGGGTCCAGGTCCGGGTCCGTGAGCCGCCGGACGCGTCCGTGACCGCCGGTGCCTGCCGGGGCACGGCGGTGGTGCGGGGTACGAAGCGTCCTGCCACGGGTGGTCCTCGGGCCTCTGTCGTCGGGGTGCCTATCGAGGGTAAGGCCGACGCGACCCGCCCACCGGCCGGAGGGGTACCCGTGCCGGCCCGGCGGACCCGATCCCGCCGCGCCGCACACCCGATCGCACCGGCCCGGCAGATCCGGTCACGCCCGTCCCGTCGCACGCCCCCACCGGTCGAGGGGGCACACACCGGCGGACGCTGCCGGCGCTCCTGACCCAGCCCCCGGCTCACGGCTCACGGCTCACGGCTCACGGCTCACGGCTCACGGCTCACGGCGGGAGGAACGTCCCGGCCGATGCGACGGCTACGGCGACGACCGTCCCGGCGGCCCGTGCCCGTTCACTGGTCGGACGAGAAGCGGACCGAGGCGTCCGGCAGGACCGCGCCGCACCAGATCCGGATGCCGTCGCGCAGTTCGTTGTCGGCGCCGACCCGGGCGCCGTCGCCGATCACCGCACCGTGCAGGACGGACCGGCTGCCGATCCGGGCGCCGGCGCCGATCAGCGAGTCGGTGATCACCGCGCCGGGTTCGACGACTGCGCCGTCCAGCACGGTGGAGCCCGTGATCCTGGCGCCCTCGCCGATCAGTGCGCCCGCGCCGACGACGGTGCCGCCGGTGAGCTTGGCGTCCGCGGCGACGGAGGCGGTGGGCAGGACCAGCCGGTCGCCGCAGCGGCCGGGAACCGCGGGGGACGGCGCGCGGCCGAGCACCAGGTCGGCCGAGCCGCGGACGAACGCCTGCGGAGTGCCGAGGTCCAGCCAGTAGGTGGAGTCCACCATGCCCTGGAGATGGGCTCCGGAGGCGAGGAGCCCGGGGAAGGTCTCCCGTTCCACGGAGACCGGCCGGTCCGCGGGGATCGTGTCGATGACCGATCGGCGGAAGACGTACGCGCCCGCGTTGATCTGGTCGGTGACTATCTCCTCGGGTGTCTGCGGCTTCTCCAGGAAGGCCGTCACCCGGCCCGTGGCGTCCGTCGGTACGAGGCCGAACGCGCGCGGGTCCTCCACCCTGGTCAGGTGCAGGGAGACGTCGGCCCCGGAGGTGGCGTGCGCCGCGACCAGGGCCCGGATGTCGAGTCCGGTCAGGATGTCACCGTTGAACACGATGACCGGCTCGTCCGGGCCCGAGGCCAGTCGCGACGCCACGTTCCGGATGGCACCGCCGGTACCGAGGGGTTCCTCCTCGGTGACGTACTCGATGGAGAGGCCGAGCGACGAGCCGTCACCGAAGTACGGCTCGAACACCTCCGCGAGGTAGGACGTCGCGAGCACGATGTGCTCCACCCCGGCGGCCCTGGCACGCGCCAGCTGGTGCGTGAGGAACGGCACCCCCGCCGCCGGGACCATCGGCTTCGGGGTGTGCACCGTGAGCGGACGCAGCCGGGTGCCCTTGCCACCGACCAGGAGGATCGCTTCTCTTGCCTCTGTCACAGCACTGTCTCTGCTTCCTGCTGGGGCCGGGCCTCGTTTCGGCTGGCCAGTGTATGCAGACCGTTCGGAGCCTCCCGGTCAGCGGCCCTGCAGCTTCGCCGAACTGGTCCGGGCAGTGCCGAGCTTCTTGTAGAGACGGATTCCGGGGCATTCGGTTGCGAAGCCGTCGCGGTGCCCGGAGATGACGTTGAGTTTGACCTTCGCACCCTTCTTGTACTTACCGCCGCCGCCCGAGACAAGCGTGACCTTGCCCTTCGGATTGCGGCCGAACAGACCGAGCTTCCAGGCGGTGAGCTTCGCGATCGCGGTGACGGCGGCGGCGGGCGGGTTCTTCGAGTCGTACGAGCCGAGCACCGCGATGCCCATGCTGTTGGTGTTGAAGCCGAGGGTGTGGGCGCCGAGGACCGCCTTCGTCACGCCGCCGGCCCGGCCTTCGTAGATGTTTCCGCACTTGTCGACGGCGAAGTTGTAGCCGAAGTCGCGCCAGCCGCTGCTCTTGACGTGGTAGCGGTAGATACTGCGCAGGACGGAGGGCGCCTGGGCGCAGGTGTAGTTGTTGCCGGTGGCGCTGTGGTGGATGAAGGCGGCCTTGACGGTCGAGGTGTAGGCGAAGGCCTTCTCGCGCAGGCTCTCGTCGGCGCCCCACCCCTTGCGGGTGATGATCCCCGGACGCGGACCCACGAACGGCTTGGCGCCCGGCGCGACGACCGCCTGTTCCGCGGACTCCGCCTTGCTCAGGGCGGGGATCTCGGTCGCTCCGAGCGGCGCGAGGTCGGCGTTGACGGCGGAGCTCTCGGCCGCTGCCGTGGTCAGGCCCGCGGAGTCCGGGAGCGCGCCCGGCTGTGCCACCGAGGCGGTCGTGGCGCTCGTCGTCGCACCGGCGGTCGTCGCACTCGACGTGGCGGCCACCGCACTCGCACCGGCCGTCGTCGCAGCAGCCGTGACGGCCGCCGCGCTCGCCGTGGCGGGTGCGTCGGCGGGCCTCGCCGTGGCCGCCGTCGGGGTAGCCGCCGTCGGGGTGACCGCGGCCGGGGCGCCGGTGGCGGAGGGCGCCTCGGCGCCCGGCCGCTGCGGGTCGGCGCCCGGGTCGACGAGCTCCACCCGGAGGCCGGCGGGCAGCGGCGCGCTGTCCGGGGCACCGCTCCGGGGTCCGGCGCTCTCGGAGTGGACGCGCACCTCGACGCCGTCCGAGTCGCCGACCCAGAGAGGGGCCGTGGAGCCGCGCACCGTGCCCGACTCACGCTCGGGGCTGCCCGCGTCGGCGGCGTGGTCGGTGTTGTGGGTCTCCAGGGACTGCCAGCCGGACCACCGGGTGGTACCGGTCGCACGGGTGCGGATCTGGACGGTGCCGTGCAGCTCGGTGTCGGCGTCGTCCCAGACGACACCGACGAGGGAGAAGCGATGGGCGTCGCCGCGCAGGAGCCCCTGCGCGGCGTCGGGGTGCAGGGACTCGGTGGGTTCCCCGCCGGACCGCTGGGTCGCGTCGGGGAGGGCCCGCAGGGGCAGTGACTGGGTCGAACCCGCGGGTTCGGCGGGGACGGCCGCGGGCGCCTGGGCGACCGGGGCCCGGACGGGGGCAGGGGCGGCGGCGGGGGCGGGCGCGGCGAGCGGGAGGGTGAGGGCCGTCGCGCAGGTGACGCCGATGGAGGTTGCAAGAAGTGCACGCATAAAGAAAATACTTGTCAGAGTCAGACATTCCCGTCTACTGGAGTGAAGACACCACAAGTTGACGCACCGTCTGCCGATCGGTGTACGGGGCACCCGCCACAGCCCCCGGCGCGGCACCCGCCGCGTACCCTTGCGCGGATGAACGCCAGTGATCGCACCCCTGCCGACCTGCTGCGATCCGCTCTCGCCGCGGATCCCGGCCGCCCTCTCGTCACCCTCTACGACGACGCAACCGGAGAGCGCGTCGAACTGTCGGTGGCCACCTTCGCCAATTGGGTGGCGAAGACCGCCAATCTGCTCCAGGGCGACCTGGCCGCCGAGCCGGGCGACCGGCTGGCCCTGCTGCTCCCCGCCCACTGGCAGTCGGCGGTCTGGCTGCTCGCCTGCTCGTCGGTGGGGGTCGTCGCCGAGGTGGCGGGAGACCCGGCCGGTGCGGATCTCGTGGTCAGCGGGCCGGACACCCTCGACCGGGCGCGCGCCTGCCGGGGCGAGCGGATCGCCCTGGCCCTGCGCCCGCTGGGCGGGCGCTTCCCGCAGCCTCCCGAGGGGTTCGCGGACTACGCGGTGGAGGTGCCGGGACAGGGCGACCGCTTCGCGCCGTACGCCCCGGTGGACCCGGCGGCCCCCGCGCTGACCGTGGGCGGCGCTGAGCTGACGGCCGACCAGGTGGTCGCGCGGGCCCGCGCGGACGCGGCGGAGCTGGGACTCGGCCCGGGCGCACGGCTGCTGACGGGCCGTACGTACGACACCTGGGAGGGGCTGTCCGCCGGGCTCTTCGCACCGCTGGCGGCGGGGGCCTCCGTCGTGCTGTGCCGCCACCTGGACCGGTTGGACGCAGACGGGCTGGCCAAGCGGGTCGAGAGCGAGCGGATCACCGGCACCGCGGTATGACAAACGCGCCGAGGGCCACTCGTCCGGCCCAGGGCGGGACGAGCCCCCGGGACTGAGCACCGGCGGCGGTACATGATCGAGGCGGTACGGGGCACCGTCGAGAAGGCCGCCCCGATGCACAACCAAGCGTGAGGTTCAGCCGTCTACTTCTGCGACCGGCGGCCCCTCGCGCCGCCGAACGTGAAGGATGGACGCAGACGTGAGCGACAGCCCCGGCACCCCGGCCGAACCGGACCGCCCGGACCACCCGGCCGGGGGCGAGCCGGCCGAGGGGTCGCGGGACGCGTCCGGTCCTGCCCCGCGGAAGGACGACACGTCCACCGGGACGCCCGACACCCCCACCGGCGGGACCGGTGGTGCGGGACCGGGCGGGAGCGACGGCGACACCCCCACGGCCGAGCCCGGCGGGACGGGGACGAGCGAGGACGGCAGCGGCTCCCCCACCGACGGGACCGGCGGCGCGGCCACGAGCGGGAGCGACGGCGACACCCCCACGGCCGACGCCCCCACGACCGGCGCGGCCACCAGCGAGAACGCCGGCGACTCCCCCACCTCCACGTCCGACGGCGCGGCCACGAGCGAGGACGCCGGCGGATCCGCGGCGGGTGCCTGGGGTGCGCGGCCCGAGCGCGGGCCGGGCCACGACCGACGCCACTGGCTCCGCTGGACCGCGCTCGGCGCCTCGTTCCTCGTCCTGGTCGCCGCCGGTGTGGGCTGGTGGCTGTACAAGAAGCTCGACGGCAACATCACGACGGACACGAGCGCCGCGGCCGAGCTGAAGGCGTACGAGAAGGACCGGCCGCTGCCGATCGCGCGGAACGCCCAGAACATCCTGCTCATCGGCTCCGACACCCGCTCCGGCGACAACCGCGCGTACGGGCGGGACGACGGCGGGAGCCAGCGCTCGGACACCACGATCCTGCTGCACCTCGCGGCCGACCGCAGGAGCGCGACCGCCGTGTCGATCCCGCGCGACCTGATGGCCGAGATCCCCAGCTGCCACACGGGCGAAGGCAAGACCACGAACAAGCGGTTCGCCCAGTTCAACTCGGCCTTCGAGCTCGGCGGAACGGCCTGCACGATCCGTACGGTCGAGAAGATGACCGGCATCCGCGTCGACCACCACATGGTCGTGGACTTCAACGGCTTCAAGGACATGGTCGACGCCGTGGACGGGGTCGAGGTCTGCCTCAAGGAGCCGGTCGACGACGACGACGCCCACCTCAAGCTCCCCGCGGGTCGCCAGGAGCTCGACGGGGAACAGGCCCTGGGCTACGTCCGGGCCCGCAAGTCGATCGGTGACGGCAGCGACACCGAACGCATGGACCGCCAGCAGAAGTTCCTGGGGGCCCTGGTCAACAAGATGCAGAGCAACGGGGTGCTGCTGAACCCGACGCGGCTCTACCCGGTGCTGGACGCCGCGACCAAGTCGCTCACCACGGACCCCGGCCTGGACTCGCTGCGGGACCTGTACGACCTGGTGCGCGGGATGCGGAACGTGCCCACCGAGAAGGTGCAGTTCCTGACCGTGCCCAGGACCGCCTACCGGGCCGACCCGAACCGCGACGAGCTCGTGCAGCCGGAAGCGGACCAGCTGTTCGCGCAGTTGCGCGAGGACGAGCCCGTCACCGTGGTCCCGGCCGACACGATCGACTCAGGTGACGCACAGGCGGATCACAGCTCCGAGAAGGACCCGTCCGGCCGGCAGCCCGGCGAGGCGAGCGGGAGCCCGACCCCCACGCCCACCTATTCGGGCTCGAGCGCGGCGGACGATCCGTGCGGCTCGTAGAACAAGGGCCGCACCATGGACGGCAATCGGACGGAATGCCCGGTTGTAAGGAGCGTGGCATGGGTCACGCGCGTCCCCTGTGGCGGATTCGGCCGGATAGTGTGACGCGATCCGGTGCTCGCGGCCAGCAGGCGGCGCACGGCCGGACCGAGCGACCGGGTGCCTGGCAGGGGGAGGCGTTCCGCGTGGCACCGACGGAGGATTCAGGAAACCGTGGACGGGCACAGCCGTGGACGGGCGGACGAGACAGATCCCGCCGACCAAGGGGTGCACCGGACCGCCGACCGGCCGACACGAAGTGCGACCGGACCACTCCGGAAAAGAACCGGACCGCTCCGGAGAAGAGCCGTCCGGGCCTCCCGGCCCACGGAAGCACGGCGGTCGCCCGGACGCGCGGGGCCGCTTCGACCGCCCTTCGCTCCCACGGGAACCCGGCACGGTCGACGACACGAAGAACCTGACCTTCGTCCCGGAGCCGGTCACGACCGGGCCGGCACCGGTCACCGTGGGCGTGGAGCCGCGGAGAGCGGGACGGCCGTTCGTCGTGATGCGCTCGCACATCCCGCTGACCACGACCGGCGCCGACGGCCTTCGGGCGACGGCCCCGGCAGCGGACTTCGGAGGGGCGGGGGTCCCCGTCGCGGATCCGGCAACGGCGCCGGAGGACATGCAGAGGACCGACGCCGACAAGGCGGTACGCGCGAAGTGACGACGGGTCCTCGCGCCACAGCGGCATTCATAGGAGCAGGGGGACCCTGGTGGGACGAAGCAACATGCGCGGGAAGGACACACGGCCGCGCGGACGGCACGACGGTCCGCGGGGCGACGGCGGAGACGCTTCACCGGGCGAGCGTGCCGCCCCACGGGACGGCCGCGGTCGCCGGGAGCACACCGCCCCGCCGGGGGCCGGATCCCGCGCGGCGAGTCCCGACCGGCGGGCCCCCCGGCCGGCCAGGGGAGGCAAGCGGCGCGTACTGCGCTGGACGGCGTCGGTCCTCGCCCTGCTGATACTCGGCACCGGCGCAGCCGGTTACCTCTACTACCGCCACCTGAACGGCAACATCAAGAAAGAGGACCTGACCCTCGGCGACAAGCAGATGGCCGACCACAAGGCCAACTCCGCCGGGCAGACCCCTCTGAACATCCTGATCATCGGCTCCGACGCACGGGACTCCAAGGAGAACCAGAAGCTCGGCGGGGCCAAGGAGACCTTCGGCAGCCCCCCGCTCGCCGACGTGCAGATGCTGCTCCACCTCTCCGCGGACCGGAGCAACATCTCCGTGGTGAGCATGCCGCGCGACACGATGCTCACGATGCCCAAGTGCACCGACCCGGACACGGGCGACGTGTACCAGGCCGGCACGGTGCCCGTCCAGACCAACGAGAGCCTGGGCCGCGGCGGCCCCGGCTGCACCGTGGCCGCCTGGTACGAACTGACCGGCATCACGATCGACCACTTCATGATGATCGACTTCGCGGGTGTGGTCTCGATGGCGGACGCGGTCGGCGGCGTGCCGGTCTGCGTCGACGCCAACGTGTACTCGCACAGCAGCGACGGCAAGGGCTCCGGGCTGAAGCTGGAGGAGGGCACCACCGCCGTCAAGGGCGAGCAGGCCCTGCAGTGGCTGCGCACCCGGTACGGCTTCGAGGACAACACCGACCTGGGTCGCGCGAAGGCCCAGCACCAGTACCTGAACTCGATGGTCCGTGAGCTGCGCAAGGGCACCAAGCTCACCGACCCCGGGAAGCTGATGGACCTCGCCGAGGCGGCCACGAACGCGCTGACCGTCGACAAGGGGCTCGACACGGTCAAGAAGCTGTACGACCTGGCGGAGGAGCTCAAGAAGGCTCCGACGGACCGCATCACCATGACGACCATGCCGAACGTCTACGGGACGGGCGCGCTGGACGGCCGGGTGCTCCCCAAGCCCGGCGAGGCGGAGCAGCTGTTCCGGATGGTCCGGGAGGACATCCCGCTGGACGGCAAGGCCTCCAAGCGCAAGACCCCGGTCGTCAAGGACGCCTCCGCCCCGGCGGACGAGATCGCGATCACCGTGCGCAACGCCTCGGCGACGGACACCCAGGGTCCCGCCCAGGGCCGGGCGAACGCGGTCAAGGAGCTGCTGGCGGACGCGGGCTTCACCCGGGCCGGCGTCGACTCCCAGGACGTCGAACCGGCGGCCGCCACCGGGATCCTCTACCCGAGCGCGGATCTGGAGGGCGACGCCCAGTCGGCCGCCAAGGCGCTCGGGATCCCGCTCTCCCAGGTCAAGAAGTCGACCGACGCCTCGGGCATCGTGCTGGCGGTGGGTGCCGACTGGCGCGAGGACGGCGCCTACCCGGCGAAGGCCGCCGAGGAGAAGACGCCCGAGTCCGCGGGTGCGCTCAACGGCGCCGACGAGAAGGCGTGCATGCACGTCAACCCGAACTACACCTGGTGACACCGACGGGAGGGGCCCCGCCGGTGTCACCAGCGGGGCCCCTCCCGTCGTGCCGGGGGTCCGGGGGCGCGGTCAGGCCGCCTGCTCCCGGACGGCCGGACGGCGGCTGGCGATGACCTTCTTCGCCAGGGCGCGCGGGCTGGTCAGGAAGCCGTATCCCCAGGACATGTGCATGGTGGCCAGCGCCACCGGGATCTGCGCCCGCGCCTTCAGCGGCAGGCCCTTCCCGGCGGGCAGAGATCCGAGAGTGATCGCCGCGGCGTAACCGGCCGGCACGACGAACGCCCACGGGGTGAGGGCGGCGCCCACGACGATGCCGGCCGCGATCGCGCAGACGGCGGTCGGCGGGGCCAGGTAGCGCAGGTTGATCGAGCCGGAGTGGTAGCGGGCCACGACGTGGCGCCAGCGGCCGTACTCCTTGTACTGCTTGGAGAGGGCGCGGATGCTGGGCCGCGGGCGGTACTGGACCTTCAGCTCCGGGGAGAACCAGATCAGGCCGCCCGCCTCGCGGATGCGGAAGTTCAGCTCCCAGTCCTGGGCGCGGACGAACTCCACGTTGTAGCCGTCGGCCCGCTCCAGCGCCTCGCGGCGGAAGACCCCGAGGTACACGGTCTCGGCGGGGCCCGCCTCGCCGCCGGTGTGGAAGGCGGCGTTGCCGACACCGATCTTCGACGTCATCGCGGCGGCGACCGCGTCCTCCCAGGCGTTCTCGCCCTCGGCGTGCATGATGCCGCCCACGTTCTGCGCGCCGGTCTCCTCCAGGAGCCGCACGGCCGTCGCGATGTAGTTCGGCGAGAGCATGCCGTGGCCGTCCACGCGTACCACGATCGGGTGATGCGACGCCTTGATCGCCGCGTTGAGCGCGGCAGGGGTGCGGCCGGTCGGATTGGGGACCGTATGGACCCGTGCGTCCTCCCGGACCAGCTCGGCGGCGATCTCGTCGGTGCGGTCGTCGGACGGACCGAGGGCGATCACCACCTCCATCTCACCGGCGTACTCCTGCTCCAGGATGTGCCGGACCGAGTTCCTGAGATGGCGTTCCTCGTTGAGCACCGGCATGATCACGGAGACGGCGGGGTACTGCGCGGCAGACATGTGGTCCTCGGGGAGTCCTCGGGGGTGCCGTGGTTCCGGGGGATTTCGCACCCCAGGAGGCGGCGTGATTCGGCCGCCACGTTACCGCGAACGGGGGACAGTGGCGCGCGCCGCCCGGTCTCGTCCCGGTCTGCAGATCGTATGGGCCTAACGTGCGAAAGTCCCACTCGCTCGCGCGGAGGTGTCCCTCGTGCCCACGCCGCACCGTTCGCCCCGTCCACCGCACCCCCGCACCGCTCCTCCACAGCGCCGGCCCGCTCGGCAGCCCGGTGGCAGACCGGCCGGGCGGAGCAGGGCCGGGAAGCGGAAGCCGCCGCCCCGATGGGGCATGCGCATCATCACCGGGCTGTCCGTGCTGGTGCTCGGCGCCGGCGGGATCGGCCATGCCGTGGTGAGCGGTCTGGAGACCGGGATCGACCGGGTCGACCCCTTCAAGGACATGAAGAACCGCCCCGCGGGCGGCAACGGCATGAACTTCCTGCTCGTCGGCACCGACGGCCGGGACAAGATCACCCCGGCGGAGAAGAAGAAGTACAAGCTGGGCGGCGCACCCTGCCACTGCACCGACACCCTGATGCTCGTCCACGTCTCGGCCGACAAGCAGCGCGCCAGTGTGGTCAGCCTGCCGCGCGACAGCTACGCGGAGCTCCCGGACCACACCGACGGCACCACCGGCGAGAAGCACTCCTCCCACCCGGTGAAGCTGAACGCCGCGTACGCCGAGGGCGGCCCGCACCTCACGGTGCGGACGGTCGAGGAGATGACGGGCGTCAAGATCGACCACTACATGGAGGTCGACTTCACCAGCTTCATGAAGACGGTCGACACCCTGGGCGGGGTGGAGATCTGCACGGCCAAGCCGCTCAAGGACGCGTACACCGGCCTCGACCTGACCCCGGGCACCCACCGGCTGGACGGCGGCCAGGCACTCCAGTACGTACGCTCCCGGCACCTCGACGGGGCGGCCGACCTGGGCCGGATGCAGCGGCAGCAGAAGTTCATGGCCGCGCTGATCAAGCAGACGACCAGCAGCGGCGTGCTGATGAACCCGGTGAAGTTCCAGGAGGTCGCCTCCTCGATGCTCGAATCGGTCCGCGCCGACAAGGGCTTCGGCACCGAACAGCTGCTGGAGCTCGGCACGGCCATGCGCGGCTTCACCCCGTCCTCGTCCGAGTTCGCCTCGGTGCCCCTCGAGGAGAAGGGCATCCAGGTCAAGGGCATCGGCTCCACCGTGAAGTGGGACGCGGAGAAGTCGAAGAAGATGTTCACCGCCCTGCGCGAGGACCGGCCGCTCGCCCCGCACGTGCCGAAGCAGCCCGAGGCGACGCTCGTCGATGTGGCCCCGGAGCAGATCCGGGTGCAGGTCTACAACGGGACGTCCAAGGACGGGCTCGGCCAGGAGGTCGACGCGGCACTGCGCGGCACCGGCTTCAACACCACCCGCTCCCCGCTGGGCGACGGGGCCGGTGAGCTCCAGCGGACGCTGGTCTCCTACGACCCGCGCTGGGACCGGTCGGCCAAGTCCCTGGCCACCGCGCTGCCCGGCTGCGAGCTCAAGGCGGTCAAGGGCCAGGGCGGCACCATGAAGGTCACGGCGGGCACGGACTTCACCAAGGTGAAGCGGGTCAAGGCGGAGGACCCGCAGCGCGGCGAGTTCGGCACCGTCACGGGCGACCAGGTGGTCTGCCCGTGACCGGGTCCCCGGGGAGCGCGCCACGCGACCGTGCGAGAACGGCCGCGGGGCGCACTCCCCCGCACGCCGTGTGAGCCCCCGCCCGGCGTACGGGGCGCGGCCCCCGGGAGCCCGCGGCCCCCGTACGACGGCGTGCGCCGGGCTCCGTCCTCAGTCGCCGATTCCCTCGGCGGTGCGCCGCTCCCGCAGTTCCTTGATCGCGCGCCGCCGGGCGAGGCGGTGCGTGCGCCGGATCTGCGCCTCCTGGTAGCGCCGCTTGTCGCGCTCCGTCTCCGGCGTCACCTGCGGAACGCGCCGCGGCTTGCCCTCCCCGTCGACCGCCGCGAACACCAGATAGGCGCTGCCGACCTGCTGGGCGGGGGTGGACTCGTTCCACCGCTCGGCCATGACGCGGACGCCGACCTCCATCGAGGAGCGGCCCGTCCAGTTCACCTGGGCACGGACGTGCACCAGGTCACCGACCCGGACCGGCTCCAGGAAGACCATCTCGTCCATCGAGGCCGTCACGGCCGGGCCGCCGGAGTGCCGGCCCGCGACCGCCCCCGCCGCGTCGTCGACCAGCTTCATGATCACGCCGCCGTGCACCGTACCCAGGAGATTGGTGTCGTTACCGGTCATGATGTGGCTGAGGGTGGTCCGGGACGCCGAGGTCGGCTTCGCCGGAACGTCGTCCTCCGGCGGCTGCGGCTGGTCTGTCATGCCGTCCACCTTATGCGGGGGCTTGACCCCGGTCGCATTGCATCAGCTTCGCAACAGCCGTGACCCGATCCCCGGTACACCCTGTAAGAGGCACAGGTCGAGACGGCACACTGGTCGGCATGAGCGAATGGCCCGAAGGACGGAACGGCCGACCCGACGACCGCTACGGGCGGGGCAGTGCGAGCCCGCAGCCCGAGGGCGCCCGTGCCATGCCGCACGTCCGGCGGCGCCCCGCGGCCCCCCAGTCCCCGCCGCGCATCCCGCCGCAGCAGGGCCAGGGGTACGACGGCTACGGCGAGGCGCCCGGCTACGACAGCGGTTACAACACGGGCCAGGTCTACGGCGGTGGCCAGGGCGGCGGCCGGGGCGGCGGCGGTCACGGCGGCGGAGGCGGTTACGGCGACGGCGGCTACGTCCAGCCCCGCCCCGCCCCGAACTGGGGCCGGCGCCTCAAGGTCGGTGTGCTGACCCTGGTCGTCGTGGTGCTGGCCGTCTCCGTCGGCACGTACTTCTGGGCCGACGGGAAGCTCAAGCGCGAGGTCGACCTGTCCAAGGTCATCGACCGCCCCTCCGAGGGCGACGGTACGAACTACCTCATCGTCGGTTCCGACAGCCGTGAGGGCATGACGGCCGAGGACAAGAAGAAGCTGCACACCGGTTCCGCCGAAGGCAAGCGGACCGACTCGATGATGATCCTGCACGACGGCTCCAACGGCCCGACGCTGATCTCCCTGCCCCGTGACTCGAACGTCGAGATCCCCTCGTTCGTCGGCTCCGAGTCGGGCAAGAAGTTCGAGGGCACCGGCCGCACGACGAAGCTGAACGCCGCGTACGCCGAGGACGGCCCGGAGCTGCTGGTCCGCACGGTCGAGTTCAACACCGGGCTGCGCATCGACCACTACGTCGAGATCGGCTTCGGCGGCTTCGCCAAGATCGTGGACGCGATCGGCGGGGTGGAGCTGGACATCCCCAAGGCCTTCAAGGACAAGAAGTCCGGCGCCGACTTCCAGGCCGGCAAGCAGACGCTGAACGGCGAGCAGTCCCTCGCCTTCGTCCGGACCCGGTACGCCTTCGCGGGCAGCGACCTGGACCGCACGAAGAACCAGCAGAAGTTCCTCGCGGCCCTGGCCTCCCAGACGGCGACCCCGTCGACGATCCTCAACCCGTTCAAGCTGTACCCGACGATGGGTGCGGGCCTGGACACGCTGATCGTGGACAAGGACATGTCCCTCTGGTCGCTCGGCAACATGTTCTTCGCGATGAAGGGCGTCACCGGCGGCGAGGGCAAGTCGATGAACATCCCGCTCTCGGGCCAGAGCGTCAACGGCAACCTGATCTGGGACAAGGCCGAGGTCAAGAAGCTCGTGGAGCAGCTCAAGAACGACGAGCCGGTCACGGTCAAGGGCAGCTGACCAGCGGTACGCATGAAGGGGGCGGGCCGGGGGGTTGTCCCCCGCCCGCCCCCGACAAGCGTACCCCCACCGCCCCGCACCCCCCGGGCGCGGGGCCCACCAAAGCCCCCCCGACCGGCGGGGCG
>NZ_JBEXRT010000052.1:0-43098 GCF_040613235.1 Streptomyces sp. NPDC006296 | reverse complement strand
ACGCCGCCGCCCCAAAAAACCCGCCCCCCCCCCCCCCCCCCCCCCCGCGGCGGGGGGGGGGGGGGGGGGGCCCCCCCCCCCCCCCACGACCCGGACGAAGAGCCTCAGCGGGCTCGCACGTTGCCCCAGTTGTCGGCGCTCCTGCGCTCGTCACGGGAGTGGTTGTCGTGGATGCTCTGCACCAGCTCGCCGCTGTCGCCGAGCAGCAGGGCCATGTTCTTGGTGGCCTGGTCCCACTCCGCCTGGACCCCGCGGTACATCTGCTGGTCGTCACCCTCCCATGAAGCGACGAGCGGCCTGAGCTCGTCCTCCAGGTTGTTGAGGGTGGTGATGATCTGCTGGGTCTGGCCCTTCAGCTCCTCGATCGCGTTGCGGACCGTGGAGTACTGCACATCGATGATGCCGTCAGCCATGACATCTCCTCTCGGATGGCCGGGCGCCGGGGCCCGGGCCGCTCACCGGTCCCGGCCTCCTCCAGGGGGGCCGGCACCGCGGGGGGTGGGTCAGCGCAGCGCTTCGAAGACGCCCTGGCTGGTCTTGCTGTTGAGGACCTCGGTGAGGTCCTGGTTCTCCTTCGCCAGACGGTCGGCGGAGGTCACGTTCTCCTGAAGCGCGTCGACCATCTTGCTGATCTGGACGACAACCTTCTGCGCCTCGCCGTTCCAGCTGCGGAAGAGCTTCAGCAGGGCCTGGCCCTCGTCGCCCCCCACACCCGAACGCGCGGCGATCTGCGCGACGTTGTCCTGGATCTTCTCGACTGCGCTCCGGGCCGACTCCAGGGAGGAGACACCTCCCAAGCCCTTGGCATAGTCCGCTTTCCTTGCGCCAGTGTCCGCCATGTCGCGCTCCCTTCCTACAGGCCTGCCTTGTTGCACCGTTGCCCCGCCGAGGCTAAAGAGAACCTGGCGTTCAGCGCAACGCGTGTGGGGAAGATTTGAGCATAGGCCAGTTCTCAAGAACCCCTGCACGACAACAGAGTTGTTCAAATGTTTCCACGGGATGAACCCGCTGCTCGCCGAGGGCGGGACCGTCCGGGGCCACTCCGCGCCGGTCGGCACGAAACGGCTCGGAAACGGGCACCCATGGAGGGCGAACGGTCACCGGGACAGCCCGATCAGGCGATGTGCGGGCACCCGCGGGATTCCGCGGGCACCGACGCCCGAATATTTGAGCTTTATTTGAGGATCGCCCTCGCGTTCCGTTCACAAGAAGTCGACGGCACCGCGGGGAAGATTTCTCTTTGCCGGTTTTTCCGTTCTTCGGCCGCGTACGCACGGTTCCGTATGGATCACAATGCGGAGTCGGCCGCGCCGACGGCCTCTCCCATTCCGCCCTTCTCGGCCTGGTCCCCCTTCTCGGCCTTGTCCTTCTCCTTGTTCTCGTCCTTCTTCTCGTCCGCGGACTCGGCCGCGCACTGCGGGGCCGTGACACGGGGCTGCGCGGCGCCCGAGGCGGCGGCCGGGTCGAGGTCCGCCCCGGTCGGCAACGCCGCCAGCAGCGGCGCCGGGACGGAGCCGATGTCGCCGGCCGCGTAACCGAGGGCCGCCAGTGCCTCCTTGCCCGGGACGCGGTACTTCACACCGTTCTCCGCCACCAGGTACGTCGTGCCGGCGTGCGCCGCGCCGCTCGCGTTCAGGGCCCGGACCAGGGCACCGCGCCCCGGCCGCACCACGGTGGCGTCGATGCGGACGCAGGCGGGGCTCAGCGGCTGGGCGGTGCCCTCGGCCACCACGACCGGTGCGAGTCCGGTCAGCGGGACCAGTACCGACCTGATCCGGGTGCCGCCGTGGTCGCCGTCCACCTGTGCGCACAGCGCGGTGCCGCGGGGCGCGGGCTGCGGGACCGGCGGGGTGTCCGGCAGGTCCGCCGTACCCGCGGTCGCCGCGTCCTTCGCCCGGTGGGCGCGCAGTGCGTCGGCGCCGACGTCCCGCACCTCGGGCGACTTCCCCTCGTAGGCGTCCTTCTGGGTCGCCGGGTCACCCAGCACCAGGGCGGCGCCGAGCCGGGTCAGCGGCACCAGGCCGTCCTTCTGCAGCAGGTGGTAGGTGCTGCCGCCGCCGGGCACCTGCACGTTGAAGACCTGGCCGATCCGGCTGGGTTCACCGCCGAGCACCGGGCCCTCCTCGCCACGGCCGGGTACGGCGGGCGGCTTGAGGGCGGGGCCGGGGGCCAGCGCGTCCAGGAAGGCCGCCGAGACCGGCATCGGCTCCTCCGAGCCGTAGCCGAGGGCGTTGCGGGCGTCGGACTTCCGGTCCAGCGGGAGCCTGCTGCCGCGCCAGACCAGGTACTCGGTCTTCCCGGGGCCGCGCACGAGCACCCCGCGGCCACCGTTCACGTCCTGGGTGTCCAGCGGCGCCCCGGCGACCACGGTGGTCGCCCCCGGCTCGTCCACCCCGGTGGACCCCACCGCTCCGGTGGTGCTGGGCAGCGCTCCGCCGGGGCCGGTCACGCACACGTGCCAGGCGGCGGCGTCCAGCTCTCCGGCCCCGGGCACGGTGTCCGGGGCGCCCGGGATGCCGGCCGGCGATCCCACCGGGACGTCCCGCAGGGAGGCGGTGGCGACGTCCGCGGTCTCCAGCTCGGACCCGCCGATCAGCCGGGCCGAGGCGTAGTTGCGCACCGGGTGCAGGACGCCGTCGGTGCCGGTCCACAGGTAGCGGGCACCGGTGTCACGGTTGACCACCAGGTGCTCGCCCTTCTGCCAGCCGTCGTTCCCGCCCGGGCGCAGCAGCCCGAAGACCGTGGTGCCCGCACCGACGAGCACGGTCACCAGGACCCCGAAGACGACGCCCCGGGTCGTGCGCCCGAGGGGGCTCTCCGGGGCGTCCGGGTCGGCGGTCAGCAGGCCCGAGCTGAGCCTGCCCATCATGAACGTGTGGGCGTGTACCTGGTCGCGCTTGGACTGCACTGCCTCTCCTCACCAACTTGTTTCCCATGTCACGGCGTGCGGGGGTGCTCAGCCGAACAGACCGCGCAGCCAGCCGAAGAGACCCGCGACCCAGAGGCTGAGCGGCAGCAGCGCCACGGCGAAGAGGGTGTGGGCCAGCTCGGCCGCACGGCCCCAGTACGGCAGCATCCGGCGGCCGGGCACGATCCAGGAGGCGATCACGAGTCCCGCGGCCACCGCGAGGAGCACGGCGAAGACCACCACGCGTCCGTCGCCGCTGTCCACCGCCCAGGCGCGGGCCAGGAGCAGCAGCCCCCAGATCCCGGCCACCGTCAGGGTCAGCCGCTGCCCGATGTGCACCAGGCCGCGGGCGTGCAGGAGGAGGAGCAGGCTCAGGACGACCGCGGTCAGCACCTCGGGCAGGTTGGGGTGCTGGGCGATGACGGTCAGGGCGGCGGCGGCGATCACGCCGGTGGCGGCGAAGAGCGCGGCGACCCAGCGTCCCGCCAGCAGGGTGCGCTCGGCGACCTCGTCACCGGCGTAGGGGTCGATGCCCTCCTGGAGCTGACCGGCCGAGGACGGCAGCGAGGGCATCCTCATCCCGGCGAGCTTGAAGGCGAACGGGGCGACCGTGCCGGCGGCCAGCGTGACCACCGCGGACACCAGGGCCACGGCCGCGGGGGCGCCGAGGCCGGTGTATCCCATCAGAGCTCCGGCCACGGCGGCGGCCACCGAGACGACCGCGGTGGCCAGCAGGGCCGGGGCGCCGACCGCGGTGGCGGCGAGCGCGATGACCGCGCCTCCCGCACCCGCGGCGCCCGCGGCGAGCAGCCGCGCTCCGACGACCTGCGTCGCGTCCGGTCCGGTCACGTCGCCGCCGGGCAGCACCCAGCCGGCGAGCGCCAGGCAGGGGGCGACCAGCAGGCCGAGCGCGGTCGCGGAGAGCCGGTCGCCGACGGCGCGGCTGGCGGATCCCGCACCGGCGAGCAGCAGCAGGCCCGCGACGCCCGCGCAGGCGGCCCGGAGGGATCCGGAGCCGGTCACTCCCGGCCAGAACACCAGGACGAGGGCGGTCGCCACGGTCGCCACGGCGGTGCCCAGGAGCAGGCCGCGGGCCGCGCCGGGGTGCCAGGTGTGCAGCCGGCGGCCCGCGGTGTCGGCGATGCCGTCGACCAGGTCGTCGAGCCGTGCCTCGGGCAACGCCTCGGTGTGCGGGCGCAGGTAGAGCACGGCGCCGTCGGAGAGCCCGGCGCCGGCCAGGGTCGTCTCCTCGTCGAGGGGCGCGTCACCGAGCCGCTGGAGCACCCACCCGGCGTGGTCCAGTCCGGCTTCCTCGGCCTCCTGGCCGACGTAACGCAGCAAGGTGGGCAGCAGATCGGCGACCGGCACGTCGGCGGGCACGGCCAGGTCGACGGTGACGCTCGGCGCACGTACGGTCAGGCGGCACGACTCGGCCACCGCACTGTCGGTCATCAGCTGAACTCTCGGCTTCTGTGGGGGCTTTGACAGGAGGGCCCCTCGTGGAAGAGGGGACGTGCGAACAGTACGGAAGGCCCGTACGGCGGGGAACGGTTGCCGGGCGGGGAAATCATGCCGTCACTCATCGCGACGACCCACCCCGCGTGGACAGTTCGCGTTCCGTGAATGCAGACTACTGCCTACGACCACCGGGTCGTATTGCGGATCGGACTCACTATCCGGTATGCAATTGGCCATCACGGGAGTTACTCCTCCCCTACTGTCCGCCCGAAACATTCACCCGACGTTCACCGCGGCACGCGCGGGACACCGGGGAATCAGCGCGGTGCGGTCTTTCCCAACTACCGGGCGCACCGGTATTCGGTACGGGCCGGAAAGCCGTAAAACGGAGGTTCTGTTCCTTGAGTGTGGTGCTGTTCCGCCGCCCGGCCCGCCGCCGCGGACCGGAGATGCCCGACGGGCAATTGACCCTCCAGGAGCCGCCGGTCCTCGCCGAGACGACCCCGGACACCTCGGCGATCTGGACCTATCTGCCGATGGCGCTGATGTCGGTGTCCATGATGCTGATGTTCCTGCGGCCCGGTGGCGGCAACGGCGTCTTCATGTACCTGGCGATGGGCGTGATGGCGCTCTCCGCCGGCGCCATGCTGCTGGGGCAGCTGATGCGCCGCTCCAGCGAGCGCAAGCAGCGTCTGAAGGGCGAGCGCCGCGACTACCTCCGCTACCTGGCGCAGATCCGCAAGCGGGTCAGGACCACCATCGCGGAGCAGCAGCGGGCCCTGGCCTGGCGCCACCCCGAGCCGCACTCGCTCCGCTCGCTGGCGCGCACCTCCCGGCTCTGGGAGCGCCGCCCGGCCGACGAGGACTTCGGCGAGGTACGTCTCGCGGTCGGCGAGCAGCAGCTCGCCCTCACCCTGGAGCCGGTCTCCACCCGGCCGGTGGAGGACCTCGAACCCCTCTGCGCGCACGCCCTGCGGCGTTTCATCCGCGCCTACTCGACCATCCCCGACCAGCCGCTCGGCCTCTACCTGCGGTCCTCGGCCCGGATCCTGCTGCGCCCCGAGGAGACGCCTGACGAGGGGTCCGTCCAGCCGGCGGCCGCGGCGGGCGAGGAGAGCGGCGGGGCCGCCGGCTCCGACGCCGTGCGCGACCTGGTGCGCGCCGTGCTCGGGCAGCTCGCGGTGTTCCACGCGCCGGAGGAGCTGTGGCTGGCCGTCTGCGTCAGCGACGAGCGGCGGCCCGACTGGGAATGGGTCAAGTGGCTGCCGCACGTGCTGGACCCGCACGAGGAGGACGGTGCCGGCCAGGTGCGCCGGATCACCGCCGACATCTCCGAACTGGACGACCTGCTCGGCCCCGAGTTCGCCGAGCGTCCGGACTTCGACCCGGACGCCCGCCCCGGCCGCGACGAGCCCTACACGGTCGTCGTCCTGGACGGCGTCACGATCCCCGAGGGGCACCGCTGGGAGGGGCACGGCTACCGCAACGCCCTGGCCCTCGACGTCTCCGGGGCGCTCCGCTGGCGTCCCGGCCGCAACACCCTGCGGCTGACCGCCGGTCCCGACCAGGTGAACCTGGTGCGCACGGACCGCAGCCGCAAGGAGCGCACCGTGCCGCTCGGCCGGCCGGACCGGCTCGGCCTGCTCGGGGCGGAGTCCCTGGCCCGGCTGCTGACGTCCCGGCGGATGAGTCTGGGCACCGACATCGCACAGCCGCTGGACTCCGACGTCGAGCTGACGACGCTGCTCGGCATCCCCGACCTGCACCGGCACAACCCGCAGACCCTCTTCGACCGGCACACCGGCTCCGGCCGGCTGCGGGTGCCGATCGCGGTCGGAGTGGACGGCCGCCCGGTCGAGCTCGACATCAAGGAGTCCGCGCAGGGCGGCATGGGCCCGCACGGCATGCTGATCGGCGCCACCGGGTCCGGCAAGAGCGAGCTGCTGCGCACCCTGGTCCTCGGTCTCGCCCTGACCAACTCCTCGGAGACCCTCAACTTCATCCTGGTCGACTTCAAGGGCGGCGCCACCTTCCTCGGCCTGGAGGAGCTCCCGCACACCTCCGCCGTCATCACCAACCTCGCGAGCGAGGTCGCCCTGGTGGAGCGTATGCAGGACGCCCTGCACGGCGAGCTCATCCGCCGCCAGGAGCTGCTGCGCGCCGCGGGGAACTACACGTCCGCCCTGGAGTACGAGCGGGCCCGCGCCGCCGGGACGCCGCTCGCCCCGCTGCCCAGCCTGTTCGTGGTGGTCGACGAGTTCAGCGAGCTGCTCTCCGCGCACCGTGAGTTCATGGACCTGTTCGTGATGATCGGCCGGCTGGGCCGCTCCCTCGGGGTGCACCTGCTGCTCGCCTCGCAGCGCCTGGACGAGGGGCGCATGCACCAGCTGGAGAGCCACCTCTCCTACCGCATCGGTCTGCGGACCTTCTCCGCGATGGAGAGCCGCGGCGTGCTCGGCGTACCGGACGCCTACGAGCTGCCGGCCCAGCCGGGCAGCGGCTATCTGAAGTCCGGTGTGGAGGCGCTGACCCGGTTCCGCGCCGCCTACTCCTCCGGGACGTACCGGCGCCGTACGGGCGCGGTGGTGCAGGCCCGGGTGGCCAGCCAGGTGGTGCCGTGGACGAGTGGCTGGGTGGTGCCGCGCATCGTGGAACCCGCGGCCCTGCCGGAGCCGGAGACGGAGGAGACCGGTGACGAGGAGGCCCTGCTGGACGTGGCCCTCGACCGGCTGCGCGGCACCGGTCTGGCCGCGCACCAGGTGTGGCTGCCCCCGCTGAACGAGCCCTCGCCGCTGGACGCCCTGCTGCCCGGCATCGCCCCCGATCCGGAGCGCGGCCTCAGCGCCGCCGGCTGGCCCGGTACCGGCAAGCTGCAGGTGCCGGTCGGTCTCGTGGACAAGCCGTTCGAGCAGCGCCGCGACCCGCTGGTCGTGGACCTCTCCGGGGCCGGCGGCCACATCGCCGTCGCCGGTGGCTCGCAGAGCGGCAAGTCCACGGTCACCCGCACCCTGATCACCGCGCTCGCGCTCACCCACACACCGGCCGAGATCCAGTTCTACTGCCTGGACTTCGGTGGCGGCGGGCTCTCGCAGCTGGCGGCGCTGCCGCACGTCGGCGGCGTCGCGGCGCGGCTCAACCCGGAGCGGGTGCACCGGGCCGTCGCCGAGGTCATGACGCTGCTCGCCCGCCGTGAGCAGTTCTTCGTGGACCACACCCTGGACTCCATGCAGTCCTACCGCCGCCGGCGTGCCGCCGGGGAGTTCCCGGACGAGCCCTTCGGCGACGTGTTCATGGTGGTCGACGGCTGGTCGACGGTCCGCCAGGACTACGACGACCTGATCCCGAAGTTCAACGAACTCGCCGCCCGCGGCCTGAACTACGGCATCCACCTGCTCATCACCACCACCCGCTGGGTGGAGTTGTCCGCCCAGGTCCGTGACCAGGCCGCCACCCGTCTGGAACTGCGGATGGGTGACCCGATGGACTCCGAGATCGACACCCGCAAGGCCCGCTCGGTGCCGCGCACCGGGGGCCGGGGCATCACCGCCGACAGCAAGATGCACTTCCTGGCCGGTCTGCCCCGGCTGGACGGCAGCGGCTCCCTCGACGACCTCGGCGAGGGCGTCGCCCACCTGGTGGCCGAGGTGTCCCGGCACTGGACCGGTCCGTCCGCCCCGCAGGTGCGGATGCTGCCGCACCGCCTCCCGGTCGCCGAACTCCCCGCCCCCGAGAGCACCGAGGGCGGCGGCATGCGCCTCGCGCTCGGCATCGACCAGGAGTCCCTGGAGCCGGTCTGGCACGACTTCAGCCGGACGCCGCACCTGATCGCGGTCGGCGATACGGAGAGCGGCAAGACCAACCTGCTGCGCCTGATCGCCAAGGGGATCACCGAGCGCTACTCCCCGGCCGAGGCGAAGATCATCGCGGTGGACTACCGCCGTACGCTGGTCGACGCCGTGCCGGAGGAGTACCGCATCGGGCACGTGATCTCCCTGGACAACCTGAAGGACACCGTCGACGGTGCGGCCCGCGCCCTGAAGACCCGGGTGCCCGGCGCGGACATCGCCCCCGCCCGGATGCGCCGGTGCGACTGGTGGACGGGCCCGCGTCTGTTCATCCTGATCGACGACTACGACATGGTGTCCGGGAACTCCTTCCAGAGTCCCTTCGAGCCGCTCTTCGAGAGCCTGACCCTCGGTTACGAGATGGGCCTGCACCTGGTCGTCGCCCGCAGCGCGATGGGTGCGGGGCGCGGCCTGAGCGACGCTCTCGTCCGCCGTCTGGACGAGGCCAACAACCCGGCCGTGCTGCTGTCCTGCCCGCCCACCGAGGGCAGGCTGTTCGGCAACGCGAAGCCCCTCAACCTCCCGCCCGGCCGGGCCCTGCACATCGCCCGCCGCAAGCCGCGCCTGATGCAGACGGCGCTGGTCGAGGAGGTCCAGGGAGAGTAGGACCGGACACCGGCACCGCACGACGACGCCCTCCCGGAAGGTTCCGGGAGGGCGTCGTCGTGCGGTGCCAGGTCGGGCGGCGTCAGTTCACTCCGGCATCGCCGCAGGGGCCGGACCCGTCGCGGCCGCGCCCGCCGGACGCCAGCCCCGGGCGCGGGCCCGGGTGAAGGCGAAGCCCGCCCACAGGACGGCGAGGACGGACGCCGAGCCGAGGAGGACGAAGAGGGTGGCCCGGCCGGTGGCACGGTCGGCGGAGGCCGTGTCACGGACGGTCACGGGCTCCGCGGCGCGCCCGGCGCCCGGGGCCGAACCGGGCTCGCCGAGCACCGTGGTGACGGCGGCGTAGGGGTCGAGCTGAGGGATGTCGGCCGGGTAGGCGGTGGCCGTCAGACGGCGGGCCACGTCGTCGGGGGCCTCGCCCGGATAGGCGGCGTGGACCGCGGCGGCGGCCCCGGCGGCGTAGGCGGTGGCCACCGAGGCGCCGGCGCCGAGGTAGTGGCCGTCGCCCCGGGGGCCTCCGGAGACCACCCCGGCGCCGGGGGCGACCAGGTCGATGCCGTCGGTGGGCAGGGCGCGGTCGGGCCGGACCCCGGCGGGGAGCATGTCGCCGACCGAGAGGACACCGGGTTCGCCCGCCGGCCAGTAGGTGCGGGCCGGGATCTCGTCGGTGCCGGTCCGCGGCGGGTCCGGGGTCGCCGCGGCCACGACCACCGCGCCCGCCTCACGGGCCGCGGCCACCGCGCGGGACAGTGCCGCGTCGCGGCGGGGCAGGGCCACCGCCACGGCGATCACGTCGGCGCGGGCCGTCGTCGCCGCCTTCACCGCCTCCGTGACCAGCGCGGCGTCCGCCTGGCCTCGCTCGTCGGTGCCGCGCAGGGCCAGGACCTTCGCGTTCGGGGCGACTCCGGCCAGCCGCGTGTTGCCGCCGCCGTCCCCGGCGATCAGCCCGGCCAGGAAGGTGCCGTGCCCGACGCAGTCCTCACCGGCGGCGCCCTGCGCCGTGACCCGGCCCTTGAGCCCGGCGGCGCCGGTGGCGGCACCGGTGTCGACGAGCGCGACGGTCGTGCCCTCACCGGTGCTGTGCCCGTGCAGCCGGTCCAGGTCGAGGCGCTGGCGGGACCAGTCCTGCTTCTTCGCCTTCTCCCGGGAGGCCGGGGTGCAGGTCAGCTGTTCGTTCCCCGGGTCCAGCGACGAGGGCATGGCGGGCAGTTCCTGGCCCTTCTCCCCGTCGGCCATGGGCAGGAGCGGAGGCGCCGCCTGCGCGGGTACGGCGGCGGGCAGCAGCAGGGCGGCGGCGATCCCGGCGCCGGACAGCAGGCGGGCGGTGCCGCGGGCGGGCGGTTTCATCGGGGTGCCACCTTCGGTGCGGCGGCCGTGACGTCCTCGGGACGCAGGATGCGCAGGTCGTCCAGGGTGGGCGAGGCGAGCGAGCTGAGCCGCCCCGCCTGCCGGGTGACCATCGACTCGACCACCTGGCGGGCCAGTCGGGCGTTGCCGAAGGACCGGTCCCGGGTCAGGGAGTCGAAGTACTCCTTGAGCAGCGGTCCGGTGCCGGGGCCGCACTCGTAGCCCATGCTGGAGGCCTGGGCGCGCACGATGGTGACCAGCTCCTCGGAGGAGTAGTCGGCGAAGGCGATCCGGCGCGGGAAGCGGGAGGCCAGGCCGGGGTTGGAGGCGAGGAAGCGTTCCATCTCGTCGGTGTAGCCGGCGACGATGACGACGACCTCGTCGCGGTGGTCCTCCATCAGCTTCAGCAGGGTGTCCACCGCCTCCTGGCCGAAGTCCGCGCCACCGCCGCGCGGGGTGAGGGTGTACGCCTCGTCGATGAACAGCACGCCGCCGCGGGCCCGTTCGAAGACCTCGCGGGTGAGCTGGGCGGTGTGGCCGATGTAGCGGCCGACCAGGTCGGCGCGGGCCGCCTCGACCAGCTGGCCCCGTTCGAGGATGCCGAGCTGGGTCAGGACCTCTCCGTAGAGGCGGGCGACGGTGGTCTTGCCGGTCCCGGGCGGGCCGGTGAAGACCAGGTGGTTGCTGAGCGAGGGGACCGGCAGCCCGGCCGCGGCCCGGTGCCGGGCCGTGGTGATCAGGTTGACCAGGTCCGCCACGTCGCGCTTGACCTCGGCCAGACCGATCATGTCGCCCAGGCGGGTCAGCGGGTCGTCGTCCGGTACGGCCGTCTCGCCGGCCTTGGCGGCGGCGGTGACGGAGACGTCCTCGGGCAGCAGCAGCCGCAGGTCGTGCTCACCGACCTGTGCCTGGGTGGAGAGCCTGACCGCCTGCCGGTCGACCATCTCCTCGAACACCCCGCGGGCCGCACGGCCGTTGCCGAAGCCCTCGTCCCGGGGCATGGCGGTGAAGTGCGCGGCCAGTGCCGCGTCGGTGCCCTCGCCCAGCTCGTACTGGTGCTGGGCGCACATGCTCTCCATGATCGCCACGAGATCGGGGACCGAGTAGTTCTCGAACTCCACGGTCCGCGAGAAACGCGAGGCGAGACCCGGGTTGGAGCCGAGGAAGGAGTCCATCTCACGGGAGTAGCCGGCCGCCACGACGACCACGTCGTCGCGGTGGTCCTCCATCAGCTTCAGCAGGGTGTCCACGGCCTCGCGGCCGAAGTCGGCGCCGCCGTTGCCGCTGTCCGCGGTGAGCGTGTACGCCTCGTCGATGAACAGGACGCCGCCGAGCGCCCGCTGGAAGGTCTCGGTGGTCTTGATCGCCGTACCACCGACGATCTGTGCGACCAGGTCGGCCCGGGAGACCTCCACGAGGTGCCCGCTGCGCAGCGATCCCAGCTCGGCCAGGATCGCACCGTAGAGACGGGCCACGGTGGTCTTACCGGTGCCCGGGGGGCCGGCGAAGATCAGATGTCTGCTCATCGGCGGAGCGGACATGCCGAGCTGTTCACGGCGCTGGGCGAGCTGGGTCAGGTTGACCAGGGTGCCGACCTGCTGCTTGACGTTCTCCAGGCCGATCAGCGCGTTGAGGGCGCCGAGCGGGCCGTCCGCGCGGTCCGGCGGGGGTGCGTCCGCTGCACCGGAACCGGCCGGGTCGGTGTTCTCGGCGCTGCCGGTGCCCCAGGCGTCCCGTTTGCCGTTGCCGACGCTGTGGAGGCCCTCCACGGCGAGCCGTTCGCCGGGTGCGGTCTGCACCAGGCCACCGCCCTCGTTCTCCCGGGCGATGCAGTTGACCAGCGAGACCGGTGCGGTGGACTCCACCCGGAAGCCGTCCTCGGCCCCGCCGGTGGCCTCGCAGCCGCTGAGCGAGGCGAGCGCGCCCTCGCGGAGCAGGAAGCCGTGGCTCTTGGGGGCGTGCACGGCGGTGCGGTTGGCGGTCAGTTCGCCGCCCGCGTCCACCACGACGCCCTCCTCGCCGGACATCTCCACGCGGAAGTCGCGGACGGTGACGTTGCCGCCGTCCTCGACGACCAGACCGCTGGTGACGGTGTCGGAGACCCCGCCGCCGGCGAGGTACAGGGTGCTGCCGGAGGCGACGCGGACCCCCGCGCCCTTGGGCCGCACGATCTCGCAGTCCTCGGCCCGGCCACGGGCCTCCCTGGCCGCCGAGATACCGTCACCGGCGGGCTCCACCAGACGGGCGCGGCGCAGCAGCGGGTTGGCGCCGGCGAGCACCGAGACCGCGGGGGATCCGCCGATGACCTCCAGCCGGTCCAGCTCGGGCGCGGAGTCCTCCTCCAGGAGCAGCCCCGCCCCGTCGCAGTCGCGGACCGTCAGTCCGGTGAGGGCCGGGGAGGCGGATCCGGCCACCCGGACCGCCGCGCCCTGCGCGCCGTCCACCCAGCAGTCCTCGAAGGTGCCGCGCGCCCGGTCGGTGACCAGCACGCCGTTGCCGCGGGAGCGTGAGACGCGGCAGCGGCGCAGCACGGGGTCGGTGCCCGCGGCCAGCGTGATCCCGTTCCCGGAGGCGCCGGTGACGCGGACGTCCTCCAGCGTCGTACGGCCGCCGCTGCTCAGGTGCACGCCGTTGCTGGTGTCGTGCACCACGGTGCGGACGACCGTGACGGAGCAGTTCTCCTCCAGGGCGATGGAGGGCTTGTCGGTGGAGGAGATGTCGCAGTCCTCGACGCTGCCGCGGGACTCGCCGTTGGCGAGGAGGCCGTTCCCCCGGGCGCCGCGCACCGTGCAGTCGCGGACGCGTGCCTCGCCCTGCTCCGCGAGGACCAGGCCACTGGTGCCCAGGTGCTCGAAGGTGCAGGACTCCACGGTGGTGGGGGCGTTCGAGGTCACCACGATGCCGGCGCCCTGCGGGTTGCTCACCCGGCAGTCGCGCAGCGCGAGGGAGCCCGTCCCTCCGGCGAGCATCGCGGTCCAGGCGGCGCCGACGACCTCGCAGCCGTCGAGCGCGGCCTGGCCGCGCCGTACGTCCACGGCCGGCAGCTCGGCGTCGCCACCGCGCAGGGTCAGCTCGGAGAGCATCACGGCGTCGGCGCGCAGCGCGATGACGCTGCCCGACCGCGGCCGGATCTCCACCGTGCCCCGCCCTTCGGCGGCCGTGAGGGTGACCCGGGTGTGGATCACGAGGTTCTCGGCGTACGTCCCGGGCCGGACGCTGATGAGCGCACCGGTACGGGCAGCAGCGAGTGCCTCACCGATCGTCCGGTAGCGGTCCCGGCTATCGGGGCCGACCGACAGTACCTGGCGCGACACGCACCAACCTCCTTGCTACGCCAACATCTTCAGCGAGCGTCCCCCACGTGGCCGGGGACGCGTGTCGGGGAGCCGACGGTGCCATCATGCCTCGCCCCGGGACCTGCGTGTTCCGGGAGCGGTGCTCCAGGTGCCGAATGACTCGGTCAGGTGCTCCACTTCTGGGCGGGGTTGCCCGAGCACCTCAGCAGTTGCAGGGCTGCTCCGTTGTTCCGGTTCGCGCCCGCGATGTCGACGCACATGCCGACGACGGTGTTCACCAGGTCGTGACTTCCGTTCAGGGCGAACTTCTGGGCGTCGTTGCCGTTGCACCAGGCGAGCTGGATGACGGTGCCGTCGCTGAAGTTGGCGCCGGCCACGTCCAGGCACTTGTCCTGGATGCGGATGGTGCCGTCGGACGCGAACCGCCACTTCTGCGCGGGGGCGCCGTTGCAGTCCCAGACGTGCAGCGCCTTGCCGTCGCTGAAGTCGTGGTTGGGGACGTCGATGCACCGGCCCGAGAGGTGGCTGCGGAAGGAGACGGGACCGCTGAAGGTGACCGCCGGAGCGCCCGCCTTCTTCTTGTTCGCGGCCGGCTTCTTCTCGGTGCTCTTCTTCTCGGACGCGGCGGGCTTGTCGTCGTCCTTCTCGGACTTCTCGTCCTTCTTCTCCGGTTCCGGTTCCGGCTCCGCCTTCGGGGCCTGCTCGACCGGCTTCGCGGCCTTCGCGGAGGAGTCCGGGCCCTTCGTGCCGTCGCCCGGGCCGGCGTTCTCGGTCGGGGTCACCGCGAACTCTCCGGGGGCGTCCTGCTCGCTGCCGGTGAGGACGGTCCCGGCCGCCGCGGCGGGCCGGTCGCGGTCCTCGTCGTCGTCCGTGGCCAGGACCAGGAAGGGCACCGAGACGAGCAGGACCCCCGCGATCGCGGCTCCGGCCAGCACGGCCTTGCCCGGCCGGCCGACCGGGCCGGTCTGCTGGGGCCGGCCGATCGCGGTGGCGGTCATGGTGCGCACGAGCGAGGGCAGCCGGCTCTGCGCGACGGCGGTGGCGGAGTCGGGGTCGGTCTCGGACCGGGTGCCGGAAGCGGCACCGGTCGCGGACTCGCCGTCGGGCTCGGCCGCCGGGCCCGTCCTGGTCCCCTCCGGGGCCTCGCCGGACTTCGCCACAGGCTCGGCCTGCGGCTCCGCCGGGCCTGCCGCAGCCGCGGTACCCGTGCCGGACGGGGCGGACTTCGCACCGGCCCCGGACGGGGCGGGCTCGGACGTGGGGGTCTTCGCGGCGGGCCCGGACGGGGCGGGCTTCGCCTCCGGCGTGGGCTCGGCGAGGCCGGCCGCGGCCGTCTCCTCGCTCTCGGGACCGGACTCCGCGCGAGCCCGCGGGGAGGCGGGGGGTTGCTGAGCCGAACGCGTCACGGGGTTCTCCCTGTGGTGTGGGGCCAGGGGTCGGATGGGGTGTCGGCCCGGTCCGCGGACGGGTCCGCGGCCGGAGCGCCGGCACGGAGCTCCGTGCCGGAGGGGTCCACGTCCGCCTCCCGGGCGGGCACCTTCCCGTCGTCCGCCGGGCGTTCGGGGCCGAGCAGGCTGTCCGCCGGGACGAGCAGGGGTGCCGCCGCGGCGGCGTTGACCATCAGCAGCGTTCCGGGACCGTCGAGCGAACGGGCCAGTTCCGCCGCGGGCAGTGTGTCATGACGAAGTGCCGAGGACATGAACATGTGTGCCGGTGAGGTGAACAACAGGACCACAGGTTCTCCGTCCCGTCCGGCGGCCGTGAGCGGTCCGCCGTCGGGTCCGCGGACCACGGTGACGTCCGCCTCGGCGAGTGCCGCGAGCGCCGCCTCCACCGTGCCGTACCCGGTGGCGGCCCGTTGCGCCGCCGCGTCCACCGGGTCGGTGGGCTCCGGCCAGCCGAGTGTCCGCGCCGAGGGACGGTACGCGGGGTTGGCGCGGTACTCCCCCACGCCGCCGTCGTCGTCCGACTGCCACTCGCCCAGGACCGCCCACTCCGGCGGGGTCCGCTCCTCGGCCCACTCCGGGTCCACCACCCCGATCCAGTGCCCCGGCGCCCGGCGGGCAGCGGTCCTGACGGCCTCGGGTATCTCCGGCTGTTCGGCGGCCCCGCCGTCCGCGACGGCGGGCGGCGGCAGGTCGGCGGCCGGACCGGAGACGCCCGGACCGGTGGGCAGGGCGCCCTGCCCGTCCTCTTGACGCTCTCCGGGCCGCATTTCCACCTGAACTCTTGGGTCCGTACGAATCCTTGGGTGCCGGACGGCGACAACGCGCGCCGACACCGATCAAACCTAGTCAACAGGATGTCATACCGGTCCCATCCGTGGGCCTCGGGCACAGGTCCGTATCGGACGCTCGCATGCCCGTATGGTGCCCGAACAGGGAACCTAACGGGAGTAGTCGGGCGCGGGGGGACGAACTGACGCGGGCATTCGGGGCGATGAGGCGGACTCCGTCCCGCGACGGGCTACGTTGTGTATCCCTCGGCCACGTCGGCGCACGGGCCCCACCGGCCGTCCCCGTCCCCACAGGGCCCCGGCCGGTGCCGCGGGGACCGCTCGGCGTTCATCCGGTCCGGTCACTGCCCCACGACAGGTTCCGCCCCGATGAGGAGTAACCCCATGTCCCCCCGACACCCCGACTCCGGAACGCAGGCGGCAGCAGCCGCTCCCGACGCACAGGCGCCCGAGGCACCGCAGCCGCCCTCCGGGCAGACCGGGGCCGAGCGGGGCCCGGAGGCCGCCCCCGAGGCGCGGCAGGCCCCGGAGACCACCCCCGCACCGGAGCCGGAGAGCGCGCCCCGGCCGGAGCCGGACGCGGACACCGTCGCCGCGGCGAAGTCCGGGGCCGGCGCCGCGTCCGCGGACGAGCGGTCCACCGCCGCGACCGTGACCAACGGGGCGGCCACCGCGGTCGCGACGGCCGCCGTCGCGGCGCCGGACGCCAAGACGCGCACCGGGGTCGACGGCGGACGGCCCAGCGCCCCCATGCTGGCGGGGGCCGCCTTCCTCGGCGCCGCCCTGATCGCCATACCCGTGCTGCTGGTCGGGAGCGCGGACGACGACCGGGGTGACGACACCCCCCGGAAGACGGTCGCGGGGAGCGCGGACACCGTGCTGAACCCGAACTCCGGCCCCGCGGCCGTCGGGGACTACGTGGCCGGGACGCCCAGCCCCTCCCCGAGCAAGGAGGTGAAGAAGGTCGAGGCGCCGAGGACCACGGCCCCGCAGCCCGTCGCGCCCGCACCGCGGCCCGAGCCGAGCAGCAGCCCCTCGAAGAAGCCCAAGCCCAAGGCGGCCCCGAAGCCGGACTGGACGACCGTGGCCGTCTCCGCGCCCAGCGTCCTGGAGGTCAACCAGGCCTGGACGACCAACCGCATCCGCATGATCATGCAGGCCGACGGCAACCTCGTGGTGCTCAACGAGGAGGGCAAACCGATCTGGGCGGCCATGACGTTCGGCCCGAACCACCGGGCGATCTTCCAGCCGGACGGCAACCTGGTCATCCACAACGGCGACGACCGCCCCATCTGGGCGTCGAAGACCCACGACCACCCCGGCGCCCAGCTGGTCCTCCGGGCCGACGCCAAGGTGGTCGTCGTGGACGGCGGCAACGTGGTCTGGTCGACCTGACACGGGTCGTGACGCGCCCTCCGGCGGCCGGCCCCCGTGCCGCCGGACCGGCGACCCGGAGCGGCCGTTCCCGCGCCCGATCTTGACACCGGCTTCCACGAGTGGTGGTTTAGACCACTCCACCACCTGAATGTGATGGTCCGGTTCCGTGGAGGTGCAGTGTCCGCTATGCCTGAACGCCATCCGTACGGTCTCCCCCGTGTCCCCCGGCTCCCGCTGCTCGGAGCGGCGGCCCTGCTCGCCCTCGGCACGCTCGCGGCCCCCGCCCAGGCGGCCGGCGAGCACCCGGCGGGCCGGCCGGCAGCCGGTTCGGCCGCCCCGCCCGCGGCCCTGCCCGTCGTCACCCCGACCCCGCAGCAGATGAAGTCCCAGGGCCGGGACCTGCGCGTCCCCGACCGGGTGCGGCTCGTGCTCGGCGACGACGTCGACGCCGCGAGCGCCGACGTCATCAGGAAGGCGCTGGCCTCGGCCGGGGCCCGTCACATCGACACCGGCCCGGCCGGACCGCGCTCCCCCCGGGCGAAGCTGACCGTCGTGGCCGGCTCCGTCGAGGACCGGGCGGTGGCCGCGGCCCTGCGCTCCGCCGGCGGCAGCGTGCCCGGCACCCTCGTCGCGGAGGGCTACTCCCTCGCCTCCCGCGGCGACACCGTCGTCCTCGCGGGCAACGACGGGGACGGCGTCTACTACGCCGCCCAGACACTGCGGCAGCTGGTGACCGGCAGGCACACCCTGGCCGCCGTCTCGGTCACCGACCACCCGTCCATGCCCCTGCGCGGCAGCATCGAGGGCTTCTACGGCGCGCCCTGGTCGCACGCCGACCGGCTGGACCAGCTCGCCTTCTACGGGGACATCAAGGCCAACACCTACATCTACACCCCGAAGGACGACGCCTACCTCAGGGAGGAGTGGCGCGAGCCCTATCCCGCCGACAAGCTGGCCGAGCTGCGGGAGCTGATCGAGCAGGCGACCTCCCACCACGTCGGCTTCACCTACGCCCTCTCCCCCGGCCTGTCCGTCTGCTACAGCGACCCCGGCGACGTGAGCGCCCTGAAGGCGAAGCTGGGCACCCTCTACGACCAGGGGGCCCGCAGCTTCTACGTGGCGCTGGACGACATCAGCTACACCCGGTGGAACTGCGACGGCGACGAGGAGACCTACGGCGCACCGGGCAGGGGCAGCGCGGGGCGGGCCCAGGCCGACCTGCTCAACGCCGTGCAGCGCGACTTCGTCGACACCCACCCGGACGCCGAGCCCCTGCAGTTCGTGCCCACGGAGTACTCCGACACCGCCGACTCCGCCTACAAGTCCGTGCTGCGCGAGCAGCTGGACCCGAAGGTGGTCGTGCAGTGGACGGGCACCGACGTCGTGCCGCCCTCGATCAGCGTGGCGGACGCCGAGGCCGCCTCGGCGGTGTGGGGACGCAAGGTGTTCCTCTGGGACAACTACCCGGTCAACGACTACGGGCAGACGACCGGCCGGCTGCTGATGGCCCCGTACGACAAGCGGGAGGCCGGGCTGCACAAGGCGCTGAGCGGCATCGTGCTCAACCCGATGAACCAGGCGGCGGCGAGCAAGGTGGCGCTCTTCGGGGGCGCCTCGTTCGCCTGGAACGACGAGGACTACGACGCCGGGCGCACCTGGCGCGCGGCGGCCGGCTACCTGGCCGGCGGTGACCCCAGGACCACCCGGGCGCTGCTCGCGTTCTTCGACACGCAGCACCTCGCGCCGACCTTCGGCGAGACCGAGTGGCAGCCGCAGGCACCCGAACTGGCCGCGCGGCTGGCGGACTTCACCGAGGCCTGGTCGAGCGGCGACCGCGCCCGCCGGCAGGCGGCGCTGCGCGGGCTCGGCGCCTACGCCGACGTCCTGGCCGGGGCTCCCGAGCAGATCCGCGCCGGTGTGAAGGACCCGGCCTTCCTGGCGCAGACCGAGCCGTGGCTGGACGCCCTCGACGCCTGGGGCGGCTCGCTGGACGCCACCCTGGACGGGCTGCGGGACCGGCTGCACGGCGGTGACGGGCAGGCGGACTTCGCCGAGGCCGCGGCGCTGGCGGAGCGGGCGTCCGCGTACACCACCATCCCGGGCACCACCCGGCCGCAGGGCCGGATCAAGGTGGCGGACGGGGTGCTGGACACGTTCATCACGCGGGCGCCGTCGATGTGACGTGGCCCGGGCACCGGGACCGGTGTCCGGCCACGACGGCGGAGGCCGGCCGGGCGGGGCGGAGGACCGCCGCGCCCGGCCGGGCCCGGGTCAGCGCTGGAACCGGTCGTCGTCCATGCCGGCCATGAGCGCCTGGTGGCTGCGACGCACGTGTTCGCGCATCACGCGTTCCGCCCCGTCCCCGTCCTTGGCGCGGATGAGGTCGAGCACGTGGTGGTGCTCGTGGTCGGACTCGCTGAGCCGGCCCGGCTGCGCCAGGGACGTACGGACCAGGCGCGCGTAGGCCAGCTGGTTCATCAGGGTGCGGTAGTGGGCCTGGAGCTTCGAGTTGTCGGCGCCCACGACGATCAGGTCGTGGAACTCGTGCACCAGCTCCTCGTAGCGCTCGGAGTCACCCGCGCGGACGGCCGCGTCGGCCGCCCGCATGGTGGCGTCGAGCTGCTCCACCTCGGGGACGTTGCCCCGCAGGGCGAGCAGCCGGGCGGCGGCGCCCTCGAACAGCTCCTTCATCTGGAACAGTTCGGTGATCTCCCGGCGCGACGGGACGGCGACGAACGTGCCGACCCGGGGGCGCACCTCCACCAGGCCCTCGATCTGCAACTGCTTCAGGGCCTCGCGGATGGGGGTGCGGCTGACGCCGAAGGTCTGCGAGAGGGCCATCTCGGAGAGGCTGGAGCGGGGCGGCAGCTCACCACTGATGATCATCTGGCGCAGCTCTTCGGCGACCTTGGCCTGCATGCTGGTCTGCTGCAACGACGTCCTCTTCGACCGAGTGGGTTCTTGCATGGCACATGAACCTAGTGGGAGGGGCGGCGACCCGTCAATCGCGCGTTCGTACCCCTTCTGCCATACAAGAAAGGGGGAGCGGATCTCTCCGGAACACGGGCTCGCCTCCGCCGCGGGGCGAGCCCTCTCCCACGCGTCCCTCACCGGAAGGCGGGGACGACCTCCTTGATGAAGCGTTCGAGCGAGGCGCGCTTCTCCTCGTGCGGGAGGCTGTTGTCGATCCAGAAGCTGTACTCGTCGACGCCGAGCTCCTCGTAGGCCCGCAGCCGCTCGACGACCTCGGCGGGGGTCCCGATCATGGCGGTGCCGCGCAGGGCCTCGGGGGCGAACTCGGGCCGGTCGGCGAACTTCTCCTCCGGGCTGGGGTCGAGGAAGCCGTCGGAGGGGGTGGCCTTGTTGCCGAACCAGGCGTCGAAGGTCCGGTAGAACCGGTTGATCGCCTCGGCGGCCGGCCGCCAGCCCTCCGGGTCCTCGGGGGCGTGGACATGGGTGTGGCGCAGGACCATCAGGTCGGGGCGGGGCACCTCGGGGTGGTTCGCCACCGCGGTGTCGAACTTGGCCTTGAGGGCGGCGACCTCCTCGTCGCCCTTCATCAGCGGGGTGACCATGACGTTGCAGCCCTGGGCGACGGCGAAGTCGTGCGAGGCGGGGTCGCGGGCGGCGATCCACATCGGCGGGGTGGGCTGCTGCACCGGCTTGGGCACACTGGTGGAGGTGGGGAACTTCCAGATCTCGCCGTCGTGGGCGTAGTCGCCCTGCCAGAGCTTGCGGACGGCGGGGACCAGTTCGCGCAGGTGCTTGCCGCCGTCGGCCGCGGCCAGCCCGTCCGCCAGCCGGTCGAACTCGATCTGGTAGGCGCCCCGGGCGAGGCCGACCTCCATGCGCCCGTTGCTGATGACGTCGAGCAGCGCGGTCTCCCCCGCGGCCCGGAGCGGGTGCCAGAAGGGCGCGATGATGGTCCCGGCACCCAGGCGGACGGTCGTGGTCTTCGCCGCGAGGTGCGCGAGGATCGGCATCGGGCTGGGCGAGATGGTGTACTCCATCGCGTGGTGCTCGCCGACCCACACGGTGCCGAACCCCCCGGCCTCGGCCATCAGGGCCAGCTCGGTGAGGTTCTCGAAGAGCTCCCGGTGGCTGGTCTCCTCGTCCCAGCGCTCCATGTGCACGAACAGCGAAAACCTCATGTCAGCTCCTTGTCTGTGGTGGCTGCGGCGGGGTGACCGGAATCGGTGCCGCCGCGTCCCGCGTCCGCGGCGGCGGTCCCGTCCGCGGGCAGGGACCGCATCTCGGCGATGGTCGTGTCGCCGGTGGCCCAGTGGGTGAGGGGTACTTCGTGGACGGTGACGCGGATGTGCTCCGGCCGGGTGTCCACGCTGCGCAGCACGGCTGCGTGGAGCTCGTGCAGCAGGGTGCGGATCTGCCGCGGGGTGCGGCCCTCGGCGATCGTGACGGAGATCTGCGGCATCTCAGCTCCGCATCGTGAAGGGGTCGGACACGGGCTCCTCGCTCGTGTTGATCCAGACGCTCTTGACGCGGGTGTACTCCTTGATCGCCTCGGTGCCGTGCTCCACCCCGACACCGCTGGTCTTGAAGCCCTGGCGCGGGGACATCGGGGACATGGCGCGGTAGGTGTTGACCCAGACGGTCCCGGCGTCCAGGCGTGCGGCGACCCGGTGGGCCCGGGCGAGGCCGGTGGTCCAGACGCCCGCCGCGAGGCCGTACTCCGTGTCGTTGGCCAGCCGGACGGCCTCCTCCTCGGTGTCGAAGGGCATGACGGCCACGACCGGGCCGAAGATCTCCTCGCGGACCACCCGCATGCTGTTGTCGACGTCCACCAGGACGGTGGGCTCGTAGAAGTAGCCGCCGAGCCCGCCGTCGGTGGCCGCGCCGCCGGTCAGAACCCGGGCGCCTTCGCTGCGGCCGAGGTCGACGTAGCCGGCCACCTTGTCGCGCTGGGCCTCGAAGGCGAGCGGGCCGAGCTCGGTCGCCTCGTCGAGCGGGTCGCCGATGCGGATGGACCTGGCCCGTTCGCAGACGCGCTCCAGCAGCTCGTCGTAGACGGAGCGATGGGCGAAGACCCGGCTTCCCGCGATGCAGGTCTGTCCGGCGGCGGCGAAGACGCCGGCGACGACGCCCATGGCCGCGTTCGCCACGTCCGCGTCCTCGAAGACGATGTGGGGTGACTTCCCGCCGAGTTCGAGGGTCGAGCCGATGAAGCGGCTCGCGGTGGCCGCGGCGATGCGCGAGCCGGTGGCGGTGGACCCGGTGAACGAGATCTTGGCCAGGCCCGGATGGTCGACCAGGGCCTGTCCCGCCTCGGGCCCGAAGCCGGTGACGACGTTCACCACGCCGGGCGGGAAGCCCGCCTCCAGGGCCAGCTCGGCGAGGCGGAGTCCGGTGGCCGAGGTGTGTTCGGAGGGTTTGACCACCACGGTGTTGCCGACGCACAGCGCGGGAGCGAGCTTGCTGGTGGTCAGCGTCAGCGGGGAGTTCCAGGGCGTGATCGCGCCGACGACGCCGAGGGGTTCGCGGGCCGTGTAGTTCAGGACGCTGCGGTCCGAGGTGGGGATGGTCGAGCCGTGGATCTTGTCGGCCAGCCCGGCGTAGTAGTGGTAGTACTCCGGCAGCGTGGTCAGCTGGCCGCGCATCTCCCGGAGCAGCTTGCCGTTGTCCCGGGATTCCATCAGGGCGAGCTCGTCGGCGTTCTCGGCGATCAGGTCGCCGAGACGGCGCAGCAGGTGGCCGCGCCGGGTCTGGCTCATGTCGCGCCAGCGCGGGTCGTCGAAGGCCTCCCGGGCGGCGGTGACGGCCAGGTCGACGTCGGCGGCGGTGCCCCGCGCGGCCCGGTACAGCCTGCGGCGGGTCGCCGGGTCGGTGCTGTCGAAGTACTCGCCCCCGGCCGGCTCCACCCACCTGCCGCCGATGAAGTGGCCCCGGACGGGGAGTTGTTCCGTGGGTTCAGACATGTGCGTTCTCTCCGATGAACGTGGTGAGTGCCCCGGCGAACTCCTCCGGGCGCTCGACGGGCAGCATGTGCCGCGCCCCGGGGACGACCAGCGCGCGGCACGAGGGCAGCGCCGCGGCCAGCCGGTGCGTCATCCCGGGGGTCGAGCCGGGATCGTCCTGACCGGTGAGGGCCAGCGAGGGCACGGTGATCTCCCCGAGGTGCGGGGCCAGTTCGGCGTCCGCGGTGGCGAACACCCGGTAGCAGCCGAGGAAGGACCCGATGTCGTTGGCGTACAGGGTGGCCCGGGTCCGGCTCATCGATGCGGCCGGTACACCGGTCCCCGCGTACCAGCGTTCCAGGGACGCCTCGGCGGACGCCGCGAAGTCGGCCTCCGCCGTGCGCAACCGGGCGTGGACCGAGGCCCGTTCCTCCGGCGTCCGGCGGCACACCGAGCTGACGGAGGTGAGCGTGCGCACGAGGTCCGGCCGGTGCAGCGCCAGGTGCTGGGCCACCAGCGCGCCCAGCGAGAACCCGACGAGGTGGGAGCCGGCCGGGATACCGTCGGCGACCCCGTCGGCCAGGTCGCCGAGGGCCACCCCGTCGGCCACCGGCGGGCGGGCGCCGTGGCCCGGCAGGTCGGGGGTGAGCACGGTGAAGCGGTCGGCGAGGCGCGCGGCCACGGGCTCCCACATCGTGCGGTCGAGCCCCACGCCGTGCAGCAGTACGAGGGTCGGCCTGCTCATGGGCGGCCTACTGCTCGGTCGACAGGTCGGCGAGCCGGGACTGCGGCCGGCCCTGGGCCGCCGCGGCGAGGCCGATGACGATCTCGTCCGCCCGCGGCCCGTCCGGGACGCGCACCTCGATGCTCTGGTGGTGCGAACGGACCGTCGCGTCGGTGATGTGCTTGAGCGGGATGTCGAAGGTGCCTCCGGCGGCCGCCCGCTTCTCCACCGCGGGGAGCAGGGTGGTGGCGTTCGCCGCCCTGCGGAAGTGGTCGCCGAACTTCAGCGTGTGGATGAGCGCGCTGCCGTGCTCGACCTCGCCGTCGAGGCCGACGATCGCGGCCTTGCCGTACGCCTCGACCGGTGCGCCGAGCGCCTCGACCACGCGCGGCGCCAGCAACGCGCCGAGCTGCGGCGCCACCTCGTCGATGCCGGGGAGCAGGTCCGGCACGAAGTCCTGTCCCGCCCACGGGTTCTCGATCACGGCGAGCACCACCGCCGTGCGCGCGACCGGGTCGACGGGCCGGCCGCCCTCGGTGTGGACGTCTTCGACGAAGGTGAGGATCTTGCGGACGTTCATCGGGTCTTCTCCAGGTCTGCGAGGCGGACTACGGGGTCGGAACGGCGGTCCCCGATACGGGCGTTGGGGCGCGGTCCGGACGCGGCGGCGGCGACGACCACGATCTCGTCGGGGCGGGGTGCGTCGGGCACCCGGATCTGGACCGTCTGGTAGTGCGAGCGGGTGGCGGCGGCGGTCTTGTGCCACAGCGGGACGGTCAGCGCCTCGCCCGCCGCCAGCCGGTCGTCGCTGAACACGATGATCGAGGTGCCTTCGGTCAGCTCCCGCAGCACGTTGCCGAAGTACGGGGTGTGGATCAGCGCGCCGCCGTGCTCGATCTCGCCGTCGAGGCCGACGACGGCGGCCTTCCCGAACGCCTCGATCCGGTCGGCACCGCCCAGCGCGCCGATCAGGCGGTCCGTCAGCATGCGGCCGAGTCCCGGCGCGACGGACTCCACGTCGGGCTGCAGGTCGGCGACGAGGCCGCGGCCGGCCCAGGGGTTGCGGATCACGGCCGCGGCGGCGACCCGGCGCACCGGGGTGGCGACCGGGCGGCCCAGTTCCAGCAGCACCTCGTCGACGACGGTCACGACCTTCCGCAGGCCGGTCATCCGGCGGGCTCCGCGACGGTGGACGCACGCCCCGGGTGACGCGCCGGGGTGCGGCCGTCCGGTGTGCGATCGCCCTGCCGCCCGGCGTCCCCGCGACCGCGCGGAAGCGGAGATCGCATTCTTTGCCTCTTCGTTCGCTGCTGTGCCATGCCAGTGAGGCTAGGAGTCCACTTAGGGGCAGTCAAGGGGAGGCTCCAAAATATCGGTTTGACCTGAGCATTAGCTGAACGAGGCAAAGGTTTTCGCGAATATCGCCCGCCCCATTGACAGCACTGCACCCTCTTCCTAGCGTCCTGTGCCATGCAAGAGCCGCAGACCGAGGGAAACGTCATGTGCCCCACCGTTGACTCCGCCGACCACACCGCGACCGTCGCCCCGTCCGACCGGTCCGTCCGCCTCCGGGCCGCATGGACCGCCGCGTGGGACGAGAGCGACGTCGATGTCCTGAACGACCTGCTGAGCCCGTCCTACGTCCGCCTCCGCGGCCCGCAGGGCGTCGAGCAGAGCCGGGAGGGATTCAAGGAGAGCATCCGCGCCGTGCGCGAGGCGTTCCCCGAGCTGCGCACCGAGATCGAGGATCTCGTCGAGGACGGCGACCGCCTGGCCGTCCGCTGGCGCAGCACGGGCCGGCACACCGGCCCCTTCCTCGGCGTACCGCCCACCGGGAGGCCCATCGAGGTCTCGGGGGCGACGTTCGCCCGTTTCGAGGGGGACAGCATCGTCGAGGAGCGGGTGACCTTCGACTCCCGGCAGCTCCTGGAAGCGCTGGGGATCATCACCACCGCGCAGGGGACCGCCGTCGAGCCCGAGCTGGTGCGCGGGGTGCACCGCAAGTTCATCACCGGCGTCACCGTGGTGACCACCACCGACGACGAGGGCGCACCGAGGGGCCTGGCGGTCAACGCCTTCGCCAGCATCTCGCTCGACCCGCCCATGGTCCTGGTCTGCGTGCAGCGCAGCTCGTCGACGCACCCCGTGCTCCACCGGTCGAGTCACCTGGGGATCAACATCCTGGCCGCCGGCCAGCTGGACGTGGCCAAGGTCTTCGCCGGGAAGGGCCAGGACAAGTTCGACCGGATCGAGTGGAGCCCCGGCACCCACGGCACGCCACTGATCGACGGTTCCAGCGCACAGCTCGAAGTGGAGATCGGTGAGCGCATCGAGGCCGGCAGCCACACCGTCTTCACCGGGCGGGTGGTCTCGGCCTCCCACGCCGAGCGGGCCCCGCTGGTCTACAGCGGCGGGGGCTTCTTCGACATCTCGACGACGGCCCCGCTCCCGTGGTGACCGCTCCCCCGGCGCCGGGCCCCGCGGTGACCGGCCGCCCGGTGCCTGTCCGCGTACCGGAGGCCCCCGCGGTGAACGGCCCCGTGACGACCGTCCCCGCGGTGCGGACCCCTCCGGTGGAAGCCCCCGCGGTGACCGGCCGCCCGCCCTCCGGACCCCGGGCCCTCGCCGCACCGTCCCACGCCCCACGGCCCCACGTCGCGGCGCCGTATGTCCCGCCGTACCTCCCGCAGCACCCTGTCCTGCAGTCCCACGCCCTGCGGCCTCACGGCCTGCGGGCCCACCTCCTGCGGAGCGCACCATGACCAACGACGCCCAGGCACCCGCCTACGGCACGTCGCTCACCAAGGTCGAGCCCTTCGGTGTCGACCACATCCCCGACGGCGAGCGGCACGGCAAACCGAGCTCGCAGTTCTTCGTCTGGTTCGCCGCGGGCCTCAACTTTCCCGTCATCGTCCTCGGTTTCGGCGCGGCCAGGTTCGGGCTCAGCTTCCCCGTCGCCGTGTGCACCATCGTCGTGGGAGCGGCGGCAGGCTCCGTACTGATGGCCGTGATGTCCCAGATGGGCGTACGCCTCGGCGTCCCCCAGCAGATCCAGGCGCGCGGCCCCCTCGGCTTCTTCGGCAACTTCGTGCCCGTCGCCTACATCAACGTCTTCTCCGGCATCGGCTGGGCCGCGGTGACCGTCATCCTCGGCGGCAAGGCGTTCGCCGAGCTGACGCACTGGCCGTTCTGGCTCTGCGCCGCCCTGCTCACGGCCGTCGAACTGGTCGTGGCCGTCTACAGCTACAACATGATCAACTTCTTGCAGAGGGCGCTCACCTACGTCCTCACCCCGCTGTTCGTGCTGATCACGGTGGTGGCCGTGGTGCGCGGCGGGAGCATCTTCGCCGCCGACCCGCAGGCGAGCGGCTACATCGGGCAGGCCGGCGGCTCCGTGACCCTGGGCGGCTGGTTCCTCGCCTTCCTCGTGGCCTGGGCCCCCTTCGCCTCGGACTACTCGCGGTACCTGCCCGACACCCCGCAGGTCGTCCGGCGCACGGCCTGGTACACCGGGCTCGGCAACTTCGCCACCATCTGCTGGCTGGGCATCCTGGGCGTGATCGTCGGAGGCTCGACGTCGGGTACGGACACCATCGCCGCCCTGCACGAGCTCGCGGGCCCGTTCGCCGTACCGGCCCTGATCGCGGTCGGCCTGTCCGCCCTGGCCCAGAACTTCCTCAACGTCTACGGCGGCGCGATCTCGGTCCAGACCCTGAAGGTCCCGGTGACCCGCTCCCAGGCGGTGGCCGCGATCTGCGTACTGGCCTACGCCATCAGCCTGTGGGGCGCGACCGGGGTCGAGGACAAGTTCAAGGTCTTCCTCAACCTGACCGCGTACTTCATCGCACCGTTCGCCGCCGTGCTGCTGCTCGACTTCTACCTGGGCGGGCGCAACGACCCGGCCCGGATCTCCGAGCTCTACGACCGCTCCAGGGTGCTGGACTGGGGTCTGGTGGCCTGGGCCGGCGGCGTCGTGGCGTCCGTGCCCTTCTGGCAGTCCACCCTCTACACGGGTCCCTTCGCCGCGGCGTACCCGGGCGCGGGCGACCTGAGCATGTTCGTCGCGGCCGGGGCCACGGCCGTCCTGTACCTGCTCACCTACCGCCTGAAGCCGCTCTGGCGCAGGCCCGGCGGTGACAGCGCCCCGGCCCCCACGGGCCGGCCGGAGCAACCGGCGGACCTGGCCGAGCTCTCCTGACCCGGCAGCCGAGGGGCGCCCCCTGCGTGTTCACCTCGTCCCGCAGCACCCCGGGACGAGGGGGGCGAGCTCTCAACTCGTCAAGTTGAAAGGGCACGCAGCCGCCGCACGAACTGGTCAAGGGGCCGTCGCATATGCGACGTGCGCCCAGCCCTGCGGCCCGATCACGCAGACATCCGGTGCGACGGCACGCGCTCCGCAGGCGGCCCGTCGAAACTCCGCCGCTCGATTCGTCCCTGGCTTAGGATGAGCCAGATCATCTGCGGCCCGACGGGCTTCCGTTCCGCGTCAGCGGACTGAAGAGGACATGCCCCCACCCGCACGAGCTACTTCGTGCTGCCTGGGGGCAATTCCTTGCTGTTCCGCGAGTCCGCTGCGACCGTCGCCGCCCGCAACCTCGAAGGCACGTTGGCGCTGCACTTGATGGAGAATTTCCAGCACGCGCGCGGACACCGTCCCAGCGCCTCCGAGGTGCGGTCATGGGAACGCAGCCTTCCCGCCCTCACCGGTGCGCTGCTCGACGCCGGACTCGACGACGTCGAGATGCTGATCGAATACTCCCTCCCTCTGACAAGCAAGCGTGCCGACGTCATACTGGCGGGCCTCCACCCCTCGACCGGCGAACCGTCGTACGTCGTGGTAGAGCTCAAGCAGTGGAGCCAGGCGTACGCGGAGGAGGAAGATCCTCTTCTGTGCCGGATAGACGCCTATCCGCGCCCGGTCCTCAACCCGATCGAGCAGGTCCGCGGTTACTGCTCCTATCTGCTCTCGTTCAACGGGGCGCTGGAACGGACTCCGGAAGCGGTCGCGGGGGTGGCTTTTCTGCACAACGCGACGGAGTTCGGCATCAGTTCCCTGCGTGAGGTCCCGGAAGACCTCCAGGGTCGTATGTACACCGCCGAGCAGCGCGGTGCGTTCCTCGACTTCCTGCGAACGAGGCTGGCTCCCCGGTCCGGTGCGGGGGCGGCCGATCTCCTCGTCGGGGGCAGGACACGCCCGTCGAAGCAGTTGATGGCCGTCGCGGCCGCCGAGGTCCGCGACCGCGAGCAGTTCATCCTGCTCGACGAGCAGCGGATCGCGTACGAGCTGGTGCTGTCGGCGGTACGCAAGGCCAAACGGTCCAACCACAAGCAGGTGGTCGTGGTGACCGGCGGTCCTGGTTCCGGCAAGAGCGTCATCGCCTTGTCGCTCCTCGGCGAACTGTTCCGCCGCGGCGACACGGCTCTGCACGCGACCGGCTCGGCGTCGTTCACCAAGACCATGCGCAAGATCGCGGGCGCCCGGAAGCCTGAGGTGCAGAAGCTGTTCATGTATTTCAACAGCTTCATGACAGCCGAGCCCAACGACCTCGATGTCCTCATCTGCGACGAGGCCCACCGGCTCCGCAAGACCTCGGCCAACCGCTACACCAAGGCGTCCCTGCGCACCGACCGCCCGCAGGTGGCCGAACTGATCGACGCAGCCCGGGTACCGGTGTTCCTGCTCGACCAGCACCAAGTGGTACGTCCCGGCGAGATGGGCACCGAGGAACAGATCAAGGACGCCGCAGCCGCACAGGGTCTCGACTGCGTCGTGGTGGAGCTGGACAGCCAGTTCCGCTGCGGCGGCAGCGAAGCCTACGTGAAGTGGGTGGCGAGCCTGCTCGGCCTGGAGGGCGGCGAGCCGGCCGCGTGGGAGGCGGACGGCAAGGTGGAGCTACTGACCGCCGACAGCCCGCAGGAGCTGGAGGACTTCCTCACAGCCCGCCGCGCGGAAGGCGGAGGGAAAAAGTACAGCGCGCGTATGGCTGCCGGGTACTGCTGGAAGTGGACGACGAAGATCACACCGGAGATGTCCGAGCTGCCGCGCGACATCGTCATCGGCGCGTGGACCCGTCCATGGAACGTACCCGGCGATCGGTCGCTCTTCGGAGCGCCGGCGGCACCCCTCTGGGCCAACGATCCGGCCGGTTTCGGCCAGGTCGGCTGCGTGTACACCGCCCAGGGTTTCGAGTACGACTGGTCGGGCGTGATCATGGGGCCGGACCTGGTGTGGCGCACCGACCGGTGGGTGGTGGACCGCACGGCTTCGAAGGACCCGATCTTCACCAAGTCGACGCCGGACTCCGAAGTCAGCCGGCTCATCCGCAACACGTACAAGGTGCTGCTGACCCGGGGCATGGTCGGAACGATGATCTACTCCACAGATCCGGAGACCCGCGAGAAGCTGCGCTCGCTCGTCCACCCGCAGGCAGGGGTCGAAGCCGCCGTTCCCGCCTGACCCACCGTCGTTCGAGGATTTCGGTCCCGCCACAGTGGAAAAAGTGCGACAACCGTCTGGGCAGCCGGGTAGAAGGCCCGCTCGGTGGACTGGATACCTGTTCGGCCGAGGAGGTCGTCCCACGGGCCGAACCCGACGGGCGACCAGAGCCGTCGGCCGCCGCACCCCCGCCGCCCAGCACTCCGGCTATGCGCCTCCCGGCCCCTCCCCCTCCGGGCGGCCGAGGGTCACGGCGCCGTGGAAGCCGTCGGGCGAGACGGCCGACATCGTGTCCAGGGACGGGTCGGCGACCGGCAGCAGGTGGGCGTCGACCCAGGTGTCACCCTTCTTCGCGTCGGCCCACGGATCCTCGATCACGAGGGCGCCGGGCACGGCGCCGTGGCAGAGCACCCAGTGCGGCACGTCGAAGCCCTGCATGCCGGCGAGCGAGACCAGGAGCAGCACGTGCTCCCCCCGTCCGAGCGCGTCCCGGATCGCGGCGGAGGTGAGGGGGCGCGGGTCGACCGGGACGCCGGTGCCGTCGGCGTCCGTGCGCGCCATGCGCTGGAGGCAGGCGCGCCACTCCTGCTCGCTCTCGGGGAGGTGGTCGAGCATGACGGGCCGGTCCGTGTCCAGGTGGACCGTGACGGGCGACGACGGCCACGCGCGGCGCGCGGCGACGCCCAGGCCGACCGGTTCGCACGCGGGGAAGTTGGTCGCGTCGCGCCAGAACGTCAGCTCCGCCCGGCGGTCCAGTGCCCCCTGCGGCAGCACCCCGGCGTGCGTCTGCGCGACCAGGGCGGTGACGGCTCCGCAGGTGAAGTGTGTGGTCTGCCCGTAGTACGGGGGTTCCGCGGGTGCGGCACCGTCCAGCCAGCGGACGTGACCGGTGGCCGGTCCGGCCGTGTCGTCCGGGGGCGTGAGCGGAGGGCGCAGCGGTGTGAAACCGGCTGCCGCGGCTGCCTCCGGGGTCGCCGTCCATCCTTCCCACTTGACCTGGGTGCGTTCCAGACGGCGGGCGTGGGCGACGACCGCCGCGACGGCGGCCGGGACGTCGCCGACGGCGTCGACGATCTTCAGATAGGCGGTGTGCGGGCGGGCCGTCACGAGGGCGGCGGCCGTCCAGTGCCCGCCGTCGCCGGCCGGGACGGCCACGAGGTGAGGAGCGTGGGCCGACCGGTCGACCGCGTGCCAGCGTTCCACCACCTCGTGGTGTCCGAGGCGCTTCAGCGCGTCCGGCGTCGTGCCGGACACGAACGGCACGACGACGCTCTGCGCGGGTGTTTCCTGCTGGGCCGCCATGGCGGTGCTCCTTGCTGGCCGGTGGGACGGGGACGGACGGTACGGGTCGGGGTGGTGAGGGTGAGGGCCGGGCCGGGGGCCACCGCGCGGGTCAGGCGCGGGACTTCCGGAGCACCAGGACGAAGTACGGTGCGCCGACCAGGGCGATCATGAGGCCCGCCGGCAACTGGGCGGGGGCGACGAGCGTGCGGCCGAGGGCGTCGGCCACGCAGACCAGCAGTCCGCCGAGCAGCATCGCGACCGGGATCGCGCGGCCGTGCCGGGCGCCCACCAGCGACCGGGCGAGGTGCGGGGCGACCAGCCCCACGAAGCCGACGACGCCGACGGCGATCACGCTGAGCGCCGCGAGCACCGCCGCGATCGCCAGGGCCGCGAAGCGTGTGCGCCCCAGCCTGACGCCGACGATGCGCGGGGTGTCCTCGTCGACGGCGAGCAGGTCGAGCCGGCTCCGCATCGCGAGCAGCACGGGGACCGCGAGCGCCAGGGCGATCGCGACCGGGGCGACGTCGGGCAGGGTGCGGCCGTAGGTCGTGCCGGAGAGCCAGGTGAAGATGCGGGGCGTGTCGTACGGGTCGGCGCGCAGCAGGAGGAAGGTGGTGACGGAGCTGAGGCCGTACCCGCAGCCGATGCCGATCAGGACGAACCGGTCGGGCAGGAAGCCGCCGCGCCAGGACAGCAGGGCGATCAGCGCGAACGTGGCGAGCCCCGCCGCGACGGCGACCGCGACGAGCACCGGCTGTCCGCCGGGCAGGCCGGAGGTGACGACGCTCGCCGCGCCCAGTCCGGCGCCCGCCGTGATCCCGAGGACGCCGGGTTCCGCCAGCGGGTTGCGGACCGTGCTCTGCACCACGCATCCGGCGAGGCCGAGGGCCGCCCCGGCGAGGACGGCGGCGACCACGCGCGGGACCCGGTCGTCGAGCGCCTGACCGACGAGGCCGGGGGCGGCACCCTGGATCCAGAGCACGACGTCCCCCGTCCGCAGCCAGAGGCTCCCCGCCAGGACCGCCACCACGACCGCCGTGGCCAGCAGTGTGACGGTGCCGGTCACGACGAGGAGGTACGCGCGGCGGGACCGGGCGGCGATCCGCGCGTGCGGCGGCTGCCGGAGCTGCCCCGTGTCCCGGAGCCGCAGCGCGAGGACGACGATCACGACGGAGCCGAGCAGCGCGGTCGGCACGCCGGTGGGGATGGAGGCGGCGCCGTCCGCGCCCTGCACGGCGCGCAGGGTGGCGTCCGCGAGCAGGATGAGCAGCGCGCCGAGCAAACCGGCTGCGGGGACGAGCAGGAGGTGCCGGCGCAGGGCCCGGACCCGCCCCGCGATCAGCCGGGCCAGGACGGGAGCGCCGAGGCCGACGAACGAGATGGGGCCGGCGAGCGTCACCGCGGTGCTGGTCAGGAGCACCGCGCAGAGCACGGCGGTCACCCGGGTGGTCCGGATCGGCACGCCGAGGGTCGCTGCGGCGTCGTCGCCGAGGTTCATCACGTCCAGCCGCCGGGACAGCGCCAGGGCGAGGCACAGCACCACGGCCACGAGGGGGAAGGCGCGCACCGACGCGTCGATGTTCAGCTGGGCGAGCGAACCGCTGCCCCAGGCGAAGAGGCCGGTGGTGTTCTGGCCGAACAGGATGAGCAGCATCCCGGTCGCCGCGTCCAGGGCCAGGGCCGTCGCCGATCCGGCGAGGATGAGGCGGGTGCCCGCGGTGCCCGCCGCGCGGCCCGCGAGGAGCAGCACGAGGCCCGCCGCGACCAGGCCGCCGGCGAAGGCGACGGCTCCCGACGCCCACAGCGGTACGGCGAGGCCGAAGGCCGCGACGAGGGTGAGCGTGAAGTAGGCCCCGGCCGTGACCGCGAGGGTGTCCGGGGAGGCGAGCGCGTTGTGCGTGACGGACTGGAGCAGCGCGCCGGCGCAGCCGAGGGCGAACCCCACGGCCACGCCCGCGAGCAGGCGCGGCAGGCGCGAGCCGGTGAGGATCTCACCGACCGGCGCCGCGCCCGAGTCCGCCTCCCGCCCGGCGAGGTGGCGCAGCAGGTCGCCGACGCCGACACCCGACGTCCCCTGCGTCAGGTGCCACGCGCCCACCAGGACGGTCGCGGCGAGGAGGAGCGTGAGGACGAGCAGCCCGGCGGGGCCGCCACCGCGTTCGGTGCGCGACAGCGGCCTCGCTGCGGGTGCCGGTGTCCGGATCGTGCTCACTTCGTGGCGAGTACGTCGACGTATGCGTCGATCGCCTGGGCGCAGGAGCGGGGGCCGCCGGCGCCCCACACCCGTGCCGGGAAGGCGTGCGCGCGCCCTTCCTTCACGGCCGGGAGGGACTTCCAGATCGGGTTCTTGGCCAGCGCGGCGACGTATCCGCCGGCTCCCTCGTCGTTGGCGTGGAAGAGGTTGGCGTTCCCCACCGCGGTGAGTCCCTCGACGTCGGTCTGGGCGAGGCCGTAGGACGGGTCGACACCGCCGTCGCCGTGGGCCTTGTTGACGTCGTTGGTCCACGCGGGCGTCATGCCGAGCTCCTTGCCTATCTCGGTGAACAGCGCGCCGTCGCTGTAGGGGCGGACGGTGAGGTTGCCGCCCTGCAGCCATCCGTCGAAGAACAGGAAGTCCTTCGTCGGCAGGTCGGCGTCGGTGACCTGCTTCTTCGCCGTGGCGAGGTGCTGGTCGAACTCGTCGAGCACCTGGTCGGCGCGCTCGGTGCGTCCCGTGGCCTCGCCGATCATGCTGAAGACCTCCCGCATGTTCCCGATCGGGTCCTTCGGGTTCGCGCCGCGCGTGGCCATCACGGGGACCCCGCGCTTCTCCAGCTTGGCGATCGTCTCGTCGTCGGCGTCGAACGCCTCCACGACGACGAGATCGGGATCGGCCGCGTAGAGGGTGTCGAGGTCGGGCTCCTCCCGGGTGCCGATGTCCGTCACCCCGGCGGGCAGCTTCTCCGCGCTGACCCAGGTGCTGTACCCCTTGGCGTCGGAGACGGCGGTGGGGGTGACGCACAGGGTCAGCGCGTCCTCGACCTGCTGCCACTCCAGGACGGCGATACGCCGGGCGGGCTTGTCGAGCTTCACCTGGCGGCCCACGCCGTCCTTGAAGGAGACGGGTCCGGTCGAGGTGGCCGTGGTGTCGTCGGCGCAGCTCTTCGACGCGGGCGCCGCCGCGGCGCCGTCGCCGGGAGCCGCCTTGCCGACGTCGGTCGTGCCGCAGGCCGTTGCGGCGAGGAGGGCCAGTCCGGTGGAGGCTGACGCCGCCAGGCGGTGGGCGCGGTTCATGCAGGGGCCTCTTTCGTGTGGGGTGCGTTCGGACGGGATCGGTGCGTTCCGAGCACGCTGCGTGTGTTCGGAACGAGGAGGGGTACGGGGCGCGCGGCCGGGTCCGTGACGTGCCGGGGCCACGGATCACCGCCCCGGGCGCCGGGCGCGGAGACGGGTGGTGTCGCGTCGGGTGGAGGGGGCGGGGCCCGGGCGGGTCGTCCCGCCCGGACGGCCGGATGTGCCGGGTCAGGCGAGGTGCCGCCCGAGCGGGTCGATGCGGAGACGGCCGGTGCGGGGGTCGACGCCGACCTCGACACGGATGTCGTAGACCTCGCCGATGTTCTCGGCGGTGAGGACCTCGGCGGGGGGACCGGCCGCGTGCACCCGGCCGGCGCGCATCAGCACCAGCGTGTCCGCGACGCGGGACGCCTGGTCGAGGTCGTGCAGCACGACGCCGACCGCGATGCCGTGTTCCTGGACGAGGTCGCGGACCACGTCGAGTGTCTCGATCTGGTACCGCAGGTCCAGGTGGTTGGTCGGTTCGTCCAGGAGCACCACACCGGTGTCCTGGGCGAGGCAGGCCGCGAGCCAGACCCGCTGCATCTCCCCGCCGGAGAGTTCTCCGACCGGCCTGTCCGCCATGTCCCGCACTCCGGTGACACCCATGGCGTGGTCGATCGCCGTCCGGTCCTCGGCGGTCGGGCCGGCGAAGCCGCGCCGGTAGGGGTGGCGTCCGAACGCCACGACCTCCGCGACGGTCAGCCCCTGGGGCGCCGGCCTCGACTGGGAGAACAGCGTGACCTCGCGGGCGAACCGGCGTGCGCTGAGCAGGGCGGCGTCGCGCTCCGACGGTCCGTCGGGGGCACCGAGCGTCACCCGGCCGCCGTCCACCCGGTGCAGTCGGGACAGCGCGCGCAGCAGTGTGGACTTCCCGCTGCCGTTCGGCCCCACGAGAGCGGTCGCGCGGCCGGGTTCCAGGGTGAGCGAGACACCGTGGACGACCGGCTTCCCGCCGTACCGCAGCACCAGGTCGTGCCCGTGGAGGGCGGCGGCCGGTGCGGCGGGGCCGGCCTCGGCAGGGCCGGTGGGCCGGAAGGGGCTTGTGAACATCGAGAGGTCCGGACGGTCGGAGGGGCAAGGGCTGCGGCACCCTCCGTCCGGCCTTCACCGGGCGGCACGCTCCCGCGCACGGAAAGCTCCGTCCGCGGCGAGCACCAACTAAGGGTCACCTAACTCCGAGAAGGTTATATTCCGCTCGCGATGTCGACAATCAGGAGTTCTGGACATGTGATACGGGATTCCGGACATCCGGCGAAGCGCCGTCGGCCGCGCCGAAGAAGGCGCCCGGGGTGGTCCCCATGACCCGGCGGAACGCGGCGATGAAGGAACTGGGCTGCGCGTAGCCGAGCGTCTCGGAGACCGTCGTCACGTCGAACCCCTCGGCCAGCAGCGCCAGCGCGCGGTGGACCCGCAGCATCTGCCGCCACTGCGCGAACGAGAGGCCCGTCGAGCGGCGGAACGCGCGGGTGACCGTGCGCTCGCTGACGTCCAGGCACCGCGCCCACTCCTCCAGCGAGCGGCTGTCGGCGGGATCGTCCAGCAGGGCTTCCGCGAGGGCCGCGATCCGGACGTCACCGGGCAGCTGCAACGTGAACTGGCGCTCCGACGGCCGGAGCACGTCGAACACGACGGACTCGGCCCGCGCCCTGGCCTCCGGATCGAGATCCGTGCGGGACAGATGGGTCAGCAGCGACTCGAGCAGCGGCGTCATGGCGATCGCCTTCGGCTCCTCGAACGCGAGGGGCGTGCGGTCGGGGGCGAAGAAGGCGTCGTGGAACGCGGCGCCCGCGGTGGCCCGGCCACCGTGCACCGTCCCGGCGGGCATCCACAGCCCGTGCCCCTCGGACACGGTGAAGACGCGGTCCTCGACCCGGGAGGTGAGCGTGCCCCCGCGCACCCAGACGAGCTCGTGCACGGGGTGCGCGTGCGGCGCCCACTCCGTGGGGACACGGGGGATGCGGAACCCGGCGGTGATGGCGAAGGGGGCGGCCACCGGCTCCGCGGGCACCTCGACCCGGCGCACCACGGTGTCCGCCTCGCGCAGCCACATCCCCGGGCTCACCTCACCGCGGGACGACCGGACCATGCCCCGGAGTCTATCCGGGCCCCGCTCCGGAAACGGCGGCCCGACCTGGCAGGACCTCGCACGAGCCGCCCGCCCGGGCCCGCCGCCGGCGGCGGTCGGGCCGTCATGTACCGGACGGGTCCGGGGCAGGGCGGGCCTGGGGAGCGCGGTGGCGGCGACCGGCGGAGCACCGGGCGGCCCTACCTCGGGGTCAGCGAGGTAGATACCCCAGGGGGTAATTTCGCCCGAGAGGAGAGGCCGTGTCCTTCGTCGGCACCGTCGAGACCGAGGGCTGGGCAACCGAAGTCACCTCGCCGGCGGCGGACGGACCGCGGTGGCCGTGGATCCGCGCCTCGACATCGACCGGGTGCCGGCCGCCTCGGCCCGGCGGGGGGGGGTGCGGGTCTCCCGCGTGGTGGAGACGCACCTGCACCACGACTACGTCACCGGCGGCCCGGATCAGGCCAGGGAGAGGAAGAGCTTCTCCAGCCGGGCCCGCATCTCGTCACGGTCCTCCCCGGAGCGAATGCCGTTCTCCGTCTCGGCCAGACACTGCTGGAGCCCGGTCGCGATGATCGCGAACCCGGCCCGGTCGAGCGCCCGCGACGCCGCCGCGAGCTGCGTGACGACCTCCTCGCAGTCCCGCCCCTCCTCGATCATCCGGATCACGCCGGCGATCTGCCCCTGAGCCCGGCGCAGCCGGTTCAGGACCGCCTTCAGCTCCGCACCCGCCAGATCAAGCTCCATCATCACTCCTCATGAAATACCCCCGGGGGTAAGATACTCCCCCGCGCGGCGACAGCGCCGGAAGAAAGGATGACACCCTCCCCGCGTCCCGGACGCCCTCTCCGCTCACACCGGACGAGCAGGGTGCCGAACTCCTCGCGAAAGCGGGACATCGGGCCGAGGCCGTCGCCGCCTACGAGGACATCCAGTCGGCGGCCCTGCGGATCTGGGGCACCGATCACATGGGCACCTTCATGCTCCGCGGATGTCTGGCCGAAGCCCGGAGCCGCCTCGAAGGGGATATGGCCTCGGGCGTTCCGGCGTTCGAGCAGTTGCTCGCCGACTGCGTCCGGGTGCTGCCCCCCGAGGATTCGGTCACCGGAGCCGTACGCGCCTATCTCGCACAACTACGCACACCGGACGCCACGGAGCCCGGTGCGGAAGCACAGACGTGCAACGACTTGCTGGATGCTCATGAGAAGGCCGCGCGGACCCGTCGTGCGGCCGGCGACGGGTGACGCTCGCAAGCGGATCGCCGGGCACCGGAGCCCGGCCGTCCGGTCCGGGCGAGGTCCTCGCCGGGACCGGACGGGGCCTTCAGGGCCGTCCGCGCGGTACGCGTGTACGACGCCGGGTACGGCGCCGCGTCACGGGGCGTCCGGCCCCGGGGTTCAGGAGGGCCGGACGAACGAGCGGAGTTCGCTGTAGGCGTGGAGCCCGAAGGGGCCGCCGGTATGCGTCCCGGGGTGTTCCCGGGCGGTGTTGACACCGACGTTGTCGCCGTTCAGGCGCGCGGCGACGTGCCGGGCGCGGGCGGTGTCGGCGGAGAAGACGTGGTCGTGGAGGGCGGCGGGGGCATCCGTGACGATCCGTACCGCCTCGTCCTCGTCGTCGAAGGGGATCACCGCGACGACCGGGCCGGCGATCGCTTCCTGGGCTGCCGTCATGTCCGGGGTGACGTCGGCGAGCACGGTGGGTGCGACGTAGAACCCAGGCTTCAGGAGCGGGCGTTCGCCACCCGCGGCGATCCGGGCGCCCTGCTGCACGGCCGTCTCGACGTACGCCTCGAAGCGATCGCGCCGGGCGGCGGAGATGAGCGGGCCCACGAGCACGGCGTCCTCGGCGGGGTTGCCTACCGTCAGTGCCTCCGCGTGCGCGGCGAGGGCGGCCACGGACCTCTCGTACAGCGTGCGGTGCACGAGCAGCCGGGCCGGTGTCGCGCGGATCTGACCGCTGTACAGGGTGAAGGCCGAACCGGCTGCCGCGAGGGCCGACTTGAGTGCGTGCTCGTCGGCGCCCTCCAGGACGACGACCGTGCCTCTGCCGCCGAGGTCGAGGAGGGTGCGCTTCGACTGGGCGCCCGTGGAGACGGCGATCCTCCGGCCTTCGGCGACGGAACCGGCGAAGCTGACCATGTCGATGTCGTAGTGCGCCACCAAGGCCTCGACCGTGATGGGCCCCGATCCGGTGACGACGTTGAAGACGCCGTCCGGGAGACCGGCCTCCTGCATGACCGGTCCCAGCTCCAGACAGCCGAGCGGGTCCTCCGGGGCGGGCTTGACGACCACGGTGTTGCCCAGGGCGAGCGCGGGTGCGATCTTCGCCGCGAGGTCGGCGAGAGGGAGGTTGTGGGAGGTGATGCAGGCCACGACGCCCAGGGGGCGGCGCACCGCCACCGCTTCGACGGGTCCGCCGTCCTCCTGCGGGCCCGTGGCGGCGGGGTGCGGCGCGAGGGTCACGGTGTCGGGCTCCCGCGCACCGAGTGCGTAGCGGTGAAAGTGACCGGCCGCGGTGGACACCTGGGTGGACCGTGCCACCCGCGCGGTCGCGCCGCTCTCGGCCCGCATCAGGGGCACCAGCATGTCGGCGCGTTCGGAGATCAGGGCGCCGATGCGCTCCAGGACGGCCGCCCGCTCACCCGGTTCGGTGCGCGACCACGCGTCGAAGGCGTCCCGTGCGGCCTCCGCCGCGGCCCAGACCTCGGCGGCATGGCCCTCGGGGGCGTGACCGACGGTCTCCTCGGTGGCCGGGTCGGTGATCGGGTAGTGGCCCTGTTCCGGCGCGAGCCAGGCTCCGGCTGTCCAATGACCGTACTTCTTGGGGGAATCGCTCATGGTTCAGGCTCCCTTCGGCGGGCCGAGGAGGTGACCGGCGGGGAGGCCGCGCCGGTTCTCGTCGGAGCCGCGGTGGACGGTGTCGGTACGGATGGTGAGGTCGGCCTGCCGGAGCAGGCGGGTCTGGTTCGGTACGCCGTCGGGTCCCACGCCGCTCCTACCTGTACGGCCGGACGCCCGCCGTCGGCCAGGGCAGATCGGTCTCGACCGGGGCGGCGTAGTCGACGCCGGGCACGTCGAAGCCGTACAGAGCGCGGAACCGGGTGCGGAACCACGGGATGTCGGCCAGTTCGGTGAGGGTCCCGGGGCTGAGCGCCCGCCAGCGTTCGGCCACAGCGGCCTGGACGGGCCCGGCCAGCTCCCACCGGTCGAGACGGATGCGGCCGGCCTCGTCCACGTCGGGGCGGGGTGCGGTGAGCTGCTTCCACAGCTGGAGCGTCTGCTCGACGGGGGACGGGAAACGGTCGCCCAGGACACCGCGGAGCAGGCTGACGTAGAGCGGGATCCCCGGGACGGCGGTCAGAGCCTGCGTGATCGCCGCTCCGTTGACCGAGGTGAAGGCCCGGCCGCCCACCGGGGCGAGCCGTACGGTCAGGGCGTCCGCGGTGGACTCCAGGTGGGTCTTGGCGGCGCCGATCGTGCCCGCGCGGTAGATCGCCGCGTTCAGCGGTGAGCCGATGTAGCTGAGGGCGACCGTCCGGAATCCGTCACGGAGCAGGCCGCGTTCCGCCAGTGCGTCGATCCAGCGGGACCAGTCCTCGCCGCCCATGACACGTACGGTGGCGGCGGTCTCGGCCTCGTCCGCCGGGCCGACGGTGACCTCGCGCAGGGACGCGGAGCCGTCCTCGGCGAACTCCAGGTTCCGGGTGGTGTGGGGTGCGCCGAGCGGCTTCAGCACCGACCGGTAGGTGGTGCCGCTCCGTGGATCGGTGCGCCGGGGCGCGGCCACACTGTAGATCAGGACGTCGACGCCGCCGAACCGCTCGGCCAGCAGATCCAGGGTCTCGGCCTTGGTGGTGTCGGCGAACGCGTCGGCGTTGAGGAACGAGAAGTCCGAACCGAGTGCGCGGGCGAGCGTGTCGGTCGCGACGGTGCGGTACCACCCGGCGGTGGCGCTGCGGTGCCCGGCCGGCCGCTCCAAGGCGACGCCCACGCCGTCGATGCCGTACCGCACCAGTCCGGTGACCGTGCTCGCCAGGCCGTAGCCCGCGCTCGAACCGATCACCAGGGCCGTCGGCCGCCGGGCCGGTGGCCCCTCGGGGACGGGTATCTCGGCCCGCATCAGCTCGACGTCGCGGAGGCATCCGGCCGGATGCGATTCGAGCAGCAGATAGCCACGTCCCGTCGGGGCGACGACGCGTTCGGACGGGGTGAGCGGTCGGTGCATCATCGTCTCCTCCGCCGTGTCAGGTGCCGAGCAGTGCGTGCCTGAGGTGCTCGACCAGATCGTCGGGTGTCGAGCGGTGGAACATCGACGCGGTGTCCAGACGCAGGCCGGTCGCCGAGTTCAGGCGGTTGCGCAGGGTCAGAAGGGAGAGCGAGTCGAATCCGAGCTCGCGGAGGATCCGGTGCGGCTGTACCGCCTCGGCCGCCTCGAGTCCGAGTACCGCGGAGATCTGGGTGGCGACCAGGTCGGACAGTGCCCGGTCCCGGTCGGCGTCCGCCATCGACGCGAGCCGTTGCCGCAGCGAAGTCGCCGAGACGGCTCCTGCCGCCGCCGTACGCCTGCCGGTGGGCCTGACCAGTGACCGGAACAGCGGCGGCAGGGCCTTCCCGGCTGCGGCCCGCCGGGCCGGTTCGGTGAGGTCCAGCCGGGCGGCGATCACCACGGGTCCGTCCGCGTGACGGGCGGTGTCGAACAGCGCGAGGGCCTCCGGCAATCCCAGCACGCCTGCCCCGGCGATTCCGGTACGGGCGGCTGCGTCGCCCCGCGCCCAGGGGCCCCAGGCCAGGGACACCGCGGGGGCCCCGCGGGCCCGGCGCCGTCGGGCGAGCGCGTCCAGTGCGGCCGCCGCGGCGGCCTCGGCGCCGTGACCGCCGCCGAGGGTGCCGGCCGCCGACGAACACAGGACGAGGGTGACGGCGGGCCCGGACTCCTGGTCCAGCGCCTCCGCGGCGGCGATCGTCGCGCGCACCTGCTCGACGCGTTCGTCCGGAGTCCGAGCGGTGGCGGAGGGCGCTGTCGCGGCAGGGGGCCCGGCTGCCGGACCGTCGCCCGGCAGCCCTTCCGGTACGTACACGACCGTGGTCAGGGGATGCTCCGCGGGCAGACGGCCGATGAGCGCGCGCAACGCCGTGCGGTCGACCGGATCGCACGGTGCGGTGGTGACGGTGGCGCCCAGCCCGGTGAGCTCGGCGGCCAGTGCGGGGGTCTCGGCTCCGGTGAGTACCAGGTGCCGTACTCCGTCGGCGGCGACGAGGTGCCGCGCCAGGTGCTCACCCATGGGTGTGCCCGCGCCGGCGATCAGGGTCGTGCCGTCGTCGCCGGTGCCCCGCTCCACGCCGCTCGCCGGGGGGTGGGGTGCGAGTCTCGGCACCCTGACCCGGCCCTCGCGCAGGGCTGTCTGCGGCTCGCCCGAGAGGACGGCCCCCGGCAGCACCCGCCACGAGGCCTCGTCGTCGGCGTCCAGATCGGCGAGTACGAAGCGTCCGGGTTCCTCCGCCTGCGCGGACCGGATCAGCCCCCACACCGCGGCGCCGGCGAGGTCGGTGCCGGCCCCGTCGAAGGCCGGCACCGCGGAGGTGGTCAGGAACACGACGGTCACCCCGGCGAGCGCTTCGGCGGCCCGGAGGGCGTCGAGCCTGCTCAGTGTCTCCCGCACGGCGGTGGCGGTCTCCGCACCCGGCTGCACGGTGAACACCAGGCAGTCCGGCGCGGCACCGCCCGCCTCCGTCAGGGCGTCGGGATCCGGATACGTCTGGGCCGGCACACCCTGAGCCGTCAGCCCCGCCACCGCCCGGAGCGGATCGGCACCGACCACGGCCCAGTGCGCCGCGCGGGGCGCCGACCTCGTGATGTGGTCGGTCCACTCCTCCCTGTGCAGTGCGTCGAGCTGCGCGGCCCTGACGGCTCGCAACTGCCGTGCATCGACGGGGGTGGTGCCCACGACGAACTCGGCGACCGGGTCACCCACGGCATCGGCCAGCAACATCGACAGCGCGCCCGTACGGTTCGGGCCGATCCGCACCCGCAGCGCGGACGCCCCGGCCGCGTGCACGGCGACTCCGTGCCAGGAGGTCGCCAGCCGAGGGCCCTCGGTGGGCGCGGCGTGGAGTGCGGCGTCGAGCAGGGCGGGATGGAGGGTGTACCGGTCCGGGTCGGTGGGGAGCACGACCTCCGCATACACCTGGTCATGGTGACGCCACATCTGCCGCAGCCCCTGGAAAACCGGCCCGTACCGGTACCCCTGAGCCGCAAGCGCCTCGTAGGAGAAGTCCACAGGCTCCGC
>NZ_JBEXRT010000051.1:0-43193 GCF_040613235.1 Streptomyces sp. NPDC006296 | reverse complement strand
GGTACCCCGCGCGCCGGAACCGGACCCCGCCGCACGCCGGGCCGCCGAGGCCGCCGTCGCGCTGCTCGTCCGCCTGCGCGCGGACGGCCGCAGCGGTGAGGCGCACGGTGTGCTCTGCGAAGCGGCCGGATGGCCCGCGGGGCATCTGCCGGTCCTCGCCGCCGCCCTGCACGGGGCGGGGCTCGACGCCGACTGGGCGACCCTGCTGTGGGAGGTGGCCTCCCTCCCGCTTCTCGAACTCGTTTCCGTGTCAGGTGCGTTGACCGTCGCGGGCCGTACCGGCGACGGGGAGCGGCTGCTGCGGCAGGGGGCCGCGCGGCCGGCCGACGAGGTCGCCGAGGCCGTCGTCGCCCTCGACCGGGCCGGCCTGGAACCCGAGGCGCGGGCACTGCTGGGCGCGTTCGTCCGCGTACGCACCCCGCAGGAGGCGGCAGGCATCGCGCGGGGCGGACCGCGCCACCTGGCCGCCCGTCTGCTCGCCGCGGCCCGCGAGGTGTCCACGGCCCGCGAGCGCGACCTGGTCCACGCGCTGCGGGTGGCGGGCATCGCGGCTCCGTGACCGCCCCGACCCGCCTCACGCCCGGCGGGGCCCGCGCCTGGCCGGGGCCTGAGTCCTGTCGGGACCCGGGTCCTGTCGGGCCCGGGGGCGGTCGGTCGGCCGGCACCGGCGTGGTCCCGGGGAGCGGCCCGCGCGAAGCCGATGCCGCTGCCACGGATCCGTGACGCGCGGGGGTCACGCCACGCGGGGGCTCCCCGGCGCGCAGCCCCCGGGCCACCCGGGCCCCGGCGCGCAGTCCCCCGGGGCACGCTGTCCGAGGCCAGGCGCCCCGAGGCAGGTCCGCCCCCCGGTGCCGGGCGCCGCCGAGGTCCCGGGAACCGGAGATCGGGGGTCCGGGAACCCCGGCCCGGCGGGGCGGTCCGCCGGGCTCTGCGGCATGTGGTGTGTACACGTCGCCAGTGCTCATGGGGTTGGCGAGATAAATCCGGACGAACCCCCTATCGTCGGACGCGGCATCACCACACAAGTGGTACATGTCCCCCCAGTGATGTGGAGGCAACCATGCTCACCCAGGAGTTCGCTCTCACCGCGACACCGGCTCAGACCACGACGCTGAGCGCCCTGATGGCGGAGCCCGAAGCCACCGTCAGCGACGCCCCGCTCTACACCCCCGAGGCGGCGGGCTTCCTGCTCGCACTCCTCCTCCTGTCTCCCAAGGAGCCGAAGGAGCCCCGGGGCAAGTGAGTTCCCACTCCGCATTCGCCGAGGCGGCTGACGCCCTGGCAGCCAGTGTCCTCGGTGCCCTCAGCGGCACCGGGGGCGCTGTGCAGCTGGCCCGGCACGTCGACGACGCCCCCGACACCCTCGCGGCCCTGGCAGCCGTCCGCGTCCTCGGGCCCGACGTCTTCAGCCCCCACCTCCTCCACGACGCACCCTTCGAGGCTCAGGACGCCGCCGTCGTGGCCAAGGCGTTCGACGCGTTCCCCGCGTCCGGCTCCTCCGAGGAGCCCGCGGTCGCCCACCGCGACCACGCCACCGTGTCCCTGCTCGCCCGGCTCTCCGGCGACGACACCCTGCGGACGCTCGCCTCGGCGCCGCCCGACGGCACCGCCCTCGCGCGCTCCGACGACTGGAGCGGCTGGTGCGTCCGGATGGCCCAGCTGGCCCCGCTCGCCACCCCGGGGCTGGACGGCGCGGTCCACGAGGCGGCCCGTGCGGGTGCGCTGTCGCTGAGCCGCGGTGTCAGCCGGTCGATCCTGCGCCGCGACTTCCCCACCGCCGTGCGTCTCGTCCGCTGGCTGGCCCTCCTGCAGTCCGAGGGGGCCGAGCTCCCCCTGGATCCGGACATCGCGGCCGAGCACGCCTGGCTGGTGGGCGGAGCGGGTCCGCGCACCGCCCTGGACCTGGCGATCGCCCGGCACTTCCTCGACCAGCGGCCCGGCGGGGCCCCCAAGGAGACGGCACGCCCATGACGACGACGATCCCCGAGCCGGTCACCCGGGCGGCCCGCACCATGGCCGACCGAGCGCTGTCGTGGCTGCACGCCAACCGGGACCTCGGCGGGCTGCCCCCGGGCACGACCGAGACCATGGCCGATCCGGACAGCGTCTACAAACCCCTGGGGGAGACCACGCTCGCGGCCTCGCTGATCCTGCGCGACGGCGTCGCGGGCGCCGGCCGGCTGGCCGCCGCCCAGAGCCTCATGGACTTCACCTGGGAGCAGTTCAGGCGCGGCGACATGATCTACGAACGCCAGCTCCGCCACACCCTGATGACGGACCCCCTGGAGATGTACGCGCCCTTCGTCCGCTGCGGCTACCGGCACGAGGGGCTCGACCAGCTCCTCGCCCACCGCGCGCGCATGCGGTCGGCCGGCAGCGTCGAGGTCCTGCCCAACCGCCGGCTGGCCGTGGCCAACGCCGCCCGGATCGTGGGCCTGCGGCACACCGAGGACATGGGCGCACTCGCCGCGGCCACCTGGCTCGGTGCCCGGCCCGAACCGTGGGCGGTCAACTGGATCACGGCCTACGCGGTGACCCACACCGTCTTCCACCTCACGGACTGGGGCGGGAACCCGGGCGGGCTGCCGCCCGAGCTCGCCGACTACGTGCGCACCTGGCTCCCCGTGTGGATCGACGTCTGGCGCGAGGTGGGGCAGTGGGACCTCGTCGCGGAACTGCTCGTCGTCGGCGCCTCGATCGAGGACCCGTACTGCCGGGCCGAGGACTGGGAGGCGCTCGCCGCGCTCCAGCACGAGGACGGACTCGTCCCCCGGGACAGCGATCCCGTCGACGACGACCCGCAGCAGCGGTTCACCGACCACCAGCACACGGTCGTCGTGGCGGCCGTCGCCGGCTCCGTCGCGCTCGCCAGGGCGGCGGGGCAGCGGTGAGGGCGTGACCCGGCCGCCGCTGACCGCGTCCCTGCGGCCGCTGCTGACGGCCGCCCGCGGTCCGGCGGCGGCGGTCGCGGCGGTGCGGGGCACCGAGCGGGTGGTGCTGTGCCGCGGACCGGCCGGACCGGACACCCGCTTCGAGACGGGCTCGCTGACCAAGACGTTCACCGCCCTGCTGCTCGCGGAGCTCGCCGCCCGGGGCGAGGTCCGCTACGGCGACCGGGCCGACCGCTACCTGCCGTTCCGGCTGCCCGGGCCGCCGCTCACCCTCCTGCACCTGGCCACCCACACCTCGGGGCTGCCGCGCCTGCCCCCCGGACTCCTCGCCCGGGCGGTCCGCAGCGGCTGGCTCAGCAACCCCTACGCGGGGTTCCACGAGGACGACCTGCTCGCCTCGCTGCGTCGCACCCGGCTGCGGCACAGCCCCGGGATCCGGGTGCAGTACTCCAACTTCGGCGGCGGCCTGCTCGGTCATGTGCTCGCCCGGGCGGCGGGCGGCACCGGCGGTGACTACGCCGCCCTGCTGGCCGAGCGCGTCACCGGGCCGCTCGGCCTGCTCGACACGGACTGCTCGGCCAACGGCCCCCAGGCGACCGGGCACTGGCACGGGCGCCCGCGCCCCGCCCTGCTGATGCCCGGGCTGGTCGCGGCCGGGGCCGTGCGTTCCAGCGCCCGCGACCTGCTGCGCCTCCTGACCCTGCTGCTGCACCCGGACACCGCCCCGGGCCCCGTGCTGCGCACCGCCCTGGCCGAGGTGCAGCGGCCCCGGCTGGTCGTGCCGAGGACCGGGTCCCGGCTCTGCCTCGTCTGGAACCTCCGCCCGCGCCCGGACGGGCCGTTGGTCCACCACTCCGGGGGGACCCGCGGCTTCACCGCCTTCGCGGGATTCCTCCCCGCGTCGGACACCGCGCTCGTGGCCCTCACGAACACCGCTCCGACCCCGCTCGCGCCCTTCGTCCAGTCCGCGTACGGGGCGTTGTGCGGACTGGTTCCGGGGCCCTCCGGAGGGGTGTGGACCGCTCGGGTATGAAACATGATCGACTCAGCCGGTTCACGGCGATGGTCTTGCCCCGCTGTGTGACGGGGCTTACGTTCTCCTCCTACGCCCCGTGTCTACGGGCGTAGAGAACACAGAGGCTCTCTCTGACGCCGCGTCGAAGGAGCAGCTCATGTCCCATGTCGTACGCGCCGCACTCGTCCAGGCGACCTGGACCGGCGACACCGAATCCATGATCGCCAAACATGAGGAACACGCGCGTGAGGCCGCCCGGCAGGGTGCTCGGATCATCGGCTTCCAGGAAGTGTTCAACGCCCCCTACTTCTGCCAGGTCCAGGAGCCCGAGCACTACCGCTGGGCCGAACCGGTCCCGGACGGGCCGACGGTACGGCGCATGCAGGACCTGGCCCGCGAGACGGGCATGGTCGTCGTCGTGCCGGTCTTCGAAGTGGAGCAGTCCGGCTTCTACTACAACACCGCGGCGGTGATCGACGCCGACGGCTCCTACCTCGGCAAGTACCGCAAGCACCACATCCCGCAGGTCGAGGGCTTCTGGGAGAAGTACTACTTCAAGCCGGGCAACGCCGGCTGGCCGGTCTTCGACACCGCCGTCGGCAAGGTCGGCGTCTACATCTGCTACGACCGGCACTTCCCCGAGGGCTGGCGCCAACTGGGACTCAACGGAGCGCAGTTGGTCTACAACCCGTCCGCGACCTCCCGGGGCCTCTCCAGCCATCTGTGGCAGCTGGAGCAGCCCGCGTCCGCCGTCGCCAACGAGTACTTCGTCGCCGCGATCAACCGCGTCGGCCGGGAGGAGTACGGCGACAACGACTTCTACGGCACGAGCTACTTCGTCGATCCGCGAGGACAGTTCGTCGGTGACGTCGCGAGCGACAAGGAGGAGGAACTCCTCGTGCGCGACCTGGACTTCGAGATGATCGAGCAGGTCCGCCGACAGTGGGCGTTCTACCGGGACCGCAGGCCGGACGCGTACGACGGGCTGGTGCAGCCGTGACCGGACTGCACGAGCGGCACCTGGCCGTCAGCCCCGCATGGATGGCGCTGTACTACCGGCACCCCCTCGAACTCACCCACGGCGAGGGCCGCCACGTCTGGGACGCCGACGGCAACCGCTACCTGGACTTCTTCGGCGGCATCCTCACCACGATGACCGCACACGCCCTGCCCGAGGTGACCAAGGCCGTCTCGGAGCAGGCCGGCCGCCTCGTCCACTCCTCGACGCTCTACCTCAACCGCCCCATGGTCGAGCTCGCCGAGCGGATCGCCGCCCTCTCCGGCATCCCCGACGCCCGGGTCTTCTTCACCACCTCCGGCACCGAGGCGAACGACGCGGCCCTGCTGCTGGCCACCGCCCACCGTGCGTCCAACCAGATCCTGGCCATGCGCAACAGCTACCACGGCAGGTCGTTCTCGGCCGTCTCCATCACCGGCAACCGGTCCTGGTCGACCACCAGCCTGTCGCCCCTGCAGACGCTGTACGTCCACGGCGGGGTCCGCACCCGGGGACCCTACGCAGAGCTGAGCGACGAGCGCTTCATCAGGGCCTGTGTGGCGGACCTGGAGGACCTGCTCGGGCACACCCGGGGTGTGGCGGCGCTGATCGCCGAACCCGTCCAGGGGGTCGGCGGGTTCACCGCACCGCCCGACGGGCTGTACGCGGCCTTCCGCGAAGTGCTCGACCGGCACGGCATCCTGTGGATCTCCGACGAGGTCCAGACGGGCTGGGGGCGCACCGGCGACCACTTCTGGGGCTGGCAGGCCCACGCGTCGAACGGGCCGCCGGACATCCTCACCTTCGCCAAGGGCATCGGCAACGGCATGTCGATCGGCGGGGTCGTCGCCCGCGCGGAGGTCATGAACTGCCTCGACGCCAACTCCATCTCGACGTTCGGGGGTTCACCGGTCACCATGGCGGCCGGCCTCGCCAACCTCTCCTACCTGCTGGAGCACGACCTCCAGGGCAACGCCCGGCGGGTCGGCGGACTGCTCGCCGAACGGCTCCGCGCGGTCGCCGCCGGCTCGCCCGCCGTGCGGGAGGTGCGCGGCCGGGGTCTCATGATCGGCATCGAGCTGGTGAAGCCCGGCACCGACGAGGCCGATCCGGAGGCCGCGACCGCCGTCCTGGAGGCGGCCCGGGCCGGCGGACTGCTGATCGGGAAGGGCGGCGGCCACAACACCAGCGTGCTGCGCATCGCGCCGCCCCTGTCGCTGACCGTCGCCGAGGCCGAGCAGGGCGCGGAGATCCTGGGCGAGGCGCTGCACGCGGCGGTCTGAGCGCGGGGACCCCGCCGCGGGGTCCCCGCCGCGGCGCGGACCCCGTCCCGTACGTCATCACGCACCCGGCCCGTGCGAGCGGGCCGGTTCCGCCACTGCGAGGAGGGACACATGAGCCGCACCGTCATCCACGGCGGCCTCGTCGTCACCGCGTCCGACGAGATCCACGCCGACGTGCTCATCGAGGGCGGACGCATCGCCGCCCTCGCCGCCCAGGGCACCGACGCCGCCGCGGGCTGGACCGCCGACCGCCGCATCGACGCCACGGGGATGTACGTCGTCCCGGGCGGTGTGGACGCGCACACGCACATGGAGATGCCGTTCGGCGGGACCTACGCCGCCGACACCTTCGAGACGGGCACCCGGGCCGCGGCGTGGGGCGGCACCACCACGATCGTCGACTTCGCGATCCAGACCGTGGGGCGCTCGCTGCGCGAGGGGCTCGACACCTGGCACGCGAAGGCCGACGGCAGGTGCGCCGTCGACTACGGCTTCCACATGATCCTCTCCGACGTGAACGCGTCCTCGCTCAAGGAGATGGACCGCCTGGTCGCCGAGGGCGTCACCTCGTTCAAGCTGTTCATGGCCTACCCGGGCGTCTTCTACAGCGACGACGGGCAGATCCTCCGCGCCATGCAGCAGGCCTCCGGCAACGGCGGCCTGATCATGATGCACGCGGAGAACGGCATCGCCATCGACGTCCTGGTCGAACAGGCGCTCGCCGAGGGGCGCACCGACCCGCGCCACCACGGAGATGTGCGCAAGGTGGCGCTGGAGGCCGAGGCCACGCACCGGGCGATCCAGCTCGCCCGGGTCGCGGGGGCGCCGCTGTACGTCGTCCACGTCTCCGCCGACGAAGCCGTCGCCGAGATCGCCGCCGCCCGCCACCAGGGGCTCCCGGTGTTCGGCGAGACCTGCCCGCAGTACCTGTTCCTCTCCACGGACCAGCTGGCCGAACCCGGCTTCGAGGGCGCGAAGTACGTCTGCTCGACCCCGCTGCGCCCCCGGGAGCACCAGGAGGCGCTCTGGCGCGGTCTGCGCAACGACGAACTCCAGGTCGTCTCCACCGACCACTGCCCCTTCTGCTTCTCGGGCCAGAAGGAGAGGGGCCGGGAGGACTTCTCGAAGATCCCCAACGGCCTGCCCGGGGTGGAGAACCGGATGGACCTGCTGCACCAGGCCGTGGTGGAGGGCCACCTCTCGCGCCGGCGCTGGATCGAGATCGCCTGTGCCTCCCCGGCCCGGATGTTCGGGCTGTACCCCAAGAAGGGCACCATCGCCCCGGGCTCCGACGCGGACGTCGTCCTCTACGACCCCGCCGCCGAGCAGACCATCTCCGCCGCGACCCACCACATGAACGTCGACTACTCCGCCTACGAGGGCAAGCGGGTGACCGGGCAGGTCAGGACGGTCCTGTCGCGGGGTGTCCCGGTGATCGAGGACCGCGCCTACGTGGGGCGCGCCGGCCACGGCACCTACCTCCCGCGCGGCACCGGCCCGCTCCGCTGAGCCCTGCGGCGCCCCGCCGCCCTCCTCGCGGGCGGCGGGGCGCCGCAGGGCCGGGACGCCGCACCGGCCGCGGCTCCGGCATCCGCACACCCGCGTTCCCCGCCAGCACCGGACCAGGAGCATCTGTATGGATTTCGGACTCGTCCTCCAGACCGATCCGCCCGCATCGGACGTCGTCGGACTCATGCGCCGCGCCGAGCGGAACGGTTTCCGCTACGGCTGGACCTTCGACTCGGCCGTGCTGTGGCAGGAGCCCTTCGTCATCTACAGCCGGATCCTCGAACACACCGACCGCCTGATCGTCGGACCGATGGTCACGAACCCGGGGACCCGCACCTGGGAGGTCACCGCCTCCACGTTCGCCACACTCAACGACATGTACGGCAACCGCACCGTCTGCGGCATCGGGCGCGGCGACTCCGCGATGAGAGTGGCGGGCCGCAGACCGAACACCCTGGCCCGGCTGGGGGAGGCCATCGAGGTGATCAGGGACCTCGCCGAGGGGCGCGAGGCCGTCGTCGACGGACAGCCGGTCCGGATCCCGTGGGTGAAGGACGGCAGGCTGCCCGTCTGGATGGGAGCGTACGGCCCCAAGGCGCTCGCCCTGGCCGGGGAGAAGGCCGACGGCTTCATCCTCCAGCTGGCCGACCCCTACCTCACCGAGCGGATGGTGCGGTCGGTGCGCGACGCCGCGGCGGCGGCCGGCCGCGACCCGGACTCCGTCACCATCTGCGTCGCGGCCCCCGCCTACGTCGGCGGCGACCTGGTCCACGCGCGCGAGCAGTGCCGCTGGTTCGGGGGCATGGTCGGCAACCACGTGGCCGATCTGGTCTCCCGGTACGGCGAGCACTCCGCGCTCGTGCCCGAGGCGCTCACCGCGTACATCGCCGGGCGCACCGGATACGACTACAGCCACCACGGCCGCGCCGGGAACCCGGACACCGCCTTCGTGCCCGACGAGATCGTGGACCGCTTCTGCCTGCTGGGGCCCGCCGACGCGCACATCGAGAAGCTCCGGGCCCTGCGCGATCTGGGCGTCGACCAGTTCGCCGTCTACGCCATGCACGACGCGCGGGAGGCGACCATCGACGCCTACGGCTCCACGGTCGTCCCCGCCCTGTCCGCCTGACCTCGGCACCCCGCAGCGGCTGCCCCGTCACCACGCGCCCACGCCCCGCACGGCACCTCATCCGAGCGAAGGGTCACGCCACCATGACCGCAACCGTCCCACCCGTACCGCCCTCCCCGTCCGGCGCGCCGGCGGACGACCCGTCGGGCCGGGTCGAACTCGCCCCCGGGGCGGTCCCCGAGGACTCCCGCTTCGTCAACGACGACCTGCTGCCGGTGCCCCTGGAGAGGCGCCGCTGGACGACGTACAACTTCGCCGCGCTGTGGATCGGCATGGCCCACAACATCCCGTCCTGGCTGCTGGCCTCCGGCCTCGTCGCGCTCGGCATGGACTGGAAGCAGGCCGTGTTCACGATCGCCCTGGCGAACCTGATCGTGCTGGCACCGATGCTGCTGACCGGGCACGCCGGACCCAAGTACGGCATACCCTTCCCGGTGCTGGCCAGGGCCTCTTTCGGGCTGCGCGGCGCCAACCTGCCGGCCCTGATCCGGGCGGGTGTCGCCTGCGCCTGGTTCGGCATCCAGACCTGGATCGGCGGCGTCGGGATCTTCACCCTGCTGGGCAAGATCTTCGGCGGCTGGGCGGGGGCCGCGGAGATCGGCGGACAGGCCTGGACGCTCTGGCTCTGCTTCGCGCTGTTCTGGGCACTCGAACTCGCCATCATCCACCGGGGCATGGACACCCTGCGCCGCTTCGAGAACTGGGCCGCGCCCTTCGTCCTCGTCGGCGCGGTGGCCCTGCTCGTCTGGGTCGCGGTCAAGGCCGGCGGTTTCGGGCCGCTCCTGGACCAGCCGTCCGCCCTCGGCTGGGGCGCGGACTTCTGGCCGGTCTTCTTCCCCTCCCTGATGGGCATGATCGCCTTCTGGTCCACGCTCTCCCTCAACATCCCCGACTTCACCCGCTTCGGCGCCGGCCAACGCGCCCAGATCCGCGGCCAGTCGCTCGGGCTGCCGACCACGATGACCTTCTTCGCGCTGCTCTCCGTCTTCGTCACCTCCGGCTCCCAGGCCGTGTACGGGGAGACGATCTGGGACCCGGTGCAGCTGGTCGCGAAGACCGACAACGTCTTCGGTCTGCTCTTCGGGCTGGTCACCGTGCTGGTGGCGACCGTCTCCGTGAACATCGCGGCCAACGTCGTCTCACCGGCGTACGACCTGGCCAACCTCGCCCCGAAGTTCATCGACTTCCGCACCGGCGCCCTGGTCACCGGGGTCGTCGGGGTGCTCATCATGCCGTGGAAGCTGACCGGGACGCCCGAGCTGTACATCTTCACCTGGCTCGGCCTGGTGGGCGGACTGCTCGGCACCGTGGCCGGGATCCTGATCGCCGACTACTGGATCGTCCGCCGGACCGTGCTCCACCTCCCGGACCTCTACCGTCCCGGCGGACGCTACTGGTACACGGGCGGCTGGAACTGGCGCGCGGTGGTGGCCTTCGCCGTCGGCGGCGTCCTCGCGGTGGGCGGTTCCTCCTCGACCGTCGACGCCGAGGGCGCCGCACAGGGGCCGTTCCCCACGGACGGCCTGATCCCCGTCCTCGCCCCGCTCGCCGACTACGGCTGGGCCGTCGGTCTCGCCTCGTCCCTGGTCCTCCACACCCTGCTCAGCCTCGGCCTGCGCGAGAGGGGGACCGGCCGGTCGGCCGCCGGCTGACGCGTCGACCGCGCCGCAGCGGGCTCCCTCACGACTGGGCGGGAGCCCGCCCGAGCACGGCGTTGATGTCCACGGTGTCCTGCGGGGACGGCGTGGCCGCGGGCACCGGTGTACCGAAGCCGGAGAAGTCCACGGCCGCGTCCGCCCCGTCGCCCCGGACGGTGATCCGCACCGGGTAGTGCCGGCCCCCGGTGTCCACGTACGCCGTCAGTTCCTGTCCGTGCAGGGTCCTGGTGACCGGTACGGTGCGCACCCCGTCGACCGTCGTCACCCTTCCCTTGGTGTAGGTGCCCGCATTGGTGTCGGCGTGGTCGGAGACCAGCTTCTGAAAGGTGTCCAGATCGCACGCGTCCACGACGGGCCGCAGCCGGGAGTCCGAGGCCGAGCCCTTCATGTACCGCCCGGCGAGCACCGACGCGAAGGCCGAGCCGCCGATCGGGACCTCGTTCTTCCAGAAGGCCGCGTCCGGCTTCAGCCAGACCGAGTCGCCGCGCTTGACGATCCGCACCGTGCCCTCGCCCTCGCCCAGGTCGACCCCGCCCGCGCAGTTGCCGCTACGGTCCAGCCCGAGGTCGACCGTCATCGGGGGACGGCCGCGGCCCAGGTCGCCCCGGGCCCGCAGATGCACGGAGCCGACGCCCAGCAGGGCGTCGCGGGAACGGTCGGCGATCTGCCGGGCGGGGAGCGACTCGATGCCGTCGTCCGCGTGCGCCACCGTGCCGCCCGTGACGGCGAGCAGGGCGACCGCCGCGCAGGCGGCGGACCGTGTGGCGATGCGCTGTCCTGTCACCGCGCCTCCTCGGAAACGTCCCGTGCAGCGGCACGTCGAGCGTGATCCGTCCCCCCTGGCGAGCGTACGCCCGCACCCGGGGGCCTGCCCGGTGGACCGGCGGTGACCGGGGGTGAGGACCACCGCCCCGCTTCCCGGCCGCTCCCGCCGGAGCGTCGAGGTCCGCGCGGCGCCCCCGTCCGGGCCGGTCAATCAGCCGGTGCGGGGCGCCCTCACCGTCGGGGTGAACGTGCCGCTCCCGCCCCGGCAGCGGACCGGGCGGCCCCGCGGGCAGGTCCGGCGTCCGGCCCGCGGGCGGAGTACGGAGGGTGAGGTTCGGCGCTGTTTTCCGCGAGGCCCGCGGGGGAGTGCAGCCGCGAGGAGCACCGCAACCCACCGGGCGTTCACCGGGACCAAGGGGAGACATGAAGAAGCCGATCAGGGGAAACGCCGTACGCGCACTCGCCGAGGGGGCGGCCGCCGCCGGTCTGGCCGTCGCACTCGCCGTGCCGGCCACCGCGGCACCGGCCCTCGCCCCCGCCACCCCGCCCGGCCTGTCGTGCGACACGGGCAAGCACGCGGTCGACGACCACACCGGGTACGCGCTCTGCAGGAACAACGGCTCGGCCACCCAGACCTTCTGGGTGCACCTGGTCTGCGGCTGGTCGCCCGACGTGGACGGTGACCACGTGACCCTGGGGCCGGGCGAGTCCGGGCAGTCGACCGCCCACTGCGCGGGCCTCGGCACGGGGATCGGCGAGATCCAGGTACGCCCGTAGAGCGGGCCGCCGGGCAGCCGCCTCCCGGAGGCGTACGCCCGCCCCGCGTGTCCACCGGCGTCCCGCCCGTGCCCGGGTGCCCGGCGGGGCGGGCAGGCGGTGCCCGGTCGGCGCGCGGGGTGCTTGAGCGGGCCCCCGTGCCTCGTTACTCTCCGGTAGAGCCGTTCGGGCGGCCCCGGACGGACGCCGGGGCCGGTGCTCCGGCGGACCCGAGGAGGCGGTGGCGATGTCCGCAGCGGATCCCAGGGAGCGGACCGGTCCGCCGGGGCCGGCGGAGCCGTCCGCCCGGCCGGGACTCGTGGACTGCGCCAGGGAGCTGGCCGAGGGCCGGACCACCTCGACCGCGCTGGTCACCGCGGCACTGGCCCGCATCGAGGCGAGCCGGCCGACCCTCAACGCCTTCCGGCACCTGCGCACGGAGGCCGCGCTCGCCGAGGCCGCCGAGGCCGACCGGCGCCTCGGCGCCGGTGAGCGGCTCCCGCTGCTCGGGGTGCCGGTCGCGGTCAAGGACGACACCGACGTCGCCGGCCTGCCCACCCACTTCGGCTGCGACGGCGTGCGCCCGCCCGCCACCACCGACAGCGAAGCCGTCCGCAGGCTCAGGGCCGCCGGGGCCGTCGTCGTCGGCAAGACCAACTCCTGCGAGCTGGGGCAGTGGGCGTTCACCGAGGGGCCGGCGTTCGGGGCCACCCGCAACCCGTGGAACCCCGCCCACACACCCGGCGGCTCGTCCGGCGGCTCCGCGGCGGCCGTGGCCGCCGGACTCGTCCCCGCCGCACTGGGCTCGGACGGTGCCGGTTCCATCCGCATCCCCGCCGCCTGGACCCACCTCGTCGGCATCAAACCCCAGCGGGGCCGGATCTCCGTGCACCCCCGCACCGACGCCTTCCAGGGCCTCACGGTCAACGGCCCGCTCGCCCGTACCGTCGCCGACGCCGCCCTCCTCCTGGACGCCGCCGCGGGACCGCACCCCGGGGACCCGCACCGCCCGCCCGCCGTCGACGCCTCCGCCGCGGCCCGCCGCGACCCGGGCAGGCTGCGCATCGGCCTGTCCCTGCGGCCCCCGCTCACCCTCACCCGGAACGCGCCGCACCCCGAGGTCGTCCGCGCCGTCACCGCGCTCGCCGACGCCCTCGCCGGACTCGGCCACCACGTCGAGGAGGCCGGCCCGCGCTACGGACTGATCGGCCTCTCCTTCGTGCCCCGGGCGACCGCGGGCATCGCCGAACTCGCCGCACTGCATCCCGAACCAGGGCTCCTGGACCCGCGCACCCGCAGCGCCCTGCGCACCGGGACCCGGCTCGGCGGCCGGATCGTGCGGGCCGCCCGCGCACGGGAGGTGCGCCAGCACGCCCGGATCGGCGCCTTCTTCGACACCGCCCGCGGCGGGACCGGGTACGACGTGCTGCTCACCCCGACCACGGCCGCACCGCCCCCACGGATCGGGGCCTTCGACCGGCTCGGCGCCTGGCGCACCGACCTCGCGATGACCTCGGCCTGCCCCTACGCCTGGCCCTGGAACGTCCTCGGCTGGCCCGGCGTCAACGTCCCCGCCGGCTTCACCCGGGACGGGCTGCCCCTCGGCGCCCAGCTCCTCGGCCCCTCCCGCAGCGAGGCCCTGCTGGTCTCCCTCGCGGCCCAGCTGGAGGCCGACCGCCGCTGGTACGCCCACCGGCCGCCGGCACACCGCGGGGCGCCCGGACACTGACCGCACGGCAGGCCCGGCCCCACCGGACAGGAGCGACCGGTTCCGCCGCGATGGCGCGGGCCACTGTGGAGAGGGTGCCGGGCACGAGATATCTTGATGTCAAGCAATGTTGCAGACGTGGAGCGGAGCACCCGGTGACTGACTCGACCATCATCTATACGCACACCGACGAGGCCCCTGCCCTGGCGACGTACTCGTTCCTGCCCGTCGTCGAGGCGTACGCCTCGACCGCCGGCGTCACGGTCGAGCGCCGCGACATCTCCCTGGCGGGGCGGATCATCGCCGGCTTCCCGGAGCGTCTCAAGGCCGACCAGCGTATCGATGACGCGCTCGCCGAGCTCGGTGAGCTGGCCGGGACCCCCGGTGCCAACATCATCAAGCTGCCCAACATCTCGGCCTCGATCCCGCAGCTGAAGGCCGCGATCGCGGAGCTCCAGGAGCAGGGCTACGCGCTCCCGGACTACCCGGACGACCCGCGGACCGACGAGGACAAGGATGTCCGCGCGCGCTACGACAAGGTCAAGGGCAGCGCGGTGAACCCCGTCCTGCGCGAGGGCAACTCCGACCGCCGCGCCCCTGCCTCGGTCAAGAACTACGCCAAGGCCCACCCGCACCGCATGGGTGCCTGGAGCGCCGACTCGAAGACGAACGTCGCCACCATGGGCGTCGACGACTTCCGCTCGACGGAGAAGTCCGTCGTCATCGGCGAGGCCGGCACGCTGCGCATCGAGCTCGCGGGCGACGACGGCACCACCACCGTGCTGCGCGAGTCCGTCCCGGTCCTGGCGGGCGAGGTCGTGGACGCGGCCGTCATGCGCGTCGCCGCGCTGCGTGAGTTCTTCACCGCCCAGGTCGCGCGCGCCAAGGCCGAGGACGTCCTGTTCTCCGTGCACCTCAAGGCCACCATGATGAAGGTCTCCGACCCGATCATCTTCGGCCACGTGGTCCGCGCCTTCTTCCCGAAGACCTTCGCCGCCCACGGCGACGTGCTCGCCGCGGCCGGCCTGACGCCGAACGACGGCCTCGGCGGCATCCTCAAGGGGCTCGACTCCGTGGACGCCGGCGCCGAGATCAAGGCGTCCTTCGAGGCCGAGCTCGCCGAGGGCCCCGCCCTGGCGATGGTCGACTCCGACAAGGGCATCACCAACCTGCACGTCCCCAGCGACGTCATCGTCGACGCGTCCATGCCGGCCATGATCCGCACCTCCGGCCACATGTGGGGTCCGGACGGCAACGAGGCCGACACCATCGCCGTCCTCCCGGACAGCAGCTACGCCGGTGTCTACCAGGTCGTCATCGACGACTGCCGCGCCAACGGCGCCTTCGACCCGTCGACCATGGGCTCCGTGCCCAACGTCGGCCTGATGGCGCAGAAGGCCGAGGAGTACGGCAGCCACGACAAGACCTTCGAGGTCCCCGCCACCGGCACCGTGCGGGTCGTCGACGGTTCGGGCGAGGTCCTGCTGGAGCAGGCCGTCGGCGCCGGCGACATCTTCCGCATGTGCCAGACCAAGGACCTGCCCATCCAGGACTGGGTCAAGCTCGCCGTCACCCGCGCCCGCGCGACCGGCAGCCCGGCCGTGTTCTGGCTCGACGAGGGCCGCGCGCACGACGCCAACCTCATCGCCAAGGTCAACACCTACCTCGCCGAGCACGACACCGACGGCCTGGACCTCTCCATCCGTACGCCGCAGGAGGCCACGGCGTTCTCCCTGGAGCGCATCCGCCGCGGCGAGGACACCATCTCGGTCACCGGCAACGTGCTGCGTGACTACCTCACCGACCTGTTCCCGATCCTGGAGCTGGGCACCAGCGCGAAGATGCTCTCGGTCGTCCCGCTCATGAACGGCGGCGGGCTGTTCGAGACCGGCGCCGGCGGTTCCGCGCCCAAGCACGTCCAGCAGCTGGTCAAGGAGGACTACCTGCGCTGGGACAGCCTGGGCGAGTTCCTCGCGCTCGCGGTCAGCTTCGAGCACCTGGCGACCACCACGGACAACGCGCGCGCCCGGGTGCTCGGTGACACCCTGGACCGGGCGACCGGCACCTTCCTCAACGAGGACAAGTCCCCGAGCCGCAAGCTCGGCGGGATCGACAACCGCGGCAGCCACTTCTACCTGGCGCTGTACTGGGCCCAGGAGCTGGCGCGCCAGACCGACGACGCCGCGCTCGCCGAGGCGTTCGGCCCGCTCGCCGCGACGCTGGCCGAGCAGGAGCAGACCATCGTCGACGAGCTGATCGCCGTCCAGGGCAAGCCGGCCGACATCGGCGGCTACTACCAGCCCGACCCGGCCAAGGCGGAGGCCGTCATGCGTCCCTCGGCCACCTTCAACAAGGCCATCGCGACCCTGGGCTGATCCCCGGCCGCACCCGAACGCCCCGGCAGGCGCCCCGCGCGCCCGTCGGGGCGTTCGCGCGTCCGGCGCCGCGGGCCCCGCCGGCGGAGCGCGGACCGACGGCACCCGGGAAACGGGTGGGGCCGGGCGCTCCGGCTCACGCACCACGGCCCAGGCGCCTCGGTCCATGCGCCCCCTGCGCAGGCGTCCCGGCCCGCGCGGCGGACCTCCCGGCGATGTGGCAGGGCCGGGTCCGGGTGGAGGGCAGCGGGCGGCGGCCACGCGGCCGGAGTGCGCTCAGGGCACGCGCGCGGTCCACTCCTCGGTGGCGAACTTGGTCCGCACCAGCTCCTGCGCCCGTGCCAGCTCGTCCGGGGTGATCCGGCCGGTGGCCAGCCCGTAGCGGTCGCGGAACGAGGCGATCATGTGGTCGATCACCTGCTCGCGGGCGAGGCCGGTCTGCCGGCGGAGCGGGTCCACGCGCTTCGCGGCGCTCCCGGTCCCCTTGCCGGACAGCTTCTCCCTGCCGATGCGCAGGACCTCCAGCATCTTGTCCGCGTCGATGTCGTACGACATGGTCACGTGGTGCAGGACGGCTCCCGGACCGCCGTCGGGGCCCACCATCCGCTTCTGGGCGGCCCCGGCGATCTTGCCGGCGTCGGTGGCGATGTCGTTGAGGGGCTGGTACCAGGCGCGGACGCCCAGATCGGCGAGCGCCTCCAGGACCCAGTCGTCGAGGTAGGCGTAGCTGTCGGCGAAGGTGAGGCCCGACACCAGGGAATCCGGTACGGACAGCGAGTACGTGATCGTGCTCATGGGTTCCACGAACATGGCCCCGCCCCCGGAGACCCGCCGCACCACGGTCATCCCGTGCCTGGCCGCCCCGTCGGGGTCCACCTCGTTCCGCAGCGACTGGAAGCTCCCGATGACCACGGCGGGGGAGGCCCACTCCCAGACCCGCAGTGTGGGGGCGCGGCGCCCGGCGGCCACCTCGGCGGTGAGGACCTCGTCCAGCGCCATGTGCAGCGCCGGGGCCTGCGGCTCCACGTGCACCAACTGCCAGTCGAAGTCGCTCCATTCGGTCGCGTGGGCCAGCGCCCGCCGGACGGCGGTGCCGACGCCCTCCGCGGTCAGCCCCAGCATCACGACCGAGTCCGGCAGCGCCGCCGTGATCCGGGCCGCCAGGCCCGCGGCGTCCGTCGACGACGGCGCGCCCTCCAGGGCCGCGTCGATCGCGAGGACGGCCTCGTCGGGCTCCAGGAAGAAGTCGCCGGCGACCCGCACGTCCCGCAGCACGCCGTCCCGGACGTCCAGATCCACGACGACGAGTTTGCCGCCGGGCACCTTGTACTCACCATGCACGTCCTCGTTCCCCTTCCCGCTCCGCCGAGGAGCCCGGGCCCGCCCCGGAACCCCTCCCCATGTCTACCTCCGGAAGCGGCGCTCCGCCCGCTGCCGGGCCACCGGCCGGCGGGTCCGGGAGCCACTGCGAGGCGGGCGTGTATCGGCGGTGCCGCCGGAGTCCCGGGAAGGCTCGCCGGGCCGGATGAGGCAACCGATCTCGTATGCACCCCTAGGGGGTGTATGCGACTGAAAGCGTACGACCAAATGCCTCAAAGTGTGACGATTAATGATTATCGGGATGGAAGGATGACGGGAGGCAAAGATCAGCGCCCTCGCGTGGCCTCACGCGGAGGCGAATGCGAACGGGAGAGAGCATGCGCGGCGTTCTGATAGGCATCGTGGGGGCCTTGGCGGTGGTCGGAGTGGCGGCCGCTGTGGCCGTACCCGAGGCCACGCAGTGGTATGACGGGCGCCATGAGCAGAAGTCGTCCTACGCCACGGGCAAAGAGGCCAAGGAAGAACGTGGATCGGTGCCGCACTGGCTGCCGGATGACGCCGCCTCGGTGGAGTACGCGATGCGGACCACCGGCGGTGAACGCATCCTGAAGGCGAAACTCGGCAACGGCAGGCTGCCCGCGTCATGCGAGCCGCTCGACGGGCAACCGGCCCCGGGGCCGGAGATGAGTGCGACGTGGTTCCCGCCGGATGCCGCGGGCCGTGCGACCGGCCGGTGCGACTCCTACTACGTCTCGCTGGAGAACGGCACCCTGTACGCCTGGCAGACGAACAAGGACTGGCTCGAGGAGAACCGCCGGTCCGGGAAGTAGCCACTTCTCGCACCGCACCCGCTGCAACCCTCTGCTCCACACCGTCCTCACCGCGCCGCTGATGCATCCGAGGTTCTTCGTGTTCGCTTTCGCCCCGCCGGCCGTCTTCCTCCTGTGGTTCTGCTGGGGTGTACGGCAGGACCGCCGGCAGTTCCGCAACGCCGTCCTGCTCGGCCTGACCGTGCTGGCCCTCTCGAACGCCCTGCTCACGCAGGTGGACCGGCTGCCGCAACAACGGGCTGTCCTGGTGTACTCGTTGGTCTTCCTTGTCCCCGTGCTCGCCATCATGGTCCTCGGCGGCTTTCTCGTCGCCAACGGCCTCACCATGATCCGCAAGGAGGGCCGCAGACCCGCCAACCTCTTGTCAGGGCTGGCCGGGGTCGGCATCTTCGCCATCCTCGCGCTGGTCGCCACGGCCGACTACCTCGGCAACTCGAAGGCATATCGTTCCTTCGTTCTTGCCCTGGTGCTGGTCACTGGCTACATCGCGTTCCTCTTCCTCTGCTTTCTCGTCTACGCCTTTCTGTACGGGCGTATCCGTGTGCGAGGCGACGTGGACTTCGTAGTGATGTTGGGTTCGGGTCTCATCGGCGGTGAACGTGTACCTCCGCTGCTCGCCTCACGCCTGCGCACCGGCCTGAGCATCCACACGCAGCAGGTGGCGCGCGGCGCGGTTGCTCCGGTGCTGCTGGTCTCCGGCGGGCAGGGGCCGGACGAACAGCTGCCGGAGGCCGAGGCGATGGGCCGCTGGCTGATCGCCGAAGGTGCCGACCCGGATCTCGTGCTGGAGGAGCCCCGTTCTCGCACGACGTCGGAGAACCTGCGCTTCAGCCGCAGGATGATGGAGGAGACCGACGAACGCTATGTGTGCGTGGTCGTGACGAACAACTTCCATGCCTTCCGCGCAGCGATGACCGCTCGCCGGGAAGGCGTACGTGGTCAGGTCCTGGGCTCTCCCACCGCTTCCTACTTCTGGCCGAGCGCCACGATCCGCGAGTTCGTCGCGGTCTTCTGGGAGCACCGGACGGTCAACATCGCCCTGTGCATGCTGCTGACGGCGCTCGCCGTGGTGCTGGGGACGGGCCTGTGATGTGCGGGAGGGCCTGCCCGGCTGCCCCAGGACGAGCTGACGTACCGGCGACTTCAGTCAGCACCAGCTCTGGCCGGTGCGTCCGGCGAGCAGGACGAACGGCGTGGGGTCGATGCCGGCGGTGTGGTTCGGGGCGAAGTTCTGCTGCTCGCCGATGATGACGGCTTCGGCGTCGGGCAGGTAGGTGTTGTACGTGGTGCCCGGGCGCGGCTCATCGACGTGGTGCTGCGCCGTCACACGCACCACGTGGGCGGGGCATTCCTCGCCGGCCATCACGCTCGATCACTCTGCGCATGTCATGCCGGAGGCGGGGGAGATGAGCTCCAGGGCGATCGATATCCTGCTGAGGGAGCGGGCGGAGGGGAATTCCGGTCCCGATTCCCCAGATTCTGCCCAGGCCCGGTCCTGAGTGCGGATCCGATCGTCCGACGCGCGTACACAGCGAGGTGAGACCCCGTATGTTCACCACCCGCCCCACCCTCCAGGGCACCTTCGGCATGGTGTCGTCCACTCACTGGCTCGCCTCGCAGTCCGCGATGGCTGTTCTGGAGGACGGCGGCAACGCCTACGACGCGGCCGTCGCCGCCGGTTTCGTCCTGCACGTCGTCGAACCCCACCTCAACGGCCCGGCCGGGGAGGTCCCGATCATCCTCGCCCCGAAGGACGGCGAGGTGCGGGTGCTGTGCGGCCAGGGACCCGCCCCCGCCGGGGCGTCGGCCGCGCACTACCGCTCGCTCGGCCTCGACCTGGTCCCCGGCACCGGACCGCTCGCCGCCGCGGTGCCCGGCGCGTTCGACGCCTGGATGCTGCTGCTGCGCGACCACGGCACCAAGTCCCTCGCCGAGGTCCTGCGGTACGCCGTCGGATACGCCGAGGAGGGCCACGCCCCCGTGGAGCGGGTCGGGTGGACCGTGGAGACCGTCCGCGAGGTGTTCGAGACCGAGTGGCCGACCTCCGCCGAGGTCTACCTCCCCGGCGGGAAGGCCCCCGAGCCCGGCACGCTGTTCCGCAACCCGGCCCTCGCCGCGACCTGGCGGCGCCTGACCGCCGAGGCGCAGCAGAGGGGCGGCGGGGACCGGGTCGCCGTGATCGAGGCCGCCCGCGACATCTGGCGCACGGGCTTCGTCGCCGAGGCGCTGGTCCGCCTGGCAGCCGTCCCCACCCTGGACACCAGCGGGGCCCGCCACACCGGCACCCTCACCGCCGCCGACCTGGCGGGCTGGTCCGCGACGTACGAGGCGCCCGCCACGTACGACTGGAACGGCTGGACCCTCGCCAAGGCGGGCGGCTGGAGCCAGGGCCCCGCCTTCCTCCAGCAGCTCGCGCTCCTCCCGGCCGAACTCCCGGCGTACGGCTCGGCCGCCTACGTCCACCTGCTCGTCGAGGGCTGCAAGCTCGCCATGGCCGACCGCGAGGCCTGGTACGGCGACGCCGCCGAGGTCCCCCTCGACGCCCTGCTCTCCGACGCCTACAACGACGAACGCCGCGCCCTGATCGGCGACACCGCCTCGCGGGAGCTGCGCCCCGGCAGCCCCGGGGGCCGCACCCCCCTCCTCAGCGCGCACGCCCGCGCGGTCGCCGCCGGTGCCGGCACCCCGGGCGCCACGGCGCCGGGAGCCGGCGAACCCACCGTCGCCCGGGACGGCGCGACCCGCGGCGACACCTGCCACCTCGACATCGTCGACCGCTGGGGGAACATGGTCGCCGCCACGCCGAGCGGCGGCTGGCTCCAGTCCAACCCGGTCGTGCCCGAGCTCGGCTTCCCGCTGGGCACCCGGCTGCAGATGGCCTGGCTCGACGAGGGCCTGCCGAACACGCTGACCCCGGGCCGGCGCCCGCGCACCACACTGACCCCGTCCCTCGCCCTGCGCGACGGGGTGCCCGTCATGGCGTTCGGCACCCCGGGCGGGGACCAGCAGGACCAGTGGCAGCTGCACTTCTTCCTCGCCGTGGTGCTCCGCGACCCGGTCCGCGGCGGCCTCGACCTCCAGGGCGCGATCGACGCCCCCAACTGGCACAACGACAGCTTCCCCGGCTCCTTCCACCCGCGCGGGATGCGCCCGGGGAGCGTCACCGTCGAGGAGGGCACGGACCCCGGGATCGTCGAGGACCTGCGCCGGCGGGGCCACGAGGTCACGGTGGGCGACCCCTGGTCCGAGGGCCGCCTGTGCGCCGTCGCCCGCGACCCGCGGACCGGCGTCCTCTCCGCGGCCGCGAACCCCCGCGGCATGCAGGGATACGCCGTCGGCCGCTGAGCACCTGCCCGTGGCGGCCCAGGCGGACCGTGCTTAGCTGGACGCATGATCGATGACTTCCTGTACGGGACCACCGGGGCGACGGCCGCGGTCGAGGCGGCGGTCCGGGCGGCGGCAGCCGCGGAGATCCTGCCGCGCTACCGGCAGCTCGCCGCGCACGAGATCGTCGAGAAGAGCGGCCCGCACGACCTGGTCACCGCCGCCGACCGGCTCGCCGAGGAACACCTCACCGCGTCCCTGACCCGGCTGCTGCCCGGCTCGGCCGTCGTCGGCGAGGAGGCTGTGCACGCCGACCCCGCCGTCTACGACGCCCTCGGCGGCGACGCACCCGTGTGGATCGTCGACCCTGTGGACGGCACCCGCCAGTTCGTCCGCGGCGAGCCCGGCTTCTGCACCCTGGTGGCCCTCGCCCTGCACGGCGAGGTCCACGCCTCGTGGACGTACGCCCCCGTGCTCGACGAGATGGCCGTCGCCGTGCGGGGCCGGGGCGCCACGCTCAACGGCCGGCCGGTGCACAGCGGTTCGCCCGCGCCCGGCGCCGTGCTCAAGGTGGCGATGTCCCACCCCGACTACACCTCCGACGCCCAGAAGCGCGCCCTGCTCGGCCTGCGCACCGAGGGCATCGACGCCCGCGCCTGCGGATCGGCGGGCCTGGAGTACCTCGCCGTCGCCTGTGGCGCGCAGGACGCGATCGCCTTCAACTGGGAGTTCGCGTGGGACCACGCGGCCGGACTGCTCCTCGTCACCGAGGCGGGCGGCACCCAGTCGACACTCTCCGGCGTCCCGTTCCGCATCACCGGCGGGAACGACCTCCCGTTCACCGCGGCCCGGGACGCGGAGACCGCCGAGCGGATCCTCCGGGCCCTGCGCACCGGCGCACAGGCCTGAGGACCGGCCCCTCCTCGCCGAGGTCTCCGGAGCCGGACCGGACGCGTGCCGCGGATTCCGCTTCCGGCCGGGGCGACGGCCTCCGCGACGGCCTCCGCGACGGGCGCAGGAGCGAGCCGGGGGACCGCCGGTGAGGGGGCGCGTGCCCCGTGCACGGGGTGGAGGGCCACCCGGGGGCCCGCTGTCGGTGTCCCCGAATATCCTGGGTCTCCCGGTCACCGGCTGACAAAGGAGTCCGAAGGTGCCATCGATGCTGGATGCCGTCGTCGTGGGAGCGGGCCCGAACGGGCTGACCGCCGCGGTCGAGTTGGCCCGCCGCGGCCTCTCCGTGGAGGTGTTCGAGGCCGGGGACACCGTCGGTGGCGGTGCGCGCACCGAGGAGCTGACCCTCCCCGGCTTCCGCCACGACCCCTGCTCCGCCGTGCACCCCCTCGGCATCGGATCACCCGCCTTCAAAGCGATGCCGCTCGCCCGGCACGGCCTCGAATGGCTCCAGCCGCCGCTCTCGCTCGCCCACCCGTTCCCGGACGGCACCGCCGTGGTGCTCACCCGGTCCGTGGGGGAGAGCGCCATGTCGCTGGGGCCCGTGGACGCGGGCGCCTACCGCAGGCTGGTCGCCCCCTTCACCGGCCACTGGGACACCCTCGCCGAGGACTTCCTGCGCACCCCGTGGGACGGCCTGCCCCGGGACCCGTACCGCTGGGCGCGCTTCGGGCTGGACGCGGTCCAGCCGGCCGCGCTGCTCGCCCGGCGTTTCCGCGGGGAGAAGGCCCGCGGCCTGATCGCGGGCCTCGCGGGACACGCCATCGCGCCCACCACCGGCTTCGCGACCGGGGGCATCGCCCTCCTCTTCGCGCTCGCCGCGCACGAGAACGGCTGGCCGGTGCCCCGGGGCGGTTCCCAGGCGATCTCCGACGCCCTCGCCTCCTTCCTGCGCGAACAGGGCGGCACCGTCCGCACCGGCGTCGAGGTCAGGCGCCTCGACGAGCTCCCGCCCGCCCGCGCCTACGTCTTCGACACTTCGCCCACCGCGCTCGCCCGGATCGCGGGCCTCGGCGGCGCCTACGACCACTACCGCTACGGACCCTCCTGCTTCAAGATCGATTACGCGCTGTCGGGGCCGGTGCCCTGGACGGCGGAGGAGGCCCGCCGGGCCGGCACGGTCCACGTCGGCCCCTCCGCCCCCGAGATCGACGCGGCGCTGCGCGCGGCCGTGGCCGGCCGTGACCCCGAGGTGCCCTTTCTCATCACCTCCCAGCCGAGCGTCGTCGACCCCGGCCGGGCCCCCGAGGGGCGGCACGTCTTCTGGGCGTACGGACACGTCCCGGCCGGCTGGCAGGGCGACGCCACCGAGGTCGTCGAGCGTCAACTGGATCGCTTCGCACCCGGGTTCCGCGACCTGGTGCTGGCCCGCGCCGTCGCCGGCCCGCCGCAGCTCGCGGTGCGCAACGCCAACTACGTCGGCGGCGACATCGCCACCGGGGCGTTCGCCGGCCTCCAGACGCTGATCCGGCCCAGGCTCGCCCGGGTGCCGTACGCCACCGCGCACCCCGCCGTCTTCCTCTGCTCGTCGGCCACCCCGCCCGGTCCCGGGGTGCACGGCATGTCCGGACACCACGCGGCGAAGGCGGTCTGGCGGCGCCTGCGGCAGGCGTGAGCGCTCAGCCGGCCGGGGCCAGCACGGCCGGACGCCCGCCCAGCGCCCGGGAGAAGGCGTCGGTGACCTGGGCGAGGGCCTCCGCGGTGCCCGGTGCGACGGTCAGCGTGCCGTCGGCGCCGGCGGTGAGGTCCGTGTCGAGGGTGAACCATCCCGGCACGATGTGCGCCGCGCCCATGGAGCTCAGCACCGGGCGCAACGCGTAGTCGAGGGCCAGCACATGGGCCGTGCTGCCCCCGGTGGCCAGCGGCAGCACGGTCTTGCCGGTCAGCGCGTACTGCGGGAGGAGGTCCAGCAGGGTCTTCAGCAGCCCCGAGTACGCGGCCTTGTAGACGGGCGTGCCGATGACCACCCCGTCCGCCTCCGCGAACAGCGCGGTGGCCTCGACGACCGCAGGATGCCGGAAGTCGGCACCCAGCAGCGCTTCGGCGGGAAGGGTGCGCACGTCCAGCGGTGTCACCTCGTGGCCCTGCCGGCGGAGCCGGTCGTCCAGGTGGCGCAGGAGACGTGCGGTGCGGGACGTGGCGGAGGGGCTGCCGGAGACGGACAGGACGGTGGCCATGGGGGACCTCTCTCTACGGGTCTCGACGGGGCTCGACGGATCGGTACGGGCGCGGCGGATCACGGGGGACCGGAGCGGCTCTCGGCAGGTCCCGGCGGACCGGCGGATCGCCGCGGACGCCGGCGGATCGCCGCGGGGCTCGGCGGATCTCCACGGGGCGGGGGTGCGGGCGGCACCGGCGGTGTTCACCACGCGCTCGCGTCGACCGTGACGACCGGCACCAGTGCGTTGCGCAGGGTCTCCAGGAAGGTGACGACCTCCGCCGCCACCGAGCGGTGCTGCAGGTCGTTCAGCACGTCGTGGCGGGCGCCGCGCACCACCGAGAGCCGGGCGCGCGGCAGCGCCTTCGCCGTGCGGACGAGAGCCTCGCGGTCCGCGAGCGGATCGGCGTCGCCGACCAGGAGCAGGGCGGGGACGCCGGTCCGGCCCGCGTACGCCGCGGCGAGCAGGGCCTGCGGAACCGCCTCGTCGAGAGCACCGCGCCGGGTGCCGGTGTCCCGGGTCAGGGTGCCCCGGTGGGCGGGGCAGGCGGTGCGCACGTCGAGCTCCTCCTCCCAGCCGCGGGGAGACCCGGCGGACGCCCCGCCGCCGGGGATCCCCGCGAGGACCACGGCGTCCGGACGCACGGCGGACGGCTCGCCGCCCCCGCCGAGCAGCGCCGCCAGCGCGACGGCGCCCCGGTCCGCCCCCACCAGCACGAGAGGCCGCACCGGGCCGTCCTCGCCGGCGGCCGTGTCCTCGGCCGCGGCGGCGAGCCGGTCCCCGAAGCGGGCCAGCGAACCGTCCGGGTCCCCCGCGTCGAGGTCCGGGGCGTCGACGACCCGGACCCGGTAGGCGTCGGCGGCCAGCCGCGCGCCGAGCCGTGCGTACGCCGACCGGGTCTCGCCCCGGCCCGGCACCACGAGGACGGTGCCGCGCGTGCGCAGCCCCGCGGGGCCGTGGTGGTCGGTGTACTCGGTCATTCCAGGCTCCTGTACGGGCGGGTGCGGGCGGCTGTCAGGGGCGGGCGCGGACCGCATCAGCCGGCCACGCCCGTGCGCGCGGAGGTGTGGCGGTTCGCGGGAAGCGGCAGCCCGAGGTTGCCGCGCAGGGTGTCCGACTCGTACTCGGTCCGGAACAGGCCGCGCTTCTGGAGCAGCGGCACCACACCGTCCACGAACCGTTCGAGGTCGGCGTTGTTGCGGAACGCCAGGTTGATCCCGTCCAGGGTGCCCGCGGCGTACCACTGCTCGATGGTGTCGGCGACGGTCTCCGGGGCTCCCACGAACGGCGAGCGGCGGAAGGTGCTGACGGACTCGGCCACCTGACGCAGCGACAGGTTCTCCGCCCGGGCCCGCTCGATGATCTTCGCGGCTCCGGTCCGGCCGCCCTTCTCCGCGAGGTGGGCGACGTCGGGGAACGGTGCGTCCAGGTCGTGCGCGCCGAAGTCGTACGCCCCGAAGGAACGGCCCAGCAGCGCGAGGTTGCCGGCGAAGTCGTTGTCCTCCTCGAAGATCTCCCGCTCCCGGCGCCGTGCCTCCGCGTCGGTCGCCCCGACGACCGGGCCGCCGTGGATGAAGACCTTGAGGTGCTCGGGGTCGCGCCCGTGGGCCGCGGTGCGCTTCTTGACGTCGGCGTAGTACTCCTGGGCCTGCTCCAGCGTGCCGCCCGGGGCGTAGACGCCCTCGGCGACGCGCGCCGCGAGGTCGCGGCCCTCGGCGGAGACCCCGGCCTGGAAGATGACGGGCTGTCCCTGCGGGGACCGGGAGATGTTGAGCGGTCCGGCGACCTTGAAGTGCTCCCCGTCGTGGTCCAGCGCGTGCAGCCTGGACGGGTCGAGGAAGACGTCGCGCTCCACGTCGGCCGGGAAGGCGTCGTCCTCGTAGGAGTCCCACAGACCGCGCGCGACCTGCACGAACTCCAGGGCGCGGCCGTAGCGGGTGGTGTAGTCGAGGTGTTCGTCGAGCCCGAAGTTCCGGGACGTACCGGTGTCGAAGCTGGTCACCACGTTCCAGCCGGCGCGCCCGCCGCTGATGTGGTCCAGCGACGCGAACCTGCGGGCCAGGTTGAACGGCGAGTTGTAGGTGGAACTCGCCGTGCCGACCAGGCCGATGTTCCTGGTGTGGGTGGCGACGGCGGAGAGCAGGGTGAGCGGTTCCAGCCGGTTCAGGTAGTGCGAGGGGTAGGTGGCGTTGATGAACTGGCTGTCGACGACGAACAGCGCGTCGAAGAGGGCGTGTTCCGCCGCCCGGGCCTGCTGGATGTAGTAGTTGATGTCGATGCTGGCGTTCTTCGCGACGCCCGGGTCCTTCCAGAGGCCGTGCTGACCGGGGCCGCCGACTCCGTACGGGTGCAGTGCGAGGTGGATCCTGCGGGACATGGGTGTGTTCCTCTCAGTGGTGCCGCGGGATGCGACGAAGGCCGTAAGCCCTGCTGTCAGTCGCTCAGCCGGGCGCGCAGGGCGTCGCGCTCGGACCGGGAGGCGGTCCGTGTGTGCAGCGTCGGGGCGGATCCGACGAGCAGGCGCGTGTACGCGTGCCTCGGCCGTCCGATGACGTCACGGGCCGCTCCCACCTCGACGAGCTCACCCCGGTGGAGCACGGCGACGCGGTCGGCGGTCCCGGCGATGGAGCCGAGGTCGTGGGAGATGAAGACGAGGGAGGTGCCGGAGGCGCGGAGTTCCTTCAGGATCTCCAGGACCTGGACGCGGTTGGCGGAGTCCAGGGCGCTGACCGGTTCGTCGAGGATGACCAGGGCCGGTTCGGTGACCAGGGCGCGGGCCACGGCGACCCGCTGGCGCTGGCCGCCGGAGAGCTCTCCGGGCAGCCGCCCGAGCAGGTCCGCGGACAGGTGGACCCGGTCGAGGAACGCGCGCGCCCGCTCGTCCGCCTCCGCGCGCGGTACACCCCGGACGAGCAGCGGCTCGGTCAGGGAGTCCGCGACGGTGAGGTCCGGGTCGAGGCTGCGCAGCGGGTCCTGGAAGACGTACTGGACGACGCCCCGTCGGCGCAGGGCGCGCCACCGGCGGTCGCCGAATCCGGTGACGTCCTCGCCGCCGACCCGGATCGAGCCCGCCGAGGCACGCACGAGGCCGAGCACCGCGCGCGCCAGCGTGGACTTGCCGGATCCGGTCTCGCCGATGACGCCGACGGTCTCCCCGGGCGCGACGCTCAGCGAGACCCCGCGCAGTGCGCTACGGCCCCGGCGCCCCCGGCCGTAACGGACCTCCAGGCCCTCGACTTCCAGGACGGGGGCCTGGCGGCCGCCGGTGCCCTGCTCCTGTGCGGTGCTGGTCATGACGCCTCCCGGTCGGTGAGGAACCGGTCCAGGCCGTAGCTCTCGTGCTCGGAGATGAGCAGCCGGGTGTACGCGTGCTGCGGGTCGTGGAGCACGGACCGTGTCGGGCCCTGCTCCACCACTTCGCCCTGGCGCAGGACGAGGACCTCGTCACAGAGCTGGGCGACGACCGCCAGGTCGTGGGAGACGACGACGAGCGCCAGGCCGGTGCGCTCGCGCAGATCGGCGAGCAGGTCGAGGATCTCCGCCTGGACCGTGACGTCGAGCGCGGTCGTGGCCTCGTCGGCGATGAGGGCCCGCGGCTCGACGGCGATCGCCGCCGCGATCAGGACGCGCTGGAGCATGCCGCCGGACAGCTCGTAGGTGTACTGCCCGTAGACCAGCTCCGGATCCCGGAGCTCCACCGCCGCGAGGAGTTCGAGGGCCTGCCGGCGCGCCTCGCGCCGTTTCACGCCCTTCTTGACCCGGATGACCTCGGCTATCTGGGCGCCGACGCGGATCGACGGGTTCAGGTAGGACGCCGGGTCCTGGAACACGGCTCCGACCGTGGTGCCGCGCAGGGCCGTCCACTGACGGGGCGTCAGCGTGGCGATGTCGGTGCCGTCGATCTCGACGGAGCCTCCGGAGACCTCGAAGTGCGGGGGCAGGATGCCGAGCACCGCTCGGCAGGTGAGGGTCTTGCCGCTGCCGGACTCGCCGACGATGCCGACCGTCCTGCCCGGCGTGAGCTCGAAGCCGACGCCGTGGACGATCTCCCGGCCCGTGACCCGGTCGGTGAGGTGCAGGTCCCGGACGGCGACCACCGGCGGGGCGGGCGGTCCGGCGGCCGGGTGCTCCGCGCGGTGTTCGGGGACGGTGCTCCGGTACAGGGTCCTCATCGGGAACCTCCCACGGGGACGGGGGTGGAGGTGCGGGTGCGTACGGCTCGCCGGCCGGCCAGGGCGCGGCCCGCTTCGCCGGAGACGTCGCGGATGGCGTCGGCGAGCAGGTTGCACGCCCAGACCGTCACCATGATCAGCAGGGCGGGTGCCACCGGGGCCCAGGGCTGATGGCTGAGATAGCCCAGGTCGGAGGCGAGCAGACCGCCCCACGTGGGTGCCGGCGGCTGGACGCCGATGCCGAGGAAGGTCAGGCTCGACACGATGACGAAGCCCGTGCCGATGGTCTGGGCGAGCGCCACCGCGATCGGCGGGAGCACCTTGACCCAGACGTGGCGGCGCACGATCCAGCCGACGGAGGCGCCGGAGATGACGGCGGCCTCCACGTACGGGGAGCGGGCCACGGCCAGGGTGGCGGCACGGGACACCCGGTAGAAGAGCGGGGAGACCAGGGCGCCCGTGACGAGCATGGCCTGGGTGATGCCGTTGCCGAGCAGCGCGATCACGGCGATGGCGAACAGCAGGAACGGCAGGGCGACCAGGGTGTCGGCCAGACGGAGGGTCAGCCACTCGAAGGCCCGCCCCGAATAGACCGACAGGATGCCCGGGACCGCGCCGACGACCAGGGCCGTCAGCGCGACCTCCAGCGATCCGAGCACGCTGATCCGTGAGCCGTCCAGGAGGCGGCTGAACACGTCACGGCCCAGGTGGTCCGTCCCCAGCCAGTGGGCGCCCGAGGCCGAGGCCAGGGTGTTGTCGCTGGTCGCCAGGGGGTCCTGCGGCGCGAGCCAGGGGCCGCAGACGGCCAGCAGGGCGATCAGCACGAGGATCGCCACGGCGATCCGGCCGGATGTGAGTGCGAGGACGCGGCGCACCATCGTCATACCCCCCTCTGTGACGCCGGCATCACACGCGCCAGCACCAGGTTGATGATCAGGTTGAAGGAGACGACCAGCACGATCGAGACCACGAGGACGCCCTGCACGGCGGGCACGTCACCGGCCTGGGCCGAGTCGTTGGCGAACCGGCCGAAGCCCTGGAGTCCGAAGATCCACTCCGTGATCACGGAGGCGCCGACCAGGGCGGGGAACTTCTGGCCGACCGTGACGAGGGCGGGCCCGAGGCCGTTGCGCAGGACGTGCCCGAAGAAGATCCGCCGAGGGCTCAGGCCCCGGACCACCGCCCCCGTCACGTAGTTCTCGCCGTAGGCCGCGACGAGGCTGGAGCGCAGCTGACGGGCGACGTCGGCGACGACGTCGAAGCTGAGCGCGAGCGCGGGGAGGGTGATGTGGGCGAGCCACGGACCGACCCCCTGCTCGGCCGGCACGTACCCGGCCGAGGGGAACAGGCCGAATCCCACCGCGAGGACCGCCACCAGCACGATGCCGACGACGAAGGCCGGCATCACCGAGATCACGGTGACGAATCCGGTGATCGCCCGGTCGACGAGGGTGGTGCGCCGGAGCGCGGCCACCGTGCCGAGGACGAATCCGGCGACCACGCCGATCAGCAGCGCGAAGGTCGCGACCGAGAGGCTCACCCCCAGACCGAGGCCGATCAGGGTGGAGATGTCGGCCCCGTTGACCCAGCTGGTGCCGAGCTGTCCGTGCAGGACATCGGTGAACCAGTTCGCGTACTGGGTCAGGAAGGGCTGGTCCAGCCCCCATTCGGCCTCGACGCGCCCGATCGCCTCGGGAGTCGCCTCCTCGCCCAGCTGGATCCGCGCCGGGCTGAGCCCGCTCAGGGACCGCAGGGCGAACGTCACGAAGGTCGCCACCAGGAACACCGGTACGAAGATCGCCACCGACCGTCCCAGGGTGGCTGCCGCCCGCCCCGCCGCGTGCCGGGCCGTGGCCTCGGTGAGCCCGCGGCGGCGCTCGGGACCGGCCTCCGGTGTGGTGGTCGTCATGGGGCTCCCCCCTCTCTGGAGTGGATGGATGATCAGGAGCCGCCGGCGATCCTCACGCCGGTCCAGTCGATGTGGGCGGGGTTCTTCGGCAGGTCGGACAGGCCCTCGCTCTTGGCGAAGAGGTTGGGCGAGGAGAAGGTGAAGATCAGCGCCCTGCTCTCCAGGCCCGCACGCGTGGCCGCCCGGAGGACCTGCGGGTACGCGGGCGCGTCCAGGGGCGTCCGGCGGACCTCGGCGACGGCCTCCTTGAAGCCGTCGGGCTCGTAGGGAGTGCTGAGGTTCAAGGGGCCGTCGGGGCCGAAGTGGGCGGTCAGGGTCTGCACCGCGGAGTCGCGCCCCGTCGTCGCGTACAGGGAGAAGGTCAGGTCCTTGGCGAAGAAGGGGGTGGCCCAGTTCTTGTCGATCTTGATGGTGACCTTGACGCCCACGGCGGCCAGCTGGGACTGGACGATCTCGGCCTGCGGGTCCTCGGCGGGGATGACCAGGTCCAGCTTGATGTCGCCCGGCTCGTGACCCGCCGCGGCGAGGAGCTTCCTCGACCTCGCCGGGTCGTAGGGGTAGGCGTTCTCCGAATCGGGGTCGTAGGCGACGTATCCCGGGGGGAACGGCTGGTCGGTCGGCTCCCCGTGACCGAACGTCAGCTTGTCGACGAACTCCTGGCGGTCGATCGCGTGGCGGAACGCGTCGACGACCCTGCCGTCGTCGAAGGGCGCCTTGTTGACGTTCAGGCTGATGTTGGAGGCGTTGAAGCCGGGCAGCGAGAACACGTCCAGCCCCGCCTTCTCGGCGGCGTCGGCCTGGCTCGGGTCGAGATCGGCGAAGTTGTAGACGCCGGTCCGGAGGCCCGAGACGACGGTGGAGGCGTCGGGGGCGGACACCAGCTCGACGCGGTCGATGTGGATGTTCTTCGCGTCCCAGTAGTCGGGGTTCTTCCGCAGGACCGCCTTGGTGCCCGGGACCAGCTGGTCGACGACGAACGGCCCGGCACCCACGGGGGTCCGGTCCAGCTTCGCCGGGTCCGCCGCCGCCTCCGGACTGGCGATCTGCAGGACGCGCTCGCCGAGCAACTGCGGTATCTGGTGGTCGACCTGGGTGAGATCGAGGGTGGCATCCAGTCCGTCGGCCGTCACGGACCCGATCGACGTCAGGTCACCGAAGAGCGCGGAGTTCTTCTGCTTCTGCGCACGCTCGACGGCGGCCTTCACGGCCGCGCCGTCGACCGGTTCGCCGTCGCTGAACTTCAGCCCGGGACGTACGTGGAAGGTGATCCGGTCGCCCTTCTCGTTGTACTCCCAGCTCTCGGCGAGGTCCGGGACGGCCTTGCCCTCCTCGTCGGTGCGTGTCAACGAGGCGTAGACGAGCGCGAGTTCGCGGAACTGTGCGCCGCTGCCCGACACCACCGGATCCCAGTGGCCCGGGAAGTAGGAGGAGGCCCACTTCAGGGTGGCGCCGCCGGCCGCCGACGAGGCGCCGCCGCATGCGCTCAGAGCCGGGACGAGCAGGGCGGCCAGGACGGTTCCGAGGGCGGCGGCCCGCAGGCCGCCCGGCCGTCGGTCCGACCGGACGTCCGGTCGGTGTCGGAACGTGAGTCGTGCGGGCATCGTGTTCTCTCTGGTGGGCCCCGGCCCCGGAAAAGGGCAGGAGGGAGCGGGGGAGCGAGGAGGGGCGGCGCGCAGGCTCGCGCCCGACCGTCGCCGCGGGCACGGCGTGCGTCGTCGGTACGGGGGCGTGCGGCCGCGCGGCAGCGGTCCCGGGCGGAGTGCCGTGACACGCACGGCGCCGTACGGGATGCGGCGGGAAAAGAGCGACGGAGGGCGGAGCGCCGACGTGAGGACAGGCGGCGGTCGGCCGGCCTGCGGCCGGTGCCGCCGACCGAGGTCAGCGGGCGCCTGTGGAACGGGAGCGGCGGTCGGTCAGCGACAGAGTGCGCTGGAAGTGCGCCGCAGGTCCACGTAGCGGCACACCACACCGGGGTGCGTCGAGAGCATGTCCATATCCTCGGGGCAGCCGTCCGCGCCTGTCAATGGACACCTATAGGTGTCTCATTGGGCGGGACGGTGCTCAACCGCAGCTCAGGGCGACGGGGGAGGCCCGGAACGCAGGGCCGGATGAACCGACGCCTCGTCAGGGTGCAGCCACAGCGGGCCGTTCGCCGTCTCCAGCCGGACCGCGCCCGGAGGGGGCCACACCCCGTCCGCCAGCAGATGACGCTCCGGCTCGGTCAGGCTCCCCTGGCGCTCCAGCGCCTCGGACGGGGAGAGCGGCGCCGCGGGGTCCAGGAGTCCGGGGCACAGCTCCTGGACGGCCGCCGCGCAGACCGCGTACGTCCGCCAGCCGGGGACCGTCCGACGGGCCGACGCGGTACGCAGCACCAGCGTCGGCAGGGCGTAGCGGAATCCGCCGTCCGGGGTCTCCCTGGCCGTACCCGGGTGCGGCGACCCGCTCTGCTCCGACAGGACCTCGGGGACCGGGCGCCGGGCCTCGGCCCGGTCGGACCGCACCCTCTCCCGCACACCGGCCGAGGCCGCGTCCGCCCTCAGCCGCACCGGGTCGAGCCCCGGCACGCCGTGCGCGGCGGCCATCGCGCCCTCCGTGGTGTCCGCCGGTTCGCCCTGCACGAAGACGGTCTCCCGCAGCCGCCGCAGCACCCGTTCGGCCACGTCCTGCCCCTGGAGCTCGGCCGCCACGGCGACCAGCGAGGACGGCCAGGAGCTGACCGCGACCCGGCTCAGCCGGGCCGCCCGGGGTGCACGGGTGTGCCCGGCGATCCTCTCGACGTAGCCCGCGTAGTGCGCGGTCTCGGCCGCGGGGTCGGGTGCCGGGTCGTCCTCCTCGTCGTCGAAGAGGACCGCGTACGCGCGCCGCCAGCGGGCCCGGCCCTCCAGCGCGGTCCGCAGCCTGCGGAAGGCGGGCTCCGAGCCCCAGGACCACGGGCACATCGGGTCGGTGTACTCCACCACCTCCAGCGGCAGGGCTTCCGGGACGCCGGTCACACGGCACCGATCGCGGACGGCTCCTCAGACGCACCGGCGGGCAGCAGCGCGGCCAGCGTGAGCGCGCCGAGCACCGCGGCGGCCTCCGACTCGACCTGCCGCCACACCCCGGGCAGACCGGCCGCCGGGCCCGGGTAGCCGAGCCCGGTCAGTGACTCGCCGCGCAGCGTGAGCAGTTCGCCGTCGACGGCGCGCACGACGTCCAGCAGGGCGATCTCTTCGGCCGGTCTGCCCAGCCAGTACCCGCCCTCGCAGCCGCGCCGACTGCGCACCAGGCCGGCCCTGCGGAGCTCGCCCACCACGGATTTCAGGAATCTGAAGGGGATCTCCTGCGCGGAGGCGATGGCTTCGCAGGAGAGCGGACGGCCGGGATCACTCGCGAGCTCCAGCAGGGCGCGCGTGGCGTAGTCCGCCTTCGCGGAGATATGCATGCCCCCATCATGCCCGTGCGCAGGGCCGCGGGCGAAGCCCTTCCGCCGCACTGCCCACCCCCTGCGTTGCGGGAACGTTGCCGCAGGTGAAGCGGAAAGGACACCTCTTGACATCCTTTTTGCCGCCGCCCTAGCGTCCCTGCCATGAGCGAGCCGTTGACCACCCCGGGAGAGGGCTTCCACCCCCATCTCCACGAGAAGCCGGGCCGCGCCGCGGCCCCCCTGCGCACCCGTCTGCACCACATCCGCGCGGACGCGCTGGACGGGGACACGGCGCAGACCGGCGGTATGCGCCGGTTCAGCGCCGTGAGCGGGAAGACCGTCGGTTCCGAGAAGCTGTGGATGGGCCAGACCCACGTGGCACCCGCCACCGCGTCCTCCGACCACCACCACGGCGAGTCCGAGACCGCCATCCACGTGGTGAGCGGGCACCCCGAGTTCGTCTTCGTCGACGACTCCGGGGACGCACCCGAGGAGGTGCGGCTGCGCACCTCACCGGGCGACTACATCTTCGTCCCGCCGTTCGTCCCGCACCGTGAGGAGAACCCCGACCCCACCGAGGAGGCGGTGGTCGTCATCGCGCGCAGCACCCAGGAGGCGATCGTGGTCAACCTGCCGCGGCTGTACGCCCTGGAGCCCGGCGCGGCGACCGGCCGGCCGGGGTGAGCCCCGCCCTCCCTCCGTTCCCCGGTGACGGAGGGAGGACGGGGCCCGTACGCGTGCGAACGCCCCGCCGGGCCGGTCCACACGCGTGCTCGTCGCCCGGTGCCGCCCGTGACGTCGGGCGGAGACGAGGGCGCCCCCCACCGCGGCGCCGGACGCGTCTGCGTGCCGGAGCCACCGGGTGCCCGGTGCGGCGCGGCGCAACGGAGCGGCCCGGTGCGGACCGGGCAGTCGGCCTCCGGTCGGCCGCGGTCCCCTGTCGGGCGCGGCCGGACAGGGGAGCCGACGGATCCCCCTGCTTCCGGCCCCGCTCCTGAACCCTAGGGTCACCACGGGCGCCCGACTTGGCCATGCGTGCACGGGACGTGGCCAGGTGTGCACGGCTTGCCGTCCGTCCGCGTGCCGGGCGGGAGGGGGCGCGCCCGCCCGGCGTGCATTGCGCGCGGAGCCCGCCCCCGGGCAGACTGACGGCCGGAACCGTGCGTGTCGAGGGGGGCTTGTGGCGGGACGGGCTGCCGAGGGGGCGCCGGGCCGTGAGCGTGCCGGACGGAGGTCCGCCTCATGAGTCCGGTCCTGGACACCGCGTTCGTGGCGCCGGGAGACCGGGAGGAAGTGGTCCGGCACGCGGTGTGGGAATCCCTGGTCGCCGTCGACATCGACCACCGGCCCGCGGCCGAGGACATCTCCGTCCGCATCGGGCTCGGTGCCGTCGGGCCGCTCAGGTTCTGCGCCGCGCGGGCCTCCTCGGTGACCGTCCGCCGGACCGCCCGGCTGGCCCGGGTGGACGAGGAGCCGACCGTCTTCCTCGGCCTCCAGGTCTCGGGCAGCAGCATGGTGGTGCAGAACGGCCGCGAATGCGTGCTGAGACCGGGAGAGCTGGCCGTCTACGAATCGATCTCCCCGTACACCCTGCTCTTCGACGAGGGCGTCGACCACCACTTCCTGCGGTTCCCCCGGGCGGCACTCGCGCTCCCCGACCGGCTGCTGCGGGACACCGGCGCGGTCACCCTGGGCTCCGGCAACCCCCTCGCGAGCCTGGCCTTCACGTACTTCTCCCAACTGGCCGTGAACGAGGACCTGCACGGGGGAACGCACGGCGACCACGTCGTGGAGCCCAGCATCGAGCTCCTCCGTGCGGTGCTGACGACCCAGCACGGCAACTCCGGGCTGACCGCTGCTCCGTTGCACGCGACGCTCGCCCTGCGGATCACGCAGTACCTGCGCGAGCACCTGTCCGACCCCGACCTGTCGGCGGCGCGGATCGCCGCCGCACACGACATCTCCGTGCGGCACCTCTACACCGTGCTGTCCCGTTCGGGAATCAGCCTCGGCGACTGGATCCGCACGCGCCGCCTGGCCGCGTGCAGGCGTGAACTGGCCGGTCCGGCCGGGCGGCAGCGGACCATCGCGGCGATAGGCCGGAGCTGGGGCTTCACGGACGCGACCCACTTCAGTAAGGCGTTCACACGCGCCTACGGCCTCTCCCCCCGGGACTGGCGCGCGCTCCACCACCCCGGCCCCTCCGGCTGACGCCCGGCCGGTGGCGGACGGGGAAAGGCGGTCTCGGGCCGGGGCGCGAGCAGGTCCTCGCCGAAGACGCCGATGGGAGACCGTCTCGGACGATGTCGAGGAGCACTGCCGGAACTCCGCACCCGGCGACGGCGCTGCCACCGACCCCGTGGGGCGCTCGGGCCCGTCGCACGGTCGGGGCGCGCGGCTGCGCGGTCACCACGCGGCAGTATCTCGGACCACGACGATCCCCGTGGCCCTGGGCCAAGGACGCTGCCAGCGGGTGCTCTCCCTGCGGGGCGGTGCGCTCCTGCGCGCGTCCGTCCCGCAGGGGCCGGTCGCACGGGTGTCGGAATCCCGCCCGAGGCCCATGTCGGATTTCCGCCAGCTCTCCGGTCCCCGGTGCCCGATGCTTGGAGCATGCACCACGACACCGAGCGCTGCGTGCGGGCCGTCCGTTCGAAGGACGCCCGCTTCGACGGCTGGTTCTTCACCGCGGTCCTGACCACAGGGATCTACTGCCGTCCCAGCTGCCCGGTCATGGCACCGAAGGCACGGAACATGACCTTCTACCCCAGTGCCGCCGCCTGCCAGCAGGCGGGATTCCGCGCCTGCAAGCGGTGCCGGCCCGACACCAGCCCGGGCTCACCGGAGTGGAACGCGCGCGCCGACTCCGTCGCCCGGGCCGTGCGACTGATCCAGGACGGTGTCGTCGACCGCGAGGGGGTGCCGGGGCTGGCCGCCCGGCTCGGCTACTCCGCCCGGCAGGTCGAGCGCCAGCTCCTCGCCGAGCTCGGCGCGGGGCCGCTCGCGCTCGCCAGGTCCCAGCGCGCCCAGACCGCCCGGGTCCTCATCGAGACCACGGGGCTGCCGCTGGCCGAGGTCGCCTTCGCCGCCGGGTTCTCCTCGATCCGCACGTTCAACGAGACCGTGCGGGAGGTCTTCGCCCTCGCCCCGGGCGAGCTGCGCACCCGTGCGGCACGCGGACGCCGGACCGCGGTGACCCCCGGGGTCATCGTCCTGCGGCTGCCGCACCGTGCCCCGCTCACCCCCGGAAACCTCTTCGGGCACCTCGCCGCGACCGCGGTCCCCGGCGTGGAGGAGTGGCGTGACGGCGCCTACCGCCGCACCCTCGCCCTGCCGCACGGTCACGGCATCGTCGCCCTCACCCCGCGGTCCGGCCACATCGAGTGCCGGCTGTCCCTGACCGACCCACGCGACCTCACCCAGGCCATCAGCCGCTGCCGCAGACTGCTCGACCTGGACGCCGACCCGGTCGCCGTGGACGACCAGCTGCGAGCGGACCCGCTGCTCGCCCCGCTGGTCGACGCCTCCCCGGGGCGCCGGGTGCCCCGCACGGTCGACCCGGAGGAGTTCGCCGTGCGGGCGGTGCTCGGGCAGCAGGTCTCCACGGCCGCCGCCCGCACCCACGCGGCCCGGCTGGTCCGGGCCCACGGAATCCCCGTCGAGGACCCCGAAGGCGGCCTGACCCACCTCTTCCCGCCGCCCTCGGCCCTGGCCGGACTCGATCCGGAGACCCTCGCCCTCCCACGCAGCCGGCGCACCACACTCACCACGCTGGTGGCCGCGCTCGCGGACGGCTCCCTGCGGCTGGGGGAGGGCACCGACTGGGACAGGGCCCGCGCGGAGCTGTCCGCACTGCCCGGCTTCGGCCCCTGGACCGTCGAGTCCATCGCCATGCGCGGCCTCGGTGACCCGGACGCCTTCCTCCCCACCGACCTCGGGATCCGCAAGGCGGCCGGACGGCTCGGCCTCCCGGCGACCCCCGCGGCCCTCACCGCACGTGCCGCACGATGGCGCCCCTGGCGGGCGTACGCCGTGCAGTACCTGTGGACCGTCGACGACCACCCCATCAACCATCTGCCCGCCTGAGGGCGTGAGGACGGACCATGACCACCACATCCACGACGCACCGGCAGCACACGGTCGTCGACAGCCCGTACGGCGCGCTCACCCTGGTCGCGACCGACGGCGTGCTGTCCGGTCTGTACATGACGGGGCAGCGGCACCGGCCGCCCGAGGAGACCTTCGGCGCACCCGATCCGCGGCCCTTCACCGAGACGGTCCGGCAGCTGAACGCCTACTTCGCGGGGGAGCGGACGGAGTTCGACCTGCCGCTCGACCTGGCCGGCACCCCGTTCCAGCGGAGCGTCTGGGCCGAACTCGTGCGGATTCCGTACGGTGAGACCCGCTCCTACGGCGAACTCGCCGAGAACCTCGGCAAACCGGGCGCCTCCCGGGCGGTCGGTCTCGCCAACGGCAGGAACCCCATCGGGATCATCGTTCCCTGCCACCGCGTCATCGGGGCCTCGGGGAGCCTCACGGGATACGGCGGCGGGCTCGACCGCAAGCAGCGGCTGCTCGCCTTCGAACGGGGCGAGGAGGGCGAGGTGCCGGCCCTCTTCTGAGGACGGCGGTCGGGCCGGGCAGCTCCGCCCGCCCCGGCGCCCCGCACACACGCACCGGCCCGGCCGCGGCCGCATCTCGACCCGGTGCGGCGCCGGCCCCTCGACCCGCGGCGAGCTGGGGCCGGGGAGTTCACCGGGCCGGGGCCCCGCAGGGCCCCGGCCCGCACGGTCAGCTGGTGAAGATCTCGACGACCGACCAGATCGCCAGACCGAGCATGCACAGCCCGCCGATGCGCTGCACGGTCCGCAGCGGCACCCGCTTGGCGATGAACCGGCCCGCGAGCAGCGCCAGTGCGGACACCGACATCAGGGCGATCGCCGATCCGATGGCCGTGGACCACGCACCGTTGCTCGCGGCCAGGTTCGCGGTGGTGATCTGGGTCAGGTCGCCCCACTCGCTGATGAACACCGCCATGAAGGCGGTCGAGTACACCGGCCAGAACCCGGTGACCGTCTTGATCTCCTCGTCCTCCTCCTCGTCACCCCCACCACTGCGGAGCAGCATGAACGCGCCGAACGCGAAGAGGGCGGCCGAGACGAGCTTGACGATCCAGTCGGGCAGCAGGCTGATCAGACCACCCGCCCCGACCGCGATGGCGACGTGCACGATGAACGCCGACGAGGTGCCGAACCACACGTAGAGCGGCCGCATGCGGGTGCCCATGGCCAGCGAGGCGAACATCGTCTTGTCGGGGAGCTCCGCGAGGAAGATCAGTCCGAAGGCGGTGAGGATCGCCAGGAGGTCGAGATGCATTCCGGGTGGCTTTCTGTACGAGCCGGGCCCCGGGGCCTTCCGCGAAGTGCCACTCGGGCTTTTCGGAGGACCACTCGGCCCGGCATGACGGCAGCGCCCGCAGGGCGCGGGCGTGTCATACCTGACCGAAGGTCTCGCCCGCCCGTGATGATCCACGAGCCCGGCCACCGGGAACCCGGGGGCTCCAGTGTGTCGACGACCGGTTTGCGGGGCTACTCCCCTTCGCAGCCGTCAACGATACCCCATCGGACCTGCGGACGAGCGGCTCGGTACAGTCCTGGGGTGACCAGCCACGCCGTCCCCGGGAGTGCACCCGTATGAGCCGCCGCCCCCGCAAGGCAGCCGGAACGGGGCCGTCCCGGCCCACCGTGAGCGTCTGCCGGGGCTGCTGCTGCGGCACCCCGAAGATCCCCGGCGTGGACCACGCCGGGCAGCTCGCGCAGCTGCGCGGCTCCCTCGACGGGGCCGCCACGGTGCGGGCCGTGGAGTGCCTGGACGCCTGCGAGCACGGCAACGTCATCGTCGTGCAGCCCTCGGCCGAGGGCCGTCGCGCCGGTGGCCGGCCCGTCTGGCTCGGGCTGGTCAACGACCCGCAGGCCGTCGCCGACATCGCCACCTGGGCGGGGGAGGGCGGGCCCGGGCTCGCGGACCCGCCGGAGATCCTGGACCTGTACGCCTTCAGCCCGTCCCGCCGTATCCGGGCCGGGCTGGAGGGCGAGGGCTCCGCGTGACCCGAGCCTCCGGCTGAGCCGCCGGACCGGCCGACGCGGACACCGCCGCCCGCCGGACCGGCCGACGCGGCCACCGCCGCCCGCCGGCCCCGTGACCACCCGCACGCGCCGGCCCCGGCGCATACCGGCCCCGGCCGGGTCACCGGCTGCCGGAGGCACCCGCGGCGTCTGCCCCGCCACCATCCGCGGCAGGCTCGTCCCCGGCGATCACCCGCGGACCGCTCCCGGACCGGCCGGGCCGACGGGCGGCAGGGCCGGAGTCAGTGCTCCTGGTCCGGGACCCGTACGCCGTCCTCCAGCTCGGCCGTGCCCGCGCCGGAGTCCAGCACCTCCAGTGCCGCGCCGATGCGCAGCCGGAGCCTGCCGAGCAGGTGGCCGTCGAGGTCGGCGCGGTCCACCAGCCGCCAGGAGAGGAGTTCGTCCTCCTGGATCCGGATCGCGTCGAACTGCTCCGGCGCCAGCACCCCGCCGTCGTAGACGTAGGCCACGATCGGCGGCCGTGCCTCGCCGCGCGTCCAGTCCACCGCGAGGAGCCGTCCCGGCGGCAGGTCGAGTCCGATCTCCTCCGCCGTCTCGCGGCGGGCGCCCTGCCGGGGGCTCTCGCCGTCGTCCGACTCGATGGTGCCGCCCTTATCAATAGTTCGCATGTCTCAGAATCCCAGCTGTCTCACAGGACGCGCTGCACGACGCGACTCAATGAAAGTGTGGATGAGCGCCGTGTGTCTCAACGGGGCTCAAGGATCCCCGTGATCGACACGACGGTGGCCCTGCGAGCCGTCGCAAACGTCTCCCTGGTCCCACCGGCATCGTGAATGTTAGAATGCTCCCCGGCTCTTGCTCGGCTGACGTCATCGCTGAACGAGGGCTGATGGGGAAGTCATCCGATCCCCGTCACAACACGTGCTGCAGGCTCCAGGTCTCCGACCTGGAGCCTTTTTTTGTCCCCAAGTTCTGGGGACCTCGCCTGCGTTGCGGTATCGCAGGCTGCGAAGCCCTTACGGAGATTGCGAAGATCATGGATACCGAAGGATTCCCCCGCCAGTTCGCCCGGACACGCCGCTTCTCGCTCGGAGTTCCACGCGAGTTCACCGTCTCCCCTGACGGTGACCGTGTGTTGTTTCTCCGCTCCGAATCTGGTGTCGTTCCGCGCGTCCAGCTGTGGATGTACGAGAGCGGTGAGGAGCGGATCCTCGCCGATCCAGCAGCAGCCGGGGGGTGAGGAGAAGGCCATGGAAGCAGAGCGCATCCGTCCCGAACCGACCCGCGTGAGCTCGGCCGGAGTGCAGGCCTACGCGACCGACCGTCATGTTCGGGTGGTGGCATACACCGTCGACGGCTCGCTCTGGACCGTGCGTACGGACGGCAGCCTGCCACGTCGCATCCAGACCGTCGGCCCGGTGAGAGATCCCCGCCCCTCCCCGGACGGCACCCTGATCGCCTACGTCACTGGAGGCGCCCTTCGCGTGGTCGGTACGGACGGGGCAGGAGACCGGCCGCTCGCCGAGCCCGAGACCGCGGAGACCACCTACGGACTGGCCGATTACAGTGCTGTCGCCTCCATCGGCAGGTCACGCGGCTACTGGTGGTCTCCGGGCAGCGATGCGCTGCTCGTTGCCCGAGTGGATACCTCCGTGGTGGAGCGCCGCTATCTCAGCGATCCGTCGGATCCTGGCCAATCGCCCCGGTCGATTCGCTATCCAGCGGCAGGTACGGCCAACGCGATCACTTCGTTGCACCTGGTGACGGTCGCTGGCCGGCACACGCCGGTTCGATTGCCGCGTCAGGCTCCTGCGAAGGACGCTCCGGCCAACAGTTGGGGCCTCGCGTTCGAGTACGTCGTCAGTGCTGACTGGCAGAGTAGTGGCCCGGTGATCAGTCTTCAGACTCGCGACCAGCGCACGATGTGGGTTCTGCGGGTCAACCCCGTGAACGGTTCCGTCGAGCAACTGTCCCAGCAGACCGATCAGGGCTGGGTCGAGTTTCCGCCGGGTGCTCCGCTGCACACCGCATCGGGAGTGCTGGTGCTGCCTCAGGTCCGCGGTGATGAGCGCACGATCCGGATAGGCGGTGTCTTCGCTCCAGCCGGGCTCCAGGTGCGCGCCGTCCTGGGGTCGGTGGGTGAAAAGGTGTTATTCGCCGCGAGCGAAGAGCCGACAGAAGTGCATGTCTGGTCGTATGAGGCTGGGTATGGCTTTGAGCGGCTGACGCAGACTCCGGGGGTGCACACAGCCACCGCCGGAGGCGACACACTCGTGCTGGACAGCAGAACTCTGGACGGGCACACGGTGACGGTGCTGCGGGACGGAAAGCAGGTCGGCTGTATCGCGGTCCTGGTGGAACAGCCGCTGGTCACGCCCCGGCCAGTCCACCTGACGTTGGGGAAGCGGCAGTTGCGCAGTCGACTGCATCTTCCCTCCTGGTACGAGCCGGGTGTGGCCAAGCTCCCGGTTCTGCTCAGCCCGTACGCCGGGCCCGGCATGCAAGTCGTGACAAAGGCCCACGGTTGGTACACGGCGGTGTGCCAGTGGTATGCCGAGCAAGGGTTTGCCGTGCTGGCGACGGACGGGCGCGGTACCCCCGGGCGCGGGGTGCGGTGGCAGCGAGCCATTCTTGGTGATCGGCTCGCACCTGTTCTGGACGACCAGATCGACGGGCTGCACGCTGCGGCTCAACGGTGCGACGCCATGGACTTGGAACGAGTGGGCATCCGGGGCTGGTCGTTCAGTGGCTATCTTGCTGCCGGCGCCGTGCTGCTTCGTCCTGATGTGTTCCACGCCGCGGTCGCGGGCGCGGCGCCGACTGACCGGCGCCTATACGACACGTATTGGGAAGAGCGTTTCCTAGTGTCCTGAGTCGTTAATTCGTGTGCAGTATGCGGCGAGGGTGTCGAGGATGTCGTCGGCGGTCTTGGTCCAGATGAACGGCTTGGGGT
>NZ_JBEXRT010000050.1:0-43816 GCF_040613235.1 Streptomyces sp. NPDC006296 | reverse complement strand
ACCCCAAGCCGTTCATCTGGACCAAGACCGCCGACGACATCCTCGACACCCTCGCCGCATACTGCACACGAATTAACGACTCAGGACACTAGGAACCAGTGATTCCCAAGCTCAGAGCGCGAGTTCGATTCTCGTCACCCGCTCCACGACGAAGGCCCTGGTCGGAGACCAGGGCCTTGTTGCTGTCTCGACCACCGTCACGGCGCATGCCACTGGCATGCCGTAAGTGCCCTTCCAACCGGCTCAGCCGCGCACTGCAGCAACATCGCGCTTCCCTTGCCTGCGAGCGGCAACACCCCCACGGGACCGTGGAAACCGGCGCTCACCCGACGCGACAGCCGGGCTGTCAGCCTGACCGCCACCAGCTCAAACAACTAAAACGGCACACCGAAGAAGCCGACGGACCGACACGAAGGATCGAGGTTAACGGGCAGGTCAACAGACTGCCCGACACGCCGACGCCTACGAGGTCAAGATCATTCGCACCAAAACAGCTCCAACCCAAAGCCGCTTCACCGACCTTCGTAGCAAAAACCTCTGAACTGATCGAAGAGGTGAAGATACTCGGCCCTGAAGGACTCGCACCGATCACGTATCCGTTTGAAACTCTGCACGAGATCATCACGAACGCCGTAATCCATAGGGACTACGGAACCGCAGACGACGTGCACGTCAGAATTTTTGATAATCGGGTCGAGGTGGAGAGCCCCGGACGCCTACCTGCTCACATCACGACTCGCAACATTCTCAAAGAGCGATTTTCCCGCAATGGCGCAATCGTTCGACTAATTAACAAGTTCCCAGATCCGCCAAACAAGGATGTGGGTGAGGGTTTGGCCACAGCGTTTGCCGCCATGAAAAAGCTGAAACTGAAAGACCCCGTAATCGAGGAACTGGAAAACTCCGTCCTCGTCAACATTCGTCACGAGCGACTGGGATCACCTGAAGAAATAGTGATGCAGTACCTCACTAGTCACGAAGAAATCAACAACCGGACGGTACGATCACTAACCGGAATTGGGTCGGAGAATAAGGTTAAAACCATTTTCCTTCGTCTGATCGACGCTGGACAGATTGAGCGTGTCCCGGGGAAGAGGGGGAGCGCTTCCGCTTACCGAATGGCGACCAGCTCCGAGTAGAGCTTGGGGACGCCTCCGTAGCGAGGTAAACCAACCGCGTACCTCGTGCCCCGTCTCATTCAGGCCGTTCAAGTTAGTTCAGACCGGACCGCACAGCTTCTTGGCTGCCCAGACCGCACACCCCGTACGCAAGTGAACGGCCGCAGGCTCAAGCCGCCTGGCCGCGAAGCAGCGCACTTCCCCAGTCTGTAGTGGCGTCCGGCGGGTCGTCCGAGCTGGGGCGCCGGTCCCGCTCGGCCGGCGACCCCAAGCTCAGCGCGGGTTGCATTCTCGTCACCCGCTCTACGAAAAACCCCAGGCCAACGGCCGGGGGCTTCCTTGTATGCGGCATCTTGTCACCGTCCGGTCGGCTTCGGCGACCTCTCCCTGGATAATCGACGTATGGCATCACAGCCCAGCCTTTCCGATCTCCGCCGCGCCAAGTTCGCCCGGCGTCTGCCCGCAGCACTCTCCGAGCTCGCCGGCCCCGAGCACGGCACGGTGAGCCTGCCACTTCACCTGGCGTGGTCGGGACTGACCAGGTTCGATCTCGATCAGCCCCGGCTGCGGATGAGCTACTACCGCATCGTGCTGGCCGAGGGCCAGCACGACGATCTGGTCCGGTATCTCGATCGCGGCCTCCTCGTCAGCTTGTGGCCCACACTGCGCACTCTGATCAGCCGTGATGTGCGTGAAGTGTGGGAACGCTCCTTCGACGAACTCGCCCACAGCACCCGGGCCGCTGCGTGAATCTCACCGACCTTCACCGTCGCCTTCTTGCAGACGTGCTCGCCGTGGGCGGCTCTTACCCTTTGGCGCTAACCGGCGGCTACGCGGTCCAGGCACACGGCCTGGTCGATCGGCTCAGCCAGGACCTCGATGTCGCGACCGAGAACCCCGATCATATGGAAGACATTGCCGCTTCCGTGCGAACGGGCCTGGAACAGCGCGGATGGCAGGTCAGTGCTCTGGAAACAGACCCACTCTCCGCACGCCTGATCGTCACCGACCCGGCGAGCCGTGAAGAGTGCGAGGTCGACATCCTCAAGGAAGCACTCTGGCGGCCGCCCGTACATACCGAGCACGGCTTGGTCCTGTCCCTGGAAGATGTCGTTGGGACCAAGGTCCGCGCACTGGCCGACCGCGGACTCGCCAGGGACCTGATCGACGTACAGGCCGCCGCGAACCGCTGGAGCCATGCCGAACTCGAGGAACTCGGACGGCGTCATGCCCGCGACTCCTTCGATCTGAGCGAGCTCCAAGCGCGACTGGGTGGAGCCGACTGGATCGACGACACAGAATTCGCCGCCTACGGACTCGACGAGCAGGCAATCACCGGGCTGCGGCAGTGGGCACAGGCATGGGCCGACGACATCGGCGAACGACTCCAGGAGCTGGAAGCTCCGCACGAAGACTGATGACTGTATAGAGACCATGCGCTAACAGGATGCACATCAGGCTGCTCAGACCTCAACGACCGTGCCCCATCCGTGCCCTTCGGAGCGGACAACAGCGGTCAGGAGCAGTGCCCAGAGACCGCGCCAACCTCGCCCCACCCAGTCGAACATGCAGCTCAAAAGCACTTTGGCTGCCCAAGAACCGCTGATTCCCAAGCTCGGAGCGCGAGTTCGATTCTCGTCACCCGCTCCATGAAAAAGCCCCAGGCCAGCGGCCGGGGGCTTTCTTGTCGGCCCGAAGCGGAACGCGGATGTCGCCCATCGGCTTCGGTCACCTGCCAGGCCGGGGGAGTACATCAGCCCACGTAGGCCTGCCGGGCCGACCCCGGCCGCGCCTGTACGAGCGGACTTGCTCATGACACTGTCGCGTCTGTCCGGCGTGCGCTCACCAAGCCGCAGGACCCGGGCAGCGGGGAACTCCACCGGCCGAGCAGGCCGTCGTGTCGCAGCGGTGACGTCACCGGGGCCCGGGATGCGGCCGGGGAGTCAGGCGGCGATGAGGTCCTGCTCGCGGTCCGGTGTACCGACCCTGGGCTGCTTGTTCGGCAGTGCGAGCCGGAAGACCTTGTGCCACGCGGAGAACACCTGCTTGGGCAGCGGGCCGGTGACGTACTCCAGCTCGTACTTCTCGAACAGCGCGCGTACCTTCACCGCGACCTCGGCGTACCGGTTGCTCGGCAGGTCCGGGAAGAGGTGGTGCTCGATCTGGTGGGACAGGTTGCCGGTCATGAAGTGCATGGCCTTGCTGCCACTGATGTTCGCCGAGCCCATCATCTGGCGCAGGTACCACTGGCCGCGTGTCTCGCCCTTGATCGACCGGCGTTCGAAGACCTGTACGCCCTCGGGGAAGTGCCCGCACATGATCACTGAGTGGGTCCAGATGTTGCGGACCAGGTTCGCGGTGAACGTGGCGGCGAGTGTGCTGAGGAACGAGGGGCCCGACAGCAGCGGGTGGATCACGTAGTCCTTGAGCACCTGCTTGCGGATCTTGCGGCCCACGGCCCCGGCCCGCGCGCGGAACTCCGGGTTCTTGCGGCGGCGCTTGGTGAGGTTCTTGCCGAGCTCCAGGTCGTACGCTGCGATGCCGTACTCGAAGAAGCAGGCGTTGAGGAAGTTCCACAGCGGCTGGCCGAGGTGGAAGGGGTGCCACCTCTGGTCCTCGTCGACGCGCATGATGCCGTAGCCGAGGTCGTTGTCCTTGCCGATCACGTTGGTGTACGTGTGGTGCAGCTCGTTGTGCGAGTGCTTCCACTGGTCGGACGGCGAGACGTGATCCCACTCCCACGTGGTGGAGTGGATCTTCGGGTCCCGCATCCAGTCCCACTGGCCGTGCAGGACGTTGTGGCCGATCTCCATGTTGTCCATGATCTTCGCCACGGACAGTCCGGCGGTGCCGATCAGCCACGCGGGCGGGAAGATCGAGAACAGCAGCACACCTCTGCTGACCAGTTCCAGCTTGCGCTGCACCGAGATGACCTTACGGATGTAGGCGGCGTCCTTCTCGCCGCGGCCGGCGATCACCTCGTCACGGATGGCGTCCAGCTCGCGGCCCAGCTCTTCGATCTGCTCCGCGGTCAGGTGGGCGGTGGGGTCGATGGCGGTCAAGGTGCTCCTACCGTTCGATGTCACAGGGGCCCGCCGCGGCGGACACGCAGGTCTGGATCAGGACGCCCGGCTCGGCCTCGGTGATCTCGCCGGTGCGCAGGTCGCGGACAGCGCCGGCCTTGAGCGGCGTGACGCAGCCGAAGCAGATGCCCATACGGCACCCGGAGGGCATGAGCACGCCGGCCTCCTCGCCGATGTCGAGCAACGGCGTGGCGCCGTCCGCGTCGACGGTCCTGCCGGTGGCGCTGAACGTGACCTCGCCGCCGTCGCCGGTGACGACGATGCCGGGGCGGAACCGTTCGGTGTGCAGGCGTTCTTGGACGCCCTGTTCGGTCCAGTGCTCCTCGGCGGCGTCGAGCAGGCCTGCGGGCCCGCAGGCCCAGGTCTCGCGCTCGGCCCAGTCGGGCACGAGTTCCTGGAGACGGGCCATGTCGAGCTTGCCGTCGGTGTCGGTGTGCACCTCGGTGAGCCGAAGCTTCTTGTCCGCGACCAGGCTGTGCAGTTCCTCGCGGAAGATCACGTCCTGCGGCTGTGGTGCGCAGTGGACCATGACGACGTCGTCGAGTGCGCTGTCGCGCAGCATGCCCATCACGGGCGTGATGCCGCTGCCGGCCGTCAGGTAGAGCACCTTGGCGGGCTTGGCCCGCGGCAGGACGAAGTCACCGGTCGGCTGGTCGAGCTGGATCAGCGTGCCCGGTTTCGCCCTGCGGACCAGGTGGTTGCTGACCTTGCCGTCCGGGATCGCCTTCACGGTGATCGTGACACGGCCGTCCCGGCGGTCGGTCGGCGAGGTGAGGGAGTAGGCACGCCACAGGCGCACTCCGTCGACGTCGACCCCGACCCTCACGTACTGGCCGGCTGTGTGGCCGCGCCAGCCCCGCCCCGGCCTGATCACGACCGTCGCGGCGTTGTCGGTCTCGGAGTGCACGGCCTCGATGCGCCCACACAGGTCGGCGCCCGCACGCAGCGGGCTGACCAGGTCGAGGTAGTCCGACGGCAGCAGCGGCGTCGTGACCATCTCCAGCAGTTTCCACGCCCTGCTGCGGAGGGCTCCACTCGTCATGACACCAGCTTGCTGCGCCTCCAGGCGTAAAGTCCTGACCACAGGACGTAAATCTGGTCGACTGAATTGTTCGCAGGGAACAAAAATGAGCTATGCAATCCGGAGGGCCAGCGAACTGACCCTCGATGAGACGACGGTCACCGCCCTTCGGGCCGCGCTGAGGACCACCGCCGACGAAGTCGTCCAGGCGATCATCGACGAGGTTCCTCCCTACGCCCATGCCTTGTCGGGCCGCATGGGCGCCGCCATCCGCAGAGCCGTCCGCACCGCCCTGGGGCACTACCTGGACCTGGCGAGCGGGAACGCCACGGGCGGCGACGCCGGGGACGCCGCCTACGAGCTGGGCCGCGGCGAGGTGCGTGACGGCCGTTCGATGGACGCCCTGCTCAGCGCCTACCGCGTCGGCGCCCGGGTCGCCTGGCGGTGTCTGGCAGCGGGTGCCGTACCCGCGGGACTGCCCGCCGCCGAGGTCGCAAAGTTCGCCGAGCTGACCTTCGCCTACATCGACGAGCTCTCCGCCGCGAGCGCCGCGGGCCACGCCGACGAACTGGCCGCCCGGGGCAGAGCCCACGAGCGCCACCTGGAACACCTGGCCCGCGACCTCCTCGCCGGCGCGAGCCCGGACGTGCTGCTGGCCTCCGGCCAACGGGCCAGGTGGCAGCCTCCGGTTTCGCTGACCGCCGTCCTGCTGCCCGCCGCCCAGGCCCGGCCCGCCTACCGGAGACTCGACTCGAGCACCCTCGTCCTCGACGATCTGCCGGATGCCACCGGTGTGCTCCTCGTCCCCGATGCCGACCGATCACGTCTCCTGCGGCAGCTGACCGACCGCGCCGCCGTGGTCGGCCCGGCCCGGCCATGGACCCACGCGTCCGCCTCGTACGCACGGGCCCTACGCGCGCGCTCCCTTTCCTCCGACATCCGCGACACCGAGGACCACCTGCCCGACCTGGTGCTCAGCGCCGACGCGGACGCGTTCGCAGACCTGCGCGCCCGAGCCCTCGCACCGTTGCAGACCTTGCCCGCCGCAACCGCACGACGGCTGGAGGAGACGTTGCGGGCGTGGCTGCTGCACCAGGGCAGGCGGGACGAGGTCGCGGCGGCACTGTTCGTCCATCCCCAGACGGTTCGGTACCGGATGTCGCAGGTGCGGGAGCTGTTTCCCGATCTCGGGTCACCGCACCGGGTCCTCGAACTGACGTTGGCGGTCGGTCTCCGGGTCAGCTGACGCGTCACCTGTCCACCGCCGCGTCCGCGAGCGTCCGGACGTCGTGCTCGTTCCCGGTGCCAGGCCGCCACGGCCCGGAAAACGGCTTTCCGGCCCTCGTGCCACGGGCCCGGGCAGCTCGTCCCGGGGACCACCGCCGTCCCGCGACGGCCCCTACCCCCTTCCGGCAGCCGGCCAGGGCCGACCTGGCACATCGCGCGGGGGATGATGGGACGGAGTACGGAACATGAGGTCAGGAGCTCCCATGACGAAGCAGGTTCACCGACCTCGTGAGGACGCGGAGTTCAGTTTCATCCTCGGGAGAAGCACGGTTCCGGTTCTCGCGTACTTCACCGGGGCATGGCCCAAGGCAATCGAGCCCTGCCGGGCGATGGATGCCGTCGTGGGCGACATCGCCGCCGCCTACACGGGCCGCCTGACGGTCGTCCGCACCGACATCACGCGTTGCCCGGCGGCGACCGAGCGATACGGGATCACCGGAGCCCCGTCCTGCCTCCTGCTGAAGGAGGGCGCGGCGGTGGCGCACGGCACGGGGCCCATGACCATCGACGAGGTACGGCAGTTCCTGGACGATCACCTCTGAGCGGCCGCTGCGGCCGAAGGGAAGCTTTCCCGCTGTCCGGACCTCGACCCGTGGTTGTCCGGAGTCCGACGTGTGCCGTTCGCGTGCCGTCGGTGCGCCGACCCGGTCCCGACCTCGCCTCCGCATCGGAGGCTAGGCTCCTGGCGGCGTCCCCGACGCCGCTGCGGCCCGTCCGTCGCTGCTGAATCCGCAGATCACCTCACACCATCCCGGGAGAGCCCATGACCGTGAGCAAGAACATCAACAACCCCGTGGGCATGGGCGGCGGCCAGCGCAAGAGGCTGTCCCGCGCCGAACGGCAGAACAACGGTCCGCACCGCAACCTCGACCGCAAGGGTGCCGCCGACCAGAAGGCGGAACTGGTGCGCAAGATGCGCGAGAAGGCAGCCGCAGCCGAGTCCGCGGAGCAAGCGGGTGACGACACCGCGCAGAGCTGACACACCGCTGCGGTGGTCGCCGGGCTGGACGGCCCGGTCTGGGCCCTGTGTGAGCACGCCGGCCCGCTCCTCCATGGCACAGGGCCGGCGGCCCTCCGTCGTCGCACCGGACGCGCGCCTGCCTTCCGGCTGCTGATACCGCTCCCGGCACCGAGGCGGTCTGACGCGGACAGCGCGTGAGCGATCCGCCGGACCGGACCCCGGCCCCTGCCTCGGAGCACAGGTGCCCGAGGTCCGACGGCCGCGCGGCGCCGGGAACTCCGCCGGACGCCGGAACCCCCGAACCCCGGTGCCGGCACCGGCCCGGAAACCCGACGCCAGGACCCTCGGTTCTCCGGAACCCGTGCCCCGGATCCCGGCTCCCGGAAGCTGATCGGGTGGGCCGGGAACAGCAGGTGCGGTCGGCGCCGTTGCATCGTCCGGAGGCCCGGCTCCGCACGGGAGGGACCACGGGGACCGTACGGTCGCCCGTCCACCAGGATCCCCACCCGGATCCCGACCAGGATCGCCACCCGGGATCCTCGCCGGACCCCCGTGAGGATCCCGGTCCCAGGATCGTGTGCGCACGCCGCGTGTCCGGACCACGACGTAGTTCCGCAGGAGGACTGTTTCCCATGACTGACCGGCCCTTGACGCTCATGGCAGTGCACGCCCACCCCGACGACGAGGCCACCGGGACCGGAGGGGTGCTCGCGCGGTATGCCGCGGAGGGCATCCGCACGGTGCTCGTGACCTGTACCGACGGGGGTTGCGGCGACGGGGCGGGGGGTGTCAAGCCGGGCGATCCCGGGCACGACGCGGCGGCCGTCGCCGTGATGCGGCGGCAGGAGCTGGAGGCGAGCCGCGAGGTCCTGAAGATCAGCGATCTGGAGACGCTGGACTACGCCGACTCCGGGATGATGGGCTGGCCCAGCAACGACGCACCCGGGTCCTTCTGGCAGACCCCCGTGGAGGTGGGTGCCGCCCGGCTCGCGGAGCTCATGCGGCAGTACCGGCCCGATGTCGTCGTCACGTACGACGAGAACGGCTTCTACGGCCACCCCGATCACATCCAGGCCCACCGCATCACGATGGCGGCGCTGGAGATGACCACGCTGACGCCGAAGGTGTACTGGACGACGATGCCCCGCTCGATGATGCAGCGCTTCGGGGAGACCATGCGCGAGTTCCAGGGGGACGCGCCGGAGCCGGATCCCGCCGAGGCCGCCGCGATGGCCGAGATCGGTCTCCCCGACGACGAAGTCACCACCTGGGTGGACACCACCGCGTTCAGCGGCCAGAAGTTCGACGCGCTGGCCGCGCACGCCAGCCAGGGGGAGAACATCTTCTTCCTCAAGATGGGCAAGGAGAAGTTCGGCGAGCTGATGGGCATGGAGACCTTCCTCCGCGTCCAGGACGCCACGGGCGCGGCCGTGCCCGAGAACGACCTCTTCGCCGGACTGCGCTGATCCACCGGCCCGGTGCCGGGACGCCTGGCCGGCCGCCCTCCCCGCGGGGCCACCGGCCGTGGCGGGGAACCCCCGACCGGGCCACCTCCCCCGGGGCCGGGACGCCGGCCCCCGGCGGCGCCGGCCGCTGGTGGTCCCGGAGGAGTCGCGAGCAGCTGTTCCACGGGGCCCGGGCTTGCAGCGGGCCCCCGTTCGCAACGAAGAGCCCGACCGTCACCGGTGCCTCCTTCACCGAGCGCGGACCCTGCCGCCATAGGGGCCTGCCGGCCCGCGTACCGGGGGACAGCGTCCCCACCGCTGCCGACGCGGACCGGTACGGACCCGTGCGGACCGCCGCGGCTCCGCGGCGGGATCTGCGGCCACGGGGAGCGCGGACCGGCACCGCGCACCCGCCCCCGCACACGCGGAGGAGCCCGTCAGCGAACTGACGGGCTCCCCGGGGATCTGATCTGCGCTCAGGTCAGATCGTCGGCGTGTCGTCCACGACCTCCTTGTGCGGTTCGACCACGAACTTCCAGCCGTCGCTGGGCTCCAGGAAGCGCACGCGGGTCGGGTAGATGTCCAGGGCGCGGCGGTCGCGGCTCTGCGGGTTGTTCTTCCGCCCCCGCGCCGGCTCCTCGTACAGGTCGATCTTGACGTCCGGCACCGCGACGGCTTCCTCGCTCCACCGCTGGACGATGCCCGCACCGAACGCGTCGCGCGCGGCGCCGTACAGCGCGTCCAGGGAATCCCTGTTCCCGTCGGGCACGAAAAGGGCGAGGTTCAGGAGAACGCCGGCGCTCTTGAGCACCTCGACCTCCTCCCCCGTCTTGTCAGCGATCCAGATACCGCGCTCTTCGACATTGTCCGGGAGGACGTGAATTTCCTTGCCGAAGATCGTCCTCACGGCGAAGGAACCACCCTCGAAATTCTTACCCGGCTCCGTGAGGAAAGCCGGGGCGAAGCAGTCGAGAGGAAGGTCATCCATCTCCGCCGACACGAAGATGCCGTCCTGGAGGCCCAGTTCCGAAACCTGTTCGGCCGTAAGACGTCGAGCCGTAACCTTCTCGGTATTCACGCCATTCCCCTTTTTTCGCGGCGTCCTGCAAATCCATCAGGACTATATCACGAAAATGATCAGCCAGTTCCTTGCGCTTACCCCGCACGCGCGGCAGCACGGCCAGACTTACCGGCAATTCTCTCCGGGAGGGCAGCGAAAGGCAAATACCCTCGCATCATCGGAGAAATTCGACGCTCCGCCGAGAAATGCGTGCGGACGCGGGGGCGCAGCCGGCTCGGGGCACCCGCGCCGGCGCCCGGCGGGCGCCGTGGACAACGCGGCGGGGCGGGGAGCGCGGCGGGGCGGGGAACGCGGCGGTGGGCGACGCCGGACCCCGGAGACGCCGGACCCCGGGGACGCCGGACCCTGGAGGCGCCGGGAGGCGGCGGTGCTTCCGTCGGGCCGTGGTGGCCGCGCAGAGTGGGGTGCATGACGACACCCGCGGAGTCGCTCCGCTCACTCGCCCGCACCCGCGCCTCGCTCGACGGCGAGGAGGTCACCTACTGGTGGTCGGGGGACGTGTACTCCTGGGCCCCGGACGAGCCCTACCGGCGCGTGTTCGGCTTCGAGGGGCTGAACGTCGCCCGGCTGGTCCAGGACACCGAGGCCGGACCCGACGCCTTCCGGCTGCTCACCCGCGAGGCCGCCTTCTACCTGGACCCCGTCACCCGCGAGATCCTGGAGACCTGGGAGGACCTGCCGGTGGTGCACGTCTGGAACGACCCGGCGAACCAGACGTGGCGCCCCTTCCCCGTCCCGACGACCGAGCTGGGCGGACAGGTCTGCTTCAGCATGGAGATCCCCCTGTCCTACCCCTCGCCGCTGCCGGTCGCGCAGTACCCCCTCCACTCGGCCGGCGACACGTACAAGGCGCTGGAGCTCTTCCAGTTCTTCGCCGACCGCGCCGACCTGGCCGGATCCGCCCCCGGCGTCCCGGCCACCATGTCGTGGACGCGCATGTCCCCATGGCTCCCGTGGATGGCCCGGGGGCAGCGGCCGGGCGGCCTCACCTTCCACTGCCGGGGCCGCAAGCTCGGCTCGTACGCGGAGGCACCCGAGCGGATCCGCGCCCATATCGCCGATCACCACCCGGAGTTCGCCCACGCCCCGGAGACGTGGAGCGAGCCGAACGAGACCAGCTGGACGTACTTCCGCAGGCTCAACCCGCCGGAGTAGGCGCCACGGCGGGGGACTTCACGGAACACGGGACGGGGAATCCCGGCCGGTCGGCACAGCCGCGCCACACTCACCACCTTGGGTCCCTCGGACGCCACACAGGGCGACACCGCTTTCGCGCGGGGTGCATGCGGCCCGCGGCGCCCCGGAGTGCGTCACGGAGCTCCGCGGCCGACGCGGTCCGGGCCCGCCCGGCGCCCGGTTCACCGCGCTCCGGCCGGCCCGGGCGGGAAGGGCTTCCCCGTCGCCCGGCCGCCTCCGCGCCCGCCGTCCGGTTCGGGGAGACCTTGACCACATCCGGCCCGGCATGGGGATGCCGGGGCGCCGCCGCCTTGTTGGCGACGGGTGGACCTGACCCCATCCCGAACAGGACGCACCGTGACCGACGAACATGCCCGCCGTGCGGCGGACGCCCTCTCCCGCCCCTTCTCCGTCCGCGGACTGACCTCCCGCAACCGCATCGCCATGGCGCCGATGACCCGGCAGTTCTCCCCCGACGGCGTCCCCGGCCAGGACGTGGCCGACTACTACGCCCGCCGGGCCGCCGGAGGCGTGGGACTGATCATCACCGAGGGCACGTACGTCGATCACGCGTCGGCCGGGACCAGCGACCGGATCCCGCGGTTCCACGGCGAGGACGCGTTCGCGGGCTGGTCGGCGGTGGCCGACTCCGTGCACCGGCAGGGCGGGGCGATCATCCCGCAGCTGTGGCACGTCGGTGTCACGCGCACCGAGGGCGCGCCGCCGGTGGCGGACGCGGAGCCGGTCGGCCCGTCGGGCGTGTCCCTGTCCGGCGAGCCCAAGGGCCGGGCGATGACGCAGAAGGACCTCGACGACGTCATCGCGGCGTTCGCCGACGCGGCCGCCGCGGCGGAGCGCCTCGGCTTCGACGGCGCGGAGCTGCACGGTGCGCACGGCTACCTGATCGACCAGTTCCTCTGGGAGGGCAGCAACCGCCGCACCGACGCGTACGGCGGCGGCATCGTCGCGCGGACCCGGTTCGCGGCGGAGATCGTGGCGGCGTGCCGCGCGGCCGTGTCCGACTCCTTCCCGCTCTTCTTCCGCATGTCGCAGTGGAAGATGGACGCCTACGAGGCGAAGCTCGCCCGGACGCCCGAGGAACTGGACGCCCTCCTCACGCCGTTGGCCGAGGCCGGCGTCGACGTCTTCCACGCGTCCACCCGCCGTTACTGGCTGCCGGAGTTCGAGGACTCCGACCTGAACCTGGCCGGCTGGGTGAAGAAGATCAGCGGCAGGCCGACGGTCACCGTGGGGTCGGTCGGTCTGGACGGCGACTTCTTCAGCGCCTTCCAGGGCAACAGCTCCTCGGTCACCGGGATCGACCAGCTGCTGGACCGGATCGAGCGCGACGAGTTCGACATGGTCGCCGTGGGCCGTGCGCTGATCGCCGACCCGGAGTGGGCCGCGAAGACCCTGCGCGGACGCACCCGGGACATCACGCCGTTCGGGGCGGAGATGCTGACGACCCTGCGCTGACCGGACGGGCCCGGGGACGGGGGCCGGCCGCACCGTGCGGTCCGGCACGCTGCGGCCGGCCTCCCGCCGTACGCCGTCCGCCTCCCGGCCCCGGCCGTACGCCGGCCGCGGGTGCCGGAGCGGCGGGCAGGGCAGCCCTCCGCTCTCTGGTTCCGCCCCCGTCCGGACCCGCCGCGAGGTACAGTTTCCGGGTCCTGTCGTCTCCGATAGAGGTGGACGTTGCGCATCTGAGGTCCGCGATCATCGCGCGGTACGGCCCCTGCCGTAGCCCGTCACGTCCTGTCGGCTTTCCTGCCGCCCCGTGACCCTCCGCGTCGATGCGACCTCGGTGCATCAGCCGTCCCCCGCACGTCCGGAGGATTGCACCTCCCCCTGTCCCGGCCGGTCGCCGCGTGGTGCTCGCACACGAAGCCCCTGTTCCCACGCTTGCGACTGCGAGGACCCATGGCACACCCCACCCCACCCGCCGCCTCCCTCGGCTGCTCCGCCCTGTCCTTCCGGTGGCCGGACGGTACCGAGGTCTTCGAGGGGCTGTCCCTCTCCGTCGGCCGGGGCCGCACCGGGCTCGTCGGGACCAACGGCTCCGGCAAGTCCACCCTGCTGCGGCTGCTGGCCGGTCTGCTGGAACCCTCCGCGGGCTCGGTGACCGTCGGCGGGCACCTCGCCCACCTCCCGCAGGACCTCACCCTCGACACGGACCTCCGCGTCGAGGACGCCCTCGGCATCACCGCACGGCGCGCGGCGCTGCGCGCCATCGAGGCCGGCGACGTCGCCGACGGCCACTTCGAGACGGTCGGCGACGACTGGGACGTCGAGGAACGCGCGCTGGCGACCCTGGGATCGCTGGGGCTCACCGGTCTCGGTCTGGACCGCACCGTGGGACGGATGTCCGGCGGCGAGACCGTGCTGCTGCGGCTCGCGGCGCTGCTGATGGAGCGCCCCGACGTCCTGCTGCTCGACGAACCCACCAACAACCTGGACGTGTTCGCGCGCCGACGGCTGTACGAGGCCGTCGAGTCCTGGCGCTCCGGTGTGCTGGTCGTGGTCAGCCACGACCGGGACCTGCTGGAACGCATGGACCGCATCGCCGACCTGCGGTCCGGGGCGGTGAGCTGGTACGGCGGGGGCTGGTCGGCCTACGAGGAGGCCCTGGCCGCGCAGCAGGAGGCGGCCGGACGCATGGTCCGGTCCGCGGAGTCCGACGTACGCCGCCAGAAGCGGGAGTGGGAGGAGGCACAGATCAAGATCGCCCGGCGACAGCGGCACAACAAGAAGCTGGACGGCCAGCGGCGGGCGCCGAGAATCGTCGCGGGCGCGCACAAGAGGTCCTCGCAGGAGGCTGCGGGCAAGCTCCGCGGCCTGCACGAGGACCGGCTCCAGGAGGCCCGCGAGCGCCTGGACACGGCGTCGGAGGCGGTCCGGGACGACGCCGAGATCCGGGTGCGGCTCCCCCGCACCGCCGTCCCGGCGGGCCGTACGGTCCTGAGCGCACACGGGCTGCGTCCCCGTTTCGGCTCCCTGCGCGACGGCGTGCTCCAGGTCAGGGGACCCGAGCGCATCGCGCTGATCGGGCGCAACGGAGCCGGCAAGACGACCCTGCTGCGCACCCTCACCGGGGAGCTCGCGCCCGAGTCGGGCGAGGCCAGGACCTTCGTACCGCTGCGGTTCCTGCCGCAGCGGCTCGACGTCCTCGACGACGGGCTGAGCGTCGCCGCGAACGTGGCCCGTGCGGCGCCCGGCATCACCGACAACGAGATCCGCTCCCAGCTGGCCCGCTTCCTGTTCAAGGGGGCGCGCGCCGAGCAGCCGGCGGGCACCCTCTCGGGCGGTGAGCGCTTCCGCGCGGCCCTCGCCGCGACGTTGCTCGCCGCACCGGCCCCGCAACTGCTGATGCTGGACGAGCCGACCAACAACCTGGACCTGGCGAGTGTGCGGCAGCTGACGGGTGCGCTCGCCTCCTACGAGGGCGCGCTGATGATCGCCGGACACGACCTGGCGTTCCTCGCCTCGGTCGGGATCACCCGCTGGCTGCTCGTGGGCGAGGAGCTCACGGAGCTGAGCGGGGAGGAGGTCGGCGAGCTGCTCGACGCACCCGACACGATCGGCTGACCGGAGCGGTGCGGAGCCGGCCGGCCGGGACCCTCACCCGGGGCCCCGGCCGCCCGGCCCGCACTCCCGCGGCCCCGGCCACCCGGCCCGTGCGAGCCAGAAGCGCTAAGGCCCGTGCGGACCGCACGGCGCCAAGTGTGCCTCCGTCAGCCGCCGTTCAGGTCGTCCGGCAGCTCCAGCCAGCGTGCCGTGCCGGGATCGACGACGTACGCGCTGCCGTCCAGCCGGACCCGGACGCCCGGCCGTCCCGAGTCCGGCACGGCGATCCGCAGGCGCTCGGCGCGCAGGCGCAGGTCCACGTCCCAGTGCCGGCGGAAGCGGATCCGCATACGGAACTTCGAGAGCTGCGGCAGCGTGGCCGGGGCGAGCCACAGGGCGTCGTCGCGGGTCTCCAGCCCCGTCATCCCGCGCTGCACGAAGTCGAGGGTGCCCGCCATCGCCCCCAGGTGGATGCCCTCCTCGGTCGTGCCGCCCTGGATGTCGGCCACGTCGCCGATCAGCGCCTCCTCGCAGTACCGCCAGGCCTCGTCCCGGTTGACCCGCGCCAGGACCCAGGCGTGGACGAGCGAGCTGAGGGTGGAGCCGTGGCTGGTCCGCGCCGCGTAGTGGTCGACGTTGGCCCGCCACGCCTCGTCGTCGAGCGTGTGGCCGAGCCGCCGGAACAGTGCGGCGAGTTCCCTGGGGGAGAAGAGGTAGCCCAGCATCAGCACGTCGGCCTGCTTGGACGCCTGGTAGCGGTTGGCGGTGTCGCCCTCGGCCTCCAGGATCCGGTCGAGGCGCCTGATGTCCCCGTACCGCCGCCGGTACCCCTCCCAGTCCAGCTCCTCCAGGTCCCCGTAACCGGCGAACTGGCTGATGACACCGCGGTGGTGGGGCACGTACAGCTTCCGGGAGACGTCCTCCCAGCGGTCCGTCTCAGCCGGGTCCATCCGGATCAGGTCGAGGAGCCGCTCCCGGCGGCTGGGGGGCAGGTCGCGGAAGAGCTCGCCGGCCCGTGCCAGCACCCAGGACGCCGTCACGTTGGTGTACGTGTTGTCGTCGAGGCCCGCCGCGGCGGAACCCGGATAGGCATCGTGGTACTCGTCTGGCCCGACCACGCCCCGGATGCGGTACCGCCCGAGGCCCGCGTCCCACTCGGCGCAGTCCGCCCAGAAGCGGGCGATCTGCATCAGCATCTCGGCGCCCTTGGAGTAGAGGTACTCCGTGTCGCCGGTGGCCTGGCAGTACTGCCACACGTTGTACGCGACCGCCGAGCCGACGTGGTGCTGCAAGCGGGAACGGTCGGGCAGCCAGCGCCCCGAGCGCGGGTTGAGGTGGACCTCCTGGGTCTCCTCGCGTCCCTCGTCGGCGCTCTGCCACGGGTACATCGCCCCCGCCCGGCCCGCCGCACGGGCCGCCGCGCGGGCCGCGGGGAGCCGGCGGTGGCGGTAGTCGAGCAACCCCCGGGAGACCTCCGGGAGATGCATGTTCAGGAAGGGGAGCACGAACAGCTCGTCCCAGAAGACGTGCCCCCGGTACGCCTCCCCGTGCAGCCCCCTGGCCGGGACCCCGACGTCGAGTTCGGCGGTGTGCGGGGACAGCGTCTGGAGCACGTGGAAGAGGTGCAGCCGCAGGATCCGCCCGGGCTCGCCCGGCACCTCCAACTTCACCTGGCGCCACAGGTCTTCCCAGGCCCGGCGGTGCGAGGACCGGAGCCGGGCGTACGCCGGCGCCGCGGTGACCGCGGACACCGCGGCCCGCAGCGGACTGCCGATCGCCGGGTCGCGGGAGGTGTAGAGGCCGACCGTCTTGTCGACCACGGCACCGGAGTCCGGGGCGAGCGGGAGCAGCAGCGCCTGGTGGACGGCGCGCGGTTCCTGCCGGGGTTCCGCCCGGTGGTCGCCGTCGTGCTCCGGGCCGCAGGAGGCCACGGTGCGGGCGGCCAGGGCGACGCCGATGTCGGACTCCAGGGTGCGGCAGCGCAGCCACACCAGGGAGTCCGGTTCCGTGCCGGTCTCCCAGCCGGTGAGGTGGCGGTCGGCCAGTGCCCGGTAGCGGGCGACACCGCTGTTGCGGACGTCGCCGTCGATCCCCGACTCCACCTCCAGCCGCCCCGTCCACCCCTCGGCGGTGAACACCGTGTGCAGCGCGGCGAGATGGGGGTCGCCCATGTGCACCAGGCGTTCCTGTTCCACCGTCAGCCGCCGGCCGTCCCCGTCCTCGTACACCGAGCGGCGGGTGAGGATCCCGCCGCGCAGGTCGAGCCACTGGCGGTGGTCCACGAGCTGGTCGTGGTCGGGGGTCAGCCAGGGGCCGGGGTGCGCGCCGTCCGGGTGGAGGCGGTAGCGCAGCGGCAGCCAGTCGGGGAGGTTGACCAGGTCCTCGTTCTCGATCCGGCGGCCCTGGACGGAGGAGGTCAGCCGGTTGTAGCAGCCCGCCACGTAGGTGCCCGGGTAGTGCGTCCCGCCCGCGGGTGTCTCGGGTGCGGCCCCCCGGGTCGCGAAGTAGCCGTTGCCGAGCGTGCACAGGGCCTCGCGCAGGCGTTCCTTGTCCGGTTCGTACCCCTCGTACGTCCAGGTCCAGCCGCGCGCCATCAGTCCTCCCCGGTGATCAGCAGCTCCCCCGGGTCGGCGACCACGACGTCCGCGCCGTGGCGGCGCAGGTCCGCGGCGCCCCGGGCGCTGTCCGACCGGTCGACGCCGACGACCAGCCCGAAGCCGCCCCGGCGCCCCGCCTCCACCCCGGCCAGTGCGTCCTCCACGACGGCCGTGTCCCCCACCGGCACCCCGAGGCGCCGGGCCGCCTCGGTGAACAGCGCGGGGTCCGGTTTGCCGGGCAGGCCCAGGCGCCGGGCCTCGTTGCCGTCGACCACCGCCGTGAACAGTCCGAGGAGGCCGGCCCCCGCGAGCAGCTCGGTGGCGTGCCGGGACGCGGACGCCGCGGCGAGCGGCACCCGCGCGTCGTGCAGCACCCGCAGGAGGCGGACCGTCCCCGGCCAGACGGCGACCGGGTGGCTGCGGATGCTCCGGGTGAACTCCTCCTCCTTGCGGGCGGCGACGGCCGACACGGTCCCGGTGCCCGGCGGGTCGTCGGGGCTGCCCTCGGGGAGGACGAGGCCCCGGGACGCGAGGAGGGCGGCGGCACCGTCCCGGCGCGCTCTGCCGTCGACGTGCCGGCGGTACTCCTCCACCTCGTCGAAGGGCGGCTGGCCCTCGTGCAGGGCCAGGCAGGCGTCGAAGGCCGTTTTCCAGGCGGCGGCGTGCGTCGGAGCGGAGTCGGTGATCACACCGTCCGTGTCGAGGACGACGGCGTGGACGGAGAGCAGGACCGCCGCCGGTGACGGTGCGCGTGCCATGACCGGGTGATCCCTTCGTCGGCGCGTCGTCCCGTTGCGGGGCACCGGGTTCCCGGAGCGCCCCTCGTGGGGTGCCCGGTGGGTCGCTGCGATCGGGCGGGGCTCCGGGGCGGAACGCCGGCGGAGCGGTTCGTCGTCCTCCTCGGGACTACCGTGGAGGTATGGCCAGAACCGAGCTTCAGACCGGCCGGCGGGCGCAGTACCTGTGTCCGGACTGCAAGCACCCTGTCGCGACCGTGCTGGTGCGGCACAAGACCCTCGGTATCGTCGTCCCGCTCTGGGGCCCGGGTCCGTGTCACCGCACCGGGTGCCGGAGTCATGGGACCGGGTCGTCCGAGGCCTCCCGCACCGTCCGGAGGACGGGCTCCGTCGGCAGGTGAGGAGCGACAGCCGGATCGCCGCACCGTCGTGCCCCGTGCAGCCGGACTGCCGGACGGCCAAGCAGTCAGCGGGTCAGGCGGTCAGGCGGTCAGGCGGTCAGGCGGTCAGGCGGTCAGGCGGTCAGGGCGAGACGCTGACCGGGGAAGATGAGGTGCGGCCCCCGGTCCAGGATCTGGCGGTTCCGCTCGTACAGCGCCTGCCACCCACCGGACACGTCCGCACGCTCGGCGATCACCGAGAGGCAGTCCCCCGGCTCGACGACGTAGGAGTCCTCGTCGGCGAGGTCCTGGGAGTACCGCGTCACGCCGTCGTCGCCGGAGCGGTCGTCGCTGCCGGACGGGCGGCCTTCGGTGCTGCCGGTCGAGGTCCCGCCGGACGAGCCGCTCCCCGAGGACGCGTCGCTGTGCGTGCGGCCGGCCGGACCGTGGCCGGAGGCCGAACCGGCCGTGTCGCTCCGTCCGGCACCGCCGGAGGAGGAAGAGGACTGACCGGAGGACGCACCCGAGGAAGAGGACTGGCCCGAGGACGAAGAGGACGACGACTGGCCGGTGGACCCGCTCGCACCGAGGCGGCCGCAGGTCGGCCAGGCGCCCATCCCCTGGGAGCGGGCGACGCGCTCGCCGACGGCGATCTGCTCGGACCGGGTGGCGAGGTCGGCGCGCGGTGCGTACTGCCGGCCGCCGTAGGCGCGCCAGGTGGAGGGGGCGAACTGCAGTCCGCCGTGGTAGCCGTTGCCGGTGTTGGTGTTCCAGCGGCCGCTGCTCTCGCACTCGGCGATGCGGTCCCAGTCGGTGCCCGCCGTGACGGTCGGCGCGAGGACGGCGCGGGCGGGGGCGGCCTGGGCCGGCACCGCCCGGGCGGGGACCTCGGCGGAGGACCGGGCCGGGGCGTCCGCGGCGCTGCGGCCGGCGAGACCGAGCACGCTCAGGAGGACGAGCAGAAGGGCGAGCACCGTTTCGACGGGCCGCTTGGCGAGGGGTGATGCCGGCATGACGGTATGTCCTCCGCTGCGCTCGAAGATGTGCAAGGGCATGAACAGATAAGCCGCCGATAATCTTTTTTCAGGGCTTCGACGCGATCGACGCCCGCTCATTCACTCGGGTGGAGGGACTTCCATGGCACTGTTCGGCAACGCGCACACCGTCGATCCGGCTGCGGCCCAGCGCGACTACGCGCGGCTCCTCGGGCAGGGGGAGCAGGTGCACGCCGCGTACCTGCTGATCCGGGACACGATCCTGTTCACCGACCGCAGGCTCGTCCTCGTCGACAAGCAGGGGATCACCGGCAAGAAGGTGGAGTACCACTCCGTCCCGTACCGGAGCATCACGCACTTCTCGGTGGAGACGGCGGGGACCTTCGATCTGGACGCCGAGCTCAAGATATGGCTCTCGGGCTCCGCGACCCCGATCCAGAAGACGTTCACCAAGGGCGTCGACATCTACGAGGTGCAGGCCGTCCTCACCCAGTACGTCGCGGGATAGCCGCTCAGCGCTTCCGGGCCCGGTCCCGCAGCCTGGCCATCTCGGCCCGGATCGCGGGGAGTCGTGCGTAGAGCGCCTCGCCGGGGCAGTACGTCCGGAAGGTGTCGCGGTGCCCGGCCACGGCGTGCAGGTGGACCGCCTCGCCCCGCTCGTAGAGGCTCTCGCCGTTCGTCGAGACCATCCGCACGAAGCCCCGGGGGTCGATGCTCCGGTCCAGCTTCCACGCGCCGACCCTCGCGATCCCCTCGATGAGCGCCTTCGGCACCGGCACCCCGGGGCCGAAGGTGCCGAGGGCGGCGATCCCCACACTGTGCGCGTTGAACCCGGTGGCGTGGGCCCCGCGCACGGAGCGTCCGACCCCGCCCGCCCGGCCCTCGTACACGGTTCCGCAGCGGTCGACGACGAAGTTGTACCCGATGTCGTCCCAGCCCTCGCCGCGGACGTGCATCTCCTCCATCGCCCGGAGCATCCGGGGGGCGTCGGCGCAGTCGTACGCGTTGGTGTGGCCGGTGTGGTGGACGAAGACGGCCTTCACCGCCCCCGTGTAGACCGCGTCCTCCTTCACCAGGCTCTCGTCCGCGTGCCACTGGGCCCGGCTGACGATCGCGGGCCGCGGGACCCCGGCCGGCGCCGTCGGCTTCGCGGCGGCGTGCTCGGGCCCGGCGAGCCGCACCGGCGCGTCCCGGAGGACCAGGAAGGCCAGCGGCACGACCGCCGCGCACACGACTGTTCGGCGAAGCCACATAGGGCCACCCTGCGTGCTGACCAGCGGCGTCGCAGGCACCACGCACCCGAACGGGTGATCGGCGCCGGTGCGGCGGAGGCCGCCGCGGACGGGGTCAGGAAGCGACGACCGCCTGCTGCTCCATGATCCGGGCCGCGCGGTGCGGGGAGGTGTCGAGCCGGGCCAGCACCCCGGGGACCGCGTTGTTGGGGAGGATGAGCTCGAAGAGTGCGGATATCTCGGCGACCAGGTCCGGCGGCTCGGCCATGGACTCGGTCACCAGCTGCACCCCGGTCCACGCTCCCACGACCAGCCTGGAGGTGGCCTCCGGATCGACGTGCGGAAGGAGCTCGCCGCGCTCCTTGGCCTCGGTCAGCATCTCGGTGTTGAGCGCGATCCAGTCCGGCCAGCGGGTGCCGAAGAGGGTGCGCGCCCGCGGGTCGACGGACAGCCGGATGGAGGCGCTGAGCATGGGTTCCCGCGGCAGCCGGTAGGCGAGCAGGAGCGCCGTGTCCACCCATTCCTGCAGCTTGAAGGTCTGCGGGGTGACCCCGTCCGAGGTCACCGCCTCCTTGAGGACACCGCGGGCCAGCTCCTCCTTCGACGTGAAGTGGAAGTAGAGCGCACCCCGTGTGAGACCGGCCCGGTCGAGGATGGCGGCGATGGTGGCGGCGTCGTAGCCGTGCTCGTCGAAGACCTCGGCGGCGGCTTGCAGAAAGATGCGACGCGTGCGGATCGCCCGTTGCTGTCGTGCCAACTCGCGCTCCCCTTTGAACGTGCATGACGCTACTTCAAAAAGTACCGGTGAACCGGTATCCTATCAGCGCCGTAACAACCATTTTGCGCCATGTCCGGGGAGGGTCGTGCCCGACATATCCTCCGTTCCGCGCCCACCGCTCACGGCGGCCGGGGAGCGGAACGGTATCCACAAGGAGTACGTCCACCTGGGACGATCCGACATGGTGCTCCTCACCTCCTGGCAGCGTGACGAAGATGGCGAGTTCTCGCTCTCCGGGAGGTGGCCGGCCCCGGCTTCCGGCCTCCCTTACGACCAGCGGATGCTCACACAGACCGTCCGGCAGAGCGGTCTGACCATCGCGCACGCAGCCTACGGCGCACCGCTCTCCGATCACACCGTGCTGAACTACTTCGACTTCACCGTCGCCCCGGGGTTCCGGCTGCCCGCCGGCGAGCCCAGCGACATCATGGTCGAGGTCACGGTGAAGAACGCCAAGGAGCGCGGCCGGAAGGTCAGTTCGCTCGACATGGAATTCCGCATCCACCAGGGCGGACGCCTGGTGGCCCGCGCGGACTCCGAGTTCGGCTGGCTCTCCACACGCGTCTACCGCCGGCTCCGCGGCGAGCACTTCACCGTCGACTGGAACGCGTGGCCGCTGCCCGCGCCGGTCGACCCGCGCACCGTCGGCCGGACCGCCCCCGTCGACGTGGTCCTGTCCGCCGGTGACGGCCCGCACCACTGGCGGTTGCGCAACGACGTGGACGACACCGTGCTGTACGACCACCCGGTCGACCACGTCCCGGGGCTGGCGCTCATGGAGGCGGCCCACCAGGCCGCGACCGCCGCCGTGCACCCGGCGCCCTTCGAGGCGACCACCGTCACCAGCGCCTTCGAGCGCTACGCCGAGTTCGACCGCCCCTGCTGGATCGAGGCGGAGGTCCTGCCCGCCGCCCCCGGAGAGACCTCGGTCCTCGTCACGGCGGTCCAGGACGGGGAGACGGTCTTCCGGAGCCGGCTGAGCGGACCCCGCGGCTGACGACGGGCGGGGCGCCCTACTGGTTGACGAACCCGCCGTCCACCGGCAGGACGGTGCCCGTGAGGAAGGGGCAGCGGTCGCTGAGCAGCCAGGCGGCCGCCTGGGCGATCTCCTCGGGTGCCGCCGTACGCCCCTGCGGCGTCATGCCGTTGACCATCTCCTCCAGGCCCGGGTTGCGCCCGAACCAGTCCGCCGTGATCTCGCTGCGGGTGGTGCCGGGGGCGACGGCGTTGACCCTGATGCCCTGCTGGGCGTACTCGTCCGCGGCGGCCCGGGTGAGGCCGACGACGGCGTGCTTGGCGGCTATGTAGGCCGAGGCCGCCGGTATGGCCACCAGTCCGCCCACGCTGCTGTTGTTCACGATGGAGCCGCCACCGGGGTTCGTCAGCATGGCCGCTATCTCGGGCCGGAGGCAGTTCCAGGTGCCGCGCACATTGGTGTCCATGACCGCGTCGTAGACCTCGTCGCCCATGAGGTGGAGGGGGGTGCGGTCGCCTCCCAGCCCGGCGTTGTTGAAGGCGGAGTCCAGCCGTCCGTGGGTGTCGACCGCGAAGGCGACGGCCCGCGCGGCGTCCTGCGGGACCGTGACGTCGCAGACGACGTAGGAGGCCTCGGCGCCCTTGTCCTTCAGCTCCGCCACCAGCGAGGCCAGCCGGTCCTCCCGGCGCGCGGCCAGGACGACCGTCGCGCCCTCCTCGGAGAACACCCGTGCCGCCGCCGCACCGATACCGCTGCTCGCCCCGGTGATCAGGACGACTCTGTCGTGGAGAAGATCGCTCATGGCCGCAGTGTGGCAGCACGTTCCGGCCACGGCCACGGCCGATTCGTACCGTGCGGTCCTGCCCGGATCCGCCCCGGCTGCGGTGTGTGCACGAGCGTGCACACCTGCGCGGCATATGCCCCGCTCCGCACCCGCCGGGCGCGGCCCGGAGTGACGAGAAAAACATACCGTTTGTGCTGTTTTTGCGCTTTTTTCTCTCCTCTTCCTGAGAAAAAACAGACGGGGACCACCGGATCCCCGGACCCCTGCACGCCCCGCGGTACCGTGCGACATGCTCGCTATCCAGTTCGACCACTTCGGTGGTCCCGACGTACTCCGCCCCGTGGAACTGGCCTCCCCGGTGCCCGGCCCCGGGGAGCTGCTGCTCACCGTCGAGGCCGCCGGGGTGAACTTCGCCGACACCCACCAGACGGACGGCTCCTACCTCGGCGCCGACGCCCTGCCGCACGTGCCCGGCAGCGAGGTCGTGGGCCGCACCCCGGACGGCAGGCGGGTGCTGGCCCGGGTCTCGCACGGGTACGCGGAGCAGGTGACCGCCAAGGAGTCCGCCGTCCTGGACATCCCCGAGGACCTGGAAGCGGCTCAGGCCCTCGCCCTCATGGTCCAGGGGCTGACCGCCTGGCACCTGCTGCGGTCCGCGGCGCGGCTGCGCCGGGGCGAGAGCGTCGTGGTGCACTCTGCGGCGGGCGGCGTCGGCAGCCTCGCCGTGCAGCTGGCCCGGGAGTTCGGGGCGGGCCGGGTGCTCGCGCAGGCCTCCACCCCGGCCAAGGAGCGGCTCGCCCTGGACCTCGGCGCGGACGGGGTGGTCGCCTATCCCCTCGCGGAGAAGGCGGACGTCGTCCTGGACGCCGTCGGCGGGGAACTCTTCGACCTGGCCCTGGACTCCCTGGCGTCCTTCGGCCGGCTGGTGACGTACGGGAACGCCGCGCGCACCGGCTTCACCCCGGTGGACCCGGCCCGGCTCGGACGCCTCAACGCCTCCGTGACCGGGTTCTGGCTGCGCCCCGCCCTCGCCGCCCCCGACGCGGTCGGCGGACCCCTCGCGGAGCTCTTCGCGCTGACCGCGGCGGGCCGCCTGAAGCCCGTCACCGGCGGCAGCTACCCGCTCGCCGAAGCCGGGCGCGCCCATGCGGACCTGCTGGCGCGCCGGACCACCGGGAAGCTGGTCCTCACCCCCTGAGCCCGAGGGGGGACGCACCGCACCCCCGGACCGGGAGGTCTCGGGGGTGCGGTGACGGCCGGGCGTGCGGCCCGACGGGTTACGCGGCCTTGTTCGTCCGGCGCTGGGCCGCGGCGGCCCGCGCCTCCGGCGTCGGCGTACCGGCGTTGGAGCGGCGCCCCTGGCCCGGACGCGCACCGCGCCGGCCGCGGGGGCGGGAGCCGTTGCCGCCCCCCTTGCCGCGCTCGGTCACCGGCGAGCTGATCACCACGGGCACCCCGGACGGCGCCTGGGCCCCCGTGATGCGGCTCAGCTCGGCCTCGCCGGAGCGGACCTGGGCGACCTGCGGCGTGATCCCGGCGTCGGCCATCAGCCGGGTCATGTCGCGGCGCTGGTTGGGCAGCACCAGCGTGACGACGCTGCCGGACTCCCCCGCGCGCGCCGTACGACCGCCGCGGTGCAGGTAGTCCTTGTGGTCGCTCGGCGGGTCGACGTTGACGACCAGGTCGAGGTTGTCGACGTGGATGCCGCGGGCCGCGACGTTGGTGGCGACCAGCACCGTGACGTGACCGGTCTTGAACCGGTCCAGGGTGCGGGTGCGCTGCGGCTGCGACTTCCCGCCGTGCAGCGCGGCCGCCCGCACACCGCTGTTCAGCAGGTGGTCGGTGAGCTTGTCCACGGCGTGCTTGGTGTCCAGGAACATGATCACCCGGCCCTCCCGGGCGGCGATCTCGGTGGTGGTCGCGTACTTGTCGGCCCCCTGGACGTAGAGCACGTGGTGCTCCATCGTCGTCACCGCGCCGGCGGCGGGGTCCACCGAGTGGACGACCGGGTCGTGCAGGTACCTGCGGACCAGCAGGTCGACGTTGCGGTCCAGGGTGGCCGAGAACAGCATCCGCTGCCCCTCGGGGCCGACCTGGTCCAGCAGCTCGGTGACCTGCGGCATGAAGCCCATGTCGGCCATCTGGTCGGCCTCGTCGAGCACCGTGACGGAGACCCGGTCGAGCGTGCAGTCGCCCCGCTCGATCAGGTCCTTGAGCCGGCCCGGGGTGGCCACCACGACTTCGGCGCCCCCGCGCAGCGCGCTGGCCTGGCGGCCGATCGACATACCGCCGACGACCGTGGCGAGCCGGAGCCGGAGCGAGCGGGCGTACGGGGTGAGTGCGTCGGTGACCTGCTGGGCCAGCTCCCGGGTGGGCACCAGGACCAGGGCCAGCGGACGGCGTGCGTCGGCGCGCCTGCCCGCGGTCCGGGCGAGCAGGGCCAGCCCGAAGGCGAGCGTCTTGCCCGAACCGGTGCGGCCCCGGCCCAGGACGTCCCGTCCGGCGAGCGAGTTCGGCAGCGTCGCCGCCTGGATGGGGAACGGCACCGACACACCCTGCGAGGCCAGCGCCGCCAGCAGGGGCTCCGGCATGTCCAGGTCCGCGAAGGACTCGGCGGCGGGGAGAGCGGGGGTGATGGTCACGGGCAGCGCGAACTCCCCCGTGACGGCGGAGGGACGGCGGCCGTGGCCGCCGGAGCGCCGCGGTCCGCCGGAGCGGCCCTGCGCCCCGGGGGCGCCCGGCCGACCCGACCCCGCCGAGCGGAACCCGTTGGCGGTGCGGCTGCCGGCGGACCCGCCGGAGCGGGTCCGAGAAAATCGGTCATTCGTGCGAGCGGTGCGATCGCGGTTCATCCGGAGAACCCTTCCCTCGAATGGCACGTGTCGAGGGATTCTTTCCGGGCGGCTGCAGCCAGGTACGGCGCCAAGAATCGCAAGAACGAGCCGATGAAATAAAGAAGAACAATGCCCGACCATCGGAATAACGATCCGAATTCGGCACTTCATCATGACTGCATACGACCGCCGCGCCACGAACCGCGCGCACCGGGAATCGTCCCGATCGGTGCGGCGGCCCCGGCGCGGCCGGGGAAAAACACAACGAGCCGGGGCCCGCACCCCAAGGTGCGGGCCCCGGCTTCGCCGTACGTCCTGAGGATCAGGCGGGGGTGATGTTCTCGGCCTGCGGGCCCTTCTGGCCCTGCGTGACGTCGAAGTTCACCTTCTGGCCTTCCTGCAGCTCGCGGAAGCCCTGGGCGGCGATGTTCGAGTAGTGGGCGAACACGTCAGCGCCGCCGCCGTCCTGCTCGATGAAGCCGAAGCCCTTTTCCGAGTTGAACCACTTCACGGTACCGGTAGCCATGTCATATCTCCTTCGGGGCGTTGCCCGTGGGCCCACACCGTGCGGGCCCTACGTCGCCGCAAATGATTGCCCCGTCCGGAAAAGACCGGAAATACAGAAGTGCCCCCACCGAAACGATGACGGTGAGCGCACTCGAAGTTTTGGGAACCACAACTGCAACTGGATCAACCGTAGCACGATTCGGCCACAAGCGCGGCGCAGGGCATATCACCGCGCCACCACTCAGCCGCGAACGGCATAAACTCTCACCGCTCATTACGCGTATTTCTGTGCCGGCCGAAACAGATATGCCGCCGTACGCCGCTCAGGAACCGGCGCCGCCGTCGCCGTCCGCCGGCCGCCGCAGCTCCTCGTTGAGGCGCAGCGCCTCCTCCAGCTGGTCCTCCAGGATCACGATGCGGCAGGCCGCCTCGATCGGGGTCCCGGCGTCGACCAGCTCGCGCGCCCGCGCCGCGACGCGCAACTGGTAGCGGGAGTAGCGGCGGTGACCGCCCTCCGAGCGCAACGGCGTGATCAGACGGGCCTCGCCGATGGCCCTGAGGAAGCCTGGCGTCGCACCGATCATCTCGGCGGCCCGCCCCATGGTGTACGCGGGGTAGTCGTCGTCGTCGAGACGGTCGCCGGCACGCGACGGGGATTCCGGGGGCATCTGCACCTCTTCTGCTGCGCACCGGGCCACTGATATGACCTGGCTGCACCAGAAACCCTAGGCGTAGGGGTAGGTCATGTCTATTGCCACCGGACCAGGTTTCCGCGGTCCGGTGGGCTCCGGCGCCCCGGCGGGTGCGGCGGGACGGCCGGCGCGAGGTCTCCGCGGACCCCTCTGACGCCCCAACAGGGCTGACCGATCGGTCAGTTGTCGGGCGACCTGCGACCGGTCATACTGCACGGGTAGCCCTTCACGCATCCCCCGTCGTGAAGGGCTACGTCGACGCCCGGCCGGGTCGTCGCGCGGGACTGGAGCACACACGGCATGAGCGGCACGCGCACCACCGCGGTGGCCCGCACCGTCACGGACGTCCTGCAGCCCCGCAACGTCCTGCTCGTCGGCATGCTCGTCCTCGGTGCGGTCGCGGCCGGTGACTGGACCGGCCTCCCGTGGGGCCTGCTCGGCGCCGTCTGCGCCGGCCTCGTCCCGGCCGGCTACATCGAGTGGGAACGTGCGCGCGGCACCTGGGGCGACCGGCACGTCGTGGACCGGACCCAGCGGGCCCCGATCTTCCTGGTGATCCTGGGCTCGCTCGGCACCGGCGTCGTGATCATGGTGCTGGGCGGTGCGCCCCGCGCCGTCCTGCTCGCGATGATCTCCCTCTGGGTCATGACGACCGTGCTGCTGGCGGTCAACGCGTTCTGGAAGATCTCGGTCGACTCGGCGGTCGCCTCGGCCGTGGTCGCGCTCCTCTGTGCCGCGCACTCCCCGTGGTGGCTGTGCGCGGGCGCGGCGGCGCTCGCGGTGTGCTGGTCCCGGGTGGCGCTGGGCTACCACTCGGTGGCCCAGACGGTCGCGGGAGCGGCCGCGGGGGCCGCGACGGCCGCCGGCTTCCTCTTCGCCTGACCCGCGGGACCGGACCACCGCGCGGTGCCCGCCGCCCCGGCGGCCTCGGGCACCGCGGCGCGGCCGGCCGGGCCGGACGGCTCCGGCCGCCCGGATTGCGGACCCGTCCGGGAGCCGGTTACGTGGACCGGGGGACCGCGCAGCGATGCAACCGGAGGCACCCGGATGCCCAGGAAACCCGCGAACTCCACGGCCGGCCTGCTCCTGAGTCTGGGCGGCAGCGCGGCCGCCGTGGTCCGTACCGCCCGGCAGCTGCGCAGGACCCGGGGGACCCGGGACAGGCTGACCACCGCGAACACCGTGGCGGGGCTGCTGCCCCTGGTCACGTCCGCCCTGCTCGTGCTGCGCCGGCTGCGCGGGCGCTCCCGGCGGTCCGCCGGCTGACCGGCGGGAGCACCCTCCCGCCGGCTCGCTCAGACCGCCTCCGCCCGGGGGCGGTTGCGCAGTGTCTCCAGCACCCGGGCCCGCAGCAGCTCGTACTCCTCGCGGAGCCGCACGATCTCCGCCGGCCGCTCGACGGGGACACCGCCGGTCACGCTCTCGCGCGGGGCGAACTGCTCGCGGGTCAGGTCGATCTCCAGGCCCGCGTCGAGGCGGTTCCACCAGTGGTGGTCGACGCGCTCGCCGTCGACCCGCACCTCTCCGCGCAGCAGCTCGCCGCCCAGCAGGTCGTGGATCACCAGGGCGGTGACGCCGCACTGGTCGCGGGCCGGATTCCCCGGATCCCAGTGCGGCCGGTGCACGGGGGTGGTCGTGTCCGCGCCCCAGCTGCGGCGGACGGCGTCTTCGATGTCGGTGAGGAGCAGAGGTTCCATGCCGGGCATCGTCGCACCGGCCACCGACAACGCCCCGGGGAAGGCCCCGCCCCCCGGTCCCGTGCGAACGCCGCCGCGGGCACCGGGCGTTCAGCAGCCCCGGCTCCGCGAGACGAGCACCGCGATGTCGTCCTCGGCCGTGTCCGCGTACCGGTCCACGACCTCGTCCAGCAGGTCCTCCAGCCGTCCGCTCGCCGGCAGGGTGAGCCGGGTGAGCCGCTCGAGCGAGACGTCGATGTCCTCGTCCCGCCGCTCCACCAGCCCGTCGGTGTACATGAACAGCACGGTCCCGGGGCCGCAGGGGACCACCGTCGTCCGGTACCCGCCGAAGCCCGTCCCCAGCGGGGGCCCCACCTCCAGTGGCGGCATCCGTGCCGCGGGCGCCCCGGGGTCGATGAACACCGGCGGCGGATGCCCCGCACTGGCCACCTCGCAGACCCCCTCGCGCCGGTCGACGACCGCGACCAGACAGGTCGCCGCCCGGTCCAGGCCGGAGTCCTCCACCGCCTTGTCGAGGCGTTCGAGAATGCGGTGCGGCGGCTGGTCCTCCTCGGCCATGATGCGCAGCATCGAGCGGTAGTTGCTCATGGCGACCGCGGCGTCGACCCCGTGGCCCATCACGTCGCCCATCACCTTCAGATGGCGTCCCCCCGTCAGCGGGATCGCGTCGAACCAGTCACCGCCCACCAGCGCGCCGTCGCCCGCGGGCAGGTAGAGCGACGCGATCTCGATGCCCGGGTTCGGGCTCCGGGGCTCGGAGAGCAGGGACCGCTGGAGCTCCCCGGCGATGCGGTGCTCGTGGGTGTAGCGCAGGGCGTGGTCCAGGTCGACCGCGGCGCGGCCCGCGAGCGTCCGGGCGACGACGACGTCCAGCCCCTCGGTGAACGGCGGCGAGGACCCGGCCCGCAGCAGACTGAGCGTCCCCAGCGGGTGTCCCCGCGCGGTGAGCGGGACGACGACCGCCGAGTGCAGACCGATCGCGCGGTAGGCGGCGGCCCGCTCGGGAGCGGGTGCGGAGCCGCCGGTCCGTTCGTCCCCGCTCAGGTTCACGAGCACCGGTGCGTCGGCGGCCAGGCAGCGGGGCACGGGTTCGTCCTCCTGGTGGTCGACGTCCGTCCCGGCCTCACCGAACCGGGCCGTCCCGCCGGTGAGCGCGGGGACGGCGGCGACTCCGGTCCGCCGCAGCCGGAGCACTCCGGGCGGTGGTTCACGCCGGGTGCGCCCGTCGGCCACGGGGATCATCTCCACGACGGCGACGTCGGCCATCACGGGCACCACGAACTCCGCGAGCTCCTGGCAGGTGGTCGGCACGTCGAGTGTCGTACCGATGCTGACGGCGGCGTTGTCCAGGAGCGTCAGGTAGCTCCTGGCCCGCAGCAGCTCCTCCCGCTCGATCCGGGTGGCGGTGATCTCCTGGACGATCACGACCACTCCCCGGACCCGGCCGTCCTCCTGGAGGCGGTGGCAGGTGCCGCGCCAGTAGCGCCGCTTCACGGCGGACTCCACCCGGGTCTGGCCGCTGGTGGTGATCTCGCGGGGCCGCCCGTCGGCCAGCACCCGGTGCAGGTCCTCCAGCCGGATGTCGATGTCCGGCAGCACCTCCCCGATGGTCCGGCCCAGGTGCGCGGCTGCGGGCACGCCGTCGAGCCGTTCGAGGGCCGGGTTCACGTAGACGTAGCGCAGCTCCTCGTCGAACACCGCCACCCCGGCCGGGCTCCCGCCGAGCAGCGCGTCCAGCGCCGGCACGTCGACGGGGGACGGGTCGGCGTGCTCGTCGGCCGGCACAGGAGCCTCCAGAGGGATGCGTACCCCGGCGGGTGCGGGACGGCCGGCCCGGCGGACCGGCGTCCGGACCCTCATCCTCTGCCGGAGCGCACCGCCCCGCATCCCGGCGGGTGCGGCGCCCCGGTGTCGAGGCCGTCCACGGACAGGGTGCCCTCGGAGGCCGTGGCGTCCGGCGGCAGGGCGAACGCCGCCCCGACCGGGCCGGGCAGCGGGGCCGTCCCCAGCAGCCCGGTGACCAGCAGCCCCGACAGCCGGTGCCAGACCGGGGCCCGGCGGATCATCGCGTGGTCGCTGTCCGGGATCGTCACCAGGCAGGTACGGGCGCCGGCACGGCGTGCCCGGGCGGTGAGCGACTGGGACGCCAGGGGGCTGGTGATCCGGTCCCGGGTGCTGTGCAGCAGGACCACGTCGCGGCCCGCGAGCTGCGTCACCGGGTCGCCGGGCGGGCACCACGGGGCGAGCCCGACGACCGCGCGGACCAGCGGATGGCCCGCGGCGTGGAGGGCGGCCCGGGCGCCCATCGAGTGGCCGAGCAGCACCACCGGGACGTCGCCCGCCTCGGCCCGCAGGGCGTCGAGCTCCCGCAGGACGTCGTGCAGCGGGTCCGCGCGGGAGCCGTTCCAGCCGCGGTGGGTGTAGCGGACCCGCCGCACGTGCACGCCGCCGTCCGCGCGCACCGCGCGGGACACGGCGCGCGCGACCGGCAGCATGCGCAGGCCGGGCAGGTTCAGGACTCCGGGCGGCGGCGCCTCCAGGCCCGTCTCGTAGCCACCGTGCAGGATGAGCACCGCTGCCGAGGGCGGTCGTCCGGACAACACGTACCTCCAGATCGTGGCGCGGGCTCCGGCGCCCTCGCCCTGCCCGGTATTCGGTGCCGGAGGGCGCGGGGATGGGTCGCACGCGCCGACGGCGGGAGAGCGGCTCCGCCGGAGGGGCGGCCGGGCCCTCCCGCACCGCGCGGCCGGCCCGCGGTCCCGGGCCGCGCGGCACCGAGGACGGTCCACAGGGTGTGGACAGCTGCCGCCCCTTCCCCCGGTGCCGCGTTCCGCCCTCCCGACGCCTCTCCGCGCGGCCTTCCGGCATCAGGACGCCGCGAAGACTGCCGGACTCCGGCAGTACCACCGGAGAGCGCCGTATGGGACCATTCAGCCAGTTCGACGGAAACATTTCGGGGGATTTCCGAACACCGGGGGAGTGATCACGTGACGGTATTCCTGGGTCTCGGCATTGCGGGAATCGTTCTTCTGGTCCTCTCCCTGATCTTCGACGGAATCCTCGAAGGTCTCCTCGGTGACGCGCTGGGCGGGCTGCTGAACGGCCTCTTCGACGGCCTGCTGTCCCTGCCGGTCATCGCCGGCTTCCTCTCGATGCTCGGCTTCGGCGGCGCGATCGTCCTCGGCACCACGGACGTCGGCACCCCGGTGGCCGTCGCGGCCGGTGCCGTGGCGGGCGTCGTCGCCGGCTGGCTGACCTGGAGGCTGAGCGCGGCCCTGATGAGGGACCAGACCACGGCCACCCCGCGCGGCGAGGACCTCGTCGGCACCTCGGGATCGGTCGTCACGCCGATCCCGGCCGACGGCTACGGCGAGGTCCTGCTGCGACTCGCGGGCCAGACCGTGAAGTTCGCCGCGAAGAGCGCCGTCCCGGTCGAGCGCGGGGCCGAGATCTGGGTGGAGGCCACCCTCTCGACCACCTCGGTCACCGTCCGTCCCGTCGAACGCTGATCACCACCGAGCCATCCGTCTGTCCGAGAGTCGTACAGCCGCACACACCGCCGTCCCGTCGGGAGGGCAAGGGGGACACCACTCATGAGTCCAGTCATGATCGCCGTCGTCGGAGTCGTCGTACTCGTCGCACTCCTGGCGCTCGCCGTGATCACGCGCTACAAGGTCGCCGGGCCCAGCCAGGCCTTCATCATCACGGGCCGCCGCGGCAAGAAGTCCACCGACCCGGTGACCGGGCGCACCAGCATCGACAACAGCGGTCAGAAGGTCGTCGTCGGGGGCGGCGTCTTCGTCGTGCCGTTCGTCCAGCAGAAGTTCACCCTGGACCTCTCCAGCCGGCACATCCCGGTCGCCGTGCGCGGCGCCGTCACCCTGCGCGGCGTGAAGTCCCACCTCGAAGGCGTCGCGATCGTCAAGGTCGGCGGCAGCGAGGACGCGATCCGGGCCGCGGCCCAGCGCTTCCTCCAGCAGCAGAACGGCATCGTCGGCTTCACCCAGGAAGTGCTGTCCGGGGCCCTCCGCGCCATCGTCGGCCGCATGTCCGTCGAGGACATCATCCGCGACCGCGCCGCGTTCGCCGGGCAGGTCGCCGAGGAGGCCGAGGCCAGCCTCTCCGGCCAGGGCCTCATCCTGGACGCCTTCCAGATCCAGGACATCACCACCGAGGGCTCCTACCTGGAGGACCTCGGCCGTCCCGAGGCTGCCCGCGCCAAGCAGGAGGCCGACATCGCCGAGGCCATCGCCCGCCGTGCCTCCGAGCAGGCCCGGCTGAAGGCGGCCGAGGAGATCGCCGTCGCCGAGCGGACCTTCTACCTCAAGCAGGCCGAGATCAAGGCCGAGACCGAAGCCGCCGCCGCCAAGGCCAACGCGGCCGGCCCCCTCGCCGAGGCGGCCCGCCAGCAGGAGGTCCTCAGCGAGCAGGAGAAGGTGGCCGAGCGCCAGGCCGCGCTGACCGACCGCGAGCTCGACACCAAGGTCCGCAAGCCCGCGGACGCCGCCCGCTACCAGGCCGAGCAGGAGGCGGAGGCCCGCCGGATCGCCCAGGTCAAGGAGGCGGAGGCGGACGCGGAGCGCTCCCGCCTCACCGGCCAGGGCGAGAAGCTGCACCGCTCGGCCCTCGCCGACGCCGTACGCATCGAGGGCGAGTCCGAGGCCGCCGCCATCGCCGCGAAGGGGGCCGCGGAGGCCGAGGCCATGCAGAAGAAGGCCGACGCGTTCAAGCAGTACGGCGACGCGGCCGTCCTGCAGATGCTGGTCGAGGTGCTCCCGCAGGTCGTCGCCAAGGCGTCCGAGCCGCTGAGCGCCATCGACAAGATGACGGTCATCTCCACCGACGGCGCCGGCCAGCTGTCCCGCACGGTGGCCGACAACGTGACCCAGGGGCTGGAGCTCCTCAACTCCACCACGGGCGTGGACCTGGCCGCGCTGCTGAGGAACCTGCAGGGCAAGGCGGGCGCCACCGCGCCGGCGGTCCCCGCACCGGCCCCCGCGGCCGACGGCGAGAAGATCGAGATCAAGGACTGACCCCGCCCGACCGTGTGCCCGGCCGGAGACCACCACCGGCCGGGCACCTCCGTGTCCGCCGCCGGTCCTCCGGAACGCACGAGGGGCCTCGGTGCCGAGCGGCACCGAGGCCCCGAAGGAAACTGCTACACCATCCGCCGGCGCCGGTACCGCGCCGGCCTGCCGTGTCCGCACGTCCGCCCGTCTCCGGGGCGGGGGTGCGGGGATCGCGTCTGCGTGACCCGAGACCACCTGCCTCTCGATGCCTGCCGTACCCGGGCACCGACCGCTCCGCCCGGGAGATCCCGATGGTGTCGGACTCCTCCGTTCTCCCTCAGGAGCGCTCACCGGAGCGCCCGCTCTCCGTGCACCTGCGGTGACGGCCCCTCGTCGTGCGGCCGTCCGGTCCGGTCGTCAGTCCCGTCGCCGTCCTGCGAACACCGTGGCTCCGCAACTCCACCACCGCACCGTCCTGCGTGTGGCACGAGCCGGCTCCCGGCTCTCCGCCGGGCCTTGCCGATCTCCTGCGACGAGGTCGACGTTATGCCGGGGGACGGCGGATGTCTACAGTCGCCACGACAGATTTTCTGCGGGCCTCGACGGCGCACTTCTGCCGTCAGCACGACGCGATCCACCACTCGTCCGTGGACCGGAGTAGTAGAAACCGCCCGAGCGGGCAGGAGATGCGTCCAGGCACGAGTGGAGAACCGATCCAAGCGAGGTGGACGCGCATGACTCACACGACGATCCCCGACACCTCGGCGTCGGCAGCGCGGTCCGTGGTCCGGGGCGACAGCACGGAGAGCGTCCACTGGGCCCGCAAGGCGGCCCGCACGTTCACCGACCGCCTCTCCCCCGCGCCCGATCCGGACCTGGCGGACACCCTCGTGCTGGTCGTCTCCGAACTGGTCACGAACGCGCTGCGGCACGGCGGCGGCCGGTTCACCCTGCGCCTCTCCGCCGGCCCCGGCACGGTGACCGCCGCGGTCAGCGACCCCAGCCCGGTCCGCCCGCACGGACGGACCCCGGACCTGGACGGCGCGACCGGGGGCTTCGGCTGGCACATGGTCCGCCGCCTCAGCCAGGCCCTGACCGTCACGCCCGGCCCGGGAGCGGGCAAGACCGTCCGCGCCCGGTTCGCGCGCTAGCACCGCAACCGGCCGCGCGCCCGCGCACGGGCGCACCCTCCTCCGCCGTCCCCGCACACCACCCCGCACCGGGCCGTGTGCGGGGACGGCCGCGTCCGGTGCCGGTCCGCGCCCCGCGGCGTCCCTTTCCGGCCTGCCCCGGCCTGCGCCCATCCGGGTGGTTTGCTCGGCCGGATAAGGTAATGGGCGACTAAAGAGATGATCAAAAGCGTCGCCCCGCCGCCGCACACCTCGGGAGGAAGCCATGGGAACGCACCGCACGTCGCTGCCAGGAGTCGGCGTCCAGTACGACTACACCACCGAGTCGGGCCAGCACATCTCCGTGGTGGTGCACCACGACGGGCGCCGCTTCCTGGGGTTCTACGAGAAGGACGACCCAGATTCGTGCCTGCTCTCGGTACCCCTGACGACCACCGAGGCCACCGGGCTCGCGCACCTCATCGACGCGGCGCCCATCGACGCGGTGCGGACCGAGGGGATCGACCTGGTCACCGAGCACATCCCGCTCGGCACCCGCTCCCCGTACGGCGGCCGGCTGCTCGGGGACACCCGGGCGCGGACGCGGACCGGTGCCTCGATCGTGGCGGTCCTGCGCACGCACAGCGCGCACCCGTCGCCCGGTCCGGACTTCCGGCTGGCCATCGGCGACACGCTCGTAGTTGTAGGAACGCGTGAGGGCGTCGACACGCTCTCCGAGATCATTGCGGAGGGCTGACCGTGCACGACACGACTGCACTGCTGGTGGAGCTGGGCTCCGTCATCCTGGGGCTCGGCATCATCGGCAGATTCGCCGGGCGGATAGGCCTCTCACCGATCCCCCTCTACCTGCTGGCCGGTCTCGCGTTCGGGGAGGGCGGTCTGCTGCCGCTCGGCGCCAGCGAGGAGTTCACCGCCATCGGGGCGGAGATCGGCGTCATCCTGCTGCTCCTCCTGCTCGGCCTGGAGTACAGCGCCTCCGAGCTCGTCACCAGTCTCAAGACGCAGTACCCGTCCGGGGCCGTCGACTTCGTCCTCAACGCGACCCCCGGGGCGGCCGCCGGTCTGATGCTCGGGTGGGGACCGGTGGGGGCCGTCGCCCTCGCCGGGGTCACCTGGATCTCGTCCTCGGGCGTGATCGCCAAGGTGATGACGGACATGGGCCGGCTCGGCAACCGCGAGACGCCCGTCATCCTCGGTGTCCTCGTCATCGAGGACCTGGCCATGGCCGTCTACCTGCCGCTGCTCACGGCGATGCTGGCCGGCGTCGGCCTGGCCGGCGGGAGCATCGCGCTGCTGATCGCGCTCGGCACCGTCGGTTTCGTGCTGTACCTGGCGCTGCGTCACGGCCGTCTCATCAGCCGCGCGGTGTCCTCGGACAACCCGGAGATGCTGCTGCTGGTCGTCCTCGGACTCACCGTCCTGGTCGCCGGGGTGGCCCAGCAGCTCCAGGTGTCCGCGGCCGTCGGGGCGTTCCTCGTGGGCATCGCCCTCTCCGGTGAGGTCGCGGAGGGCGCGCGCAAGCTGCTGACGCCGCTGCGGGACCTGTTCGCCGCGGTGTTCTTCGTGTTCTTCGGACTGTCCACCGACCCCGCCGAGATCCCGCCGGTGCTGCTTCCGGCGGCGCTGCTGGCGCTCGTCACGGTCTTCACGAAGATCGGCACCGGCTGGTACGCGTCCCGGCGGGCCGGGATCGGGCCGCGGGGCCGCTGGCGCGCCGGCGGCACCCTCGTCGCGCGCGGGGAGTTCTCGATCGTCATCGCCGGTCTGGCGGTGGCGACGGAACCGCGGATCGGGCCCATCGCGACCGCGTACGTGCTGATCCTGGTGATCGTCGGACCGCTCACCGCGCGGTGGACGGAGCCGGTCGCCTCGAAGCTCCAGGGGGTGCTGGCCGGCAAGCGCAAGAAGCCGGCCGTCGTGGACGAGGGCCCGATGCCGTCGCACGACGACCTCACGCCGGAGCACGCCGGGCGCGACTCCGACTGATCCGCCGAGGGGTCGCGGCCGAAGGCCCCGGGGGTCAGAGCGGGGTGGCCGCGTGGAGGATGCCGACGAGCGTCACCGTCGCGTTGAGCGACGACAGCGCCGAGGCGGCCGTCCCCGCCGTCGCGGTCACCGCCGCCACGGCCAGGTGCGCCGAGGCCGGGGGCCAGAGCCCGGCCGAGGGCTCGGGGTCGAGCAGGGCGGCGACCCGGCGCGGCACCGGGCCCGCCGCCTCCGCGAAGCCGGGGAGGACGGCGGGCCCCGGCTCGCGGTGGGAGAACAGGGCCGCCTTGCCGACGGCGGTGGCGACGTCCCGGCGGCTGCCGACCGCGTACGCCGCCTCCTCGTCCGCCCAGCGTTCGGTGCTGTACGCCACCGAGGTGCGCAGCGGCACGAGGAACGGGTTGGCCCGCGCCGCCAGTTGGGTCGCCAGCAGATAGCGGTGGTGACGTCCGGTCAGATGGGCGCGTTCGTGGGCGACGAGCGCCCGTCGTTCCCGGGCGTCCAGGCACTCCATCATCGCGGTGGAGACGACCACCCGCCCGGAGTGCCGGCGCCCGCCCGGTAAGGCGTACGCGAACGGATCGGGTGACGGGACGACCGCGAGGTCGCCCCCGGTCTCCCGGTCCGCCGCGGGCCGCAGCGCGTGGGCGGCGCGGATCCGGGCCCTGCGGTGCCGCAGCAGGGTGCTGCCGCAGGCCGTCAGCACCGCTCCGAGGACGCCGATCGCGATCAGCCCGGCCTTCTCCTCGAACGGCACCGCGGCGCGCACCTCCGGGTCCGACCAGCCGTCGGGCAGCGGGTTGCCGGGGAGCTGGGCCGTGCCGACCACCATGAGCAGGGCCAGGCACAGGGTGCTGCACAGCGCCAGCGTCGAGCCGGTGACGGCGAGCAGGCGGGTTGCGCTCCTGGGGTGCAGGTGCTGTTCGGCGAGGCGCGCCATGGGCAGCGCGGTGAGCGGCAGGACGAGTGGCAGGTAGACGAAGACGCCCATCGTGGTGGCTCTCAGCCTTCCGCAGCCGTGGAGTCGCCCCCGCCGGGGTCGTCGGGGCCGTCCGGGCGGGGCGGACCCCCGTCGGGGTGGTCGGCCGCACGGGAGAGCAGGGCGCGCAGCCTGGCCTCGTCGCCGGGGGACAGCGCGGAGACGAACCGGGCCAGGACGGCCTCCCTGTCCCGTTCGCCGTCCAGGACGCGGCGCATGCGCAGGGCCGCCAGGCCGGCCTCGTCGGAGGCCGGGGTCCAGACGTAGGAACGGCCCTGCCGGGTGCGGGTCACGGCCTTCTTCGCGTAGAGCCGGGAGAGGATCGTGATGACCGTGGTGTAGGCGAGGCCGCCGTCGAGGTGCTCCTGCACCCAGCCGGCCGTGGCCGGACCGCCCGCCGAGCGCAGCACGGTCAGGACCTGGGACTCCAGCTGTCCCTGGGCGCGCCGGGGCAGGCGTGGTCCCTCCCGGGTGCCGCCGTCGTCCGTACCTGTGGGCCTGTTCATCCGCCGCATCCTACTGAGTGGCCGATTACCGACCCGTCGCACGCCGTGCGGCCGGTGTCCGCCCCGGGTTCTTCTACACATCTGTAGAGTTCGACCGGTCACCGCAGCACAGGCAACACACCACAGGGAGACGGCATGGCGCTTTGGGATCGGATCAAGGAATCCGCGTCGACGATGCAGACGCAGCTGGAGGCGAAGAAGAACGACCTGAAGAGCGGGGCGTTCCGGGACGCGAGCATGGCCATGTGCGCCCTGGTCTCCGCCGCCGACGGTTCCATCGACCCGTCCGAGCGGCAGCGTGTCGCCACCCTGATCGCCACGAACGACGTGCTGCAGAACTTCCCCGCGGACGACCTCCAGCGGCGGTTCAACGACTACGTGAACAAGCTGACGGCCGACTTCGCCTTCGGCAAGGTCAGCGTGCTCCAGGAGATCGCCAAGGCCAAGAAGAAGCCGGCCGAGGCGCGTGCCGTCATCCAGATCGGCATCGTGATCGGCGGCGCCGACGGGGACTTCGACGCGTCCGAGCAGGCCGTGGTGCGCGAGGCGTGCTTCGCGCTGGACCTGCCGCCGCACGAGTTCGACCTGTAGGGCACGACCCGCGGGTGTGCGGCCCGGCCGGCCGCACACCCGCGGAGCGCGGCGTCCGCCGAGGCGCGGTGTCCGCCGGGGCGCGGTGTCCGCCTCGGCCGCCCGGGGCGTCAGACCACCGCGGCCACCCGGGCCGGTCTCGCCCCGGGGTGTCAGGCCACCCGCGCCATCGCGGCCTCCGGGCCCGCCTCGCCCGCCGGGGCGTCAGGCCGTCGCGGCGGGCGCCCCGGGCCGCGGTCACAGCTCCTTCGCCGGCCAGTCCAGCAGCCGGGCGCCGATCACCGCGGTCTGCAGGGTGTAGCGGTGCATCGGGTCGGACGGATCGGATCCGGTCAGCTGGTGTATCCGCTCCAGCCGGTACGTCAGCGCGCGCACGCTGAGCGACAGCCGGCGGGCCGTCTCGGCGGCGACGCAGCCCGCGTCGAAGTACACCGACAGCGTCCGCAGCAGCGGTTCCGCCCCGCCCCGCGCCTCCCTGAGCGGGCCGAGCTCGCTGCGCACCAGATCGGCCATCGCCTGCCGGTCCCTGGTCAGCACCGGATAGACCAGCAGGTCGGCCGCGTACAGGACGGGCTCGTCCAGGCTCATCCGCTGGGCCAGGTCGAGGGCGTCCAGCGCCTCGTCGTAGGAGTGGACCACCCCTCCGGGGCCGCGGTGCGGGCGGCCCACCGCCACCTGGTGGCCGTCCGTCGCGGCGTGGGCCTGCTTGGCGAAGTACCGCAGGACGTCCGGCTGACTGCCGGGGGCTATGCAGACGAGCCGTCCGTCCTTGGTGGTGAGCAGGATCTTCCGCCCGCTGAACCGCGCGAGCATGGCCGCCTCCACGCTCCGGGGCACCGCGTCGGACTCGGTGTACGCCTCGGGGCCCGCCGCCACGGCGACGGCGTGCGCCCGCGAGAGCCGCAGCCCGAACCGGGTGGCGCGCTCCGCGAGCCGGCCCAGGTCGCTGCGGCCGTAGAGCAGGTCGTCGATGAACTCCCGCCGCGCCGCCTCCTCCCGCCGCACGGTGAGGCGCTGCGCCCGCTCGAAGCCCTCCGCGAAGGCGTCGACCACCTGTTCCACGGCGCGCAGCACGGCATCGGTGGACGAGGAGCGGGCCGCGCCCTCCGGCCAGGCGGCGCGGGCCTCCGCGAGATGGCGCCGCACCAGCGCGCGCAGCTGGTGTCCCGCCTCGGCGGCCTCGCGTCCGAGCGTGCGCCGCACCTCCAGCTCGTCCCGGGTGAGCCGGCGGCCGGTCTGCGCGACCTCGGAAAGGACGCGGGCGTAGCCCTCCAGGAATCGCTCGGGAATCTCGGGCTCCGCCACGCCTGCTCCTCCATACACGATCGGCACTGTCTCCCGGTCAACGCGCGAGGACGGATGCCGGTGCCCGGCAGACGCGAACGGTGAACCCTGCCGGATCCCGGCAATGCGCCGGGACGGGCCCGGCTGGCACGATCGGTCCAGCAACACACGGGGGAAGCACGGGGGATCACGGGGGATCACGGGGGAAGAAACCGGTTGCTGCGGGGCCGTTCGCGGTGCCGCGGCGCCGGCACCTCCGGCCGCCCGGTCTCCCGGTCGCACGACGAGGGGGACGGGGGGGCAGGGCCGATGAACGAGTTCCTTTCCGCAGCCACCACCTTCCCGGCCGTCGTGTTCGGCGCCGCCCTGGTGGTCGTCGTCTGCTTCTGGCTGCTGGTGCTGGCCGGAGCGGCCGGAACCGACGCCTTCGACACCGACCTCGACACCGGAGCGGTCGGCTTCGGCGGGGTGCCGGTCTCCGTGTCGGTGTCGCTCTTCGTCGTCCTCTCCTGGTTCACCTGCCTGACCGGCTCCGTCCTGGTGCTCCGCGGCGGAGCCACCGGCACGCCGCGGGCCCTGCTCCACCTCGCCGTCCTGGCGGGGGCACTTCTGATCGCCTGGGGGGTGGTCCGCATGCTGGTACACCGTTTCCGCAGGTTCTTCCCCGCGGAACCTCCACCGTCCCGGCAGGACTTCGTGGGTCAGGTCTGCACGATCCGCACGGGATCCGTCAGCGCCGACTTCGGCCAGGCCGAGGTGGCGGCAGCCGACGGGTCGACCGCGATCGTGCAGGTGCGGCGCCCGACGGCGCCGTCCGCGCCGGGTGAGGTGTTCACCTCCGGCAGCACGGGGCTCCTCTACGCCTACGACGCCGACGGCGAGTTCTTCTGGGTCTCGCCCTACGATCCGGCGCTCGCCCCGCGCCCCGTGCCGCGCAAGGCCGTCTGACCCCCTTTTCCGCTCTCCGGGCCCCGGCCCGCGGTTCCGCGTGCCGTCGCACGGCCGCGCCCCCGTCTTCGTACGTCCCACCAGCCGCCAAGGACTGTCATGGATGCCATCTCCTGGAGCATCGGCGTGCTCGTCGCCGTCGTCCTGCTCATCACCATCGCCCTGGTCTTCGTCATCACCCGGCTCTTCCGCAAGGTCGAGCAGGGCAAGGCGCTGATCATCTCCAAGACCAAGAAGGTCGACGTCACCTTCACCGGTGCGGTCGTCCTGCCGGTGCTGCACAAGGCCGAGACCATGGACATCTCGGTGAAGACCATCGAGATCCGCCGGACCGGGCGCGAGGGCCTGATCTGCCAGGACAACATCCGCGCGGACATCCACATCACCTTCTTCGTCCGCGTCAACAAGACCGTCGAGGACGTCATCAAGGTCGCGCAGGCCATCGGCACCGAGCGGGCGAGCGACAAGGCCGCCATCCAGGAGTTCTTCGCCGCGAAGTTCTCCGAGGCCCTGAAGACCGTCGGCAAGCAGCTCGACTTCGTCGACCTCTACACCAAGCGCGAGGAGTTCCGGGACCGGATCATCCGGGTCATCGGGACCGACCTGAACGGCTACCACCTGGACGACGCCGCGATCGACTTTCTGGAGCAGACGCCGATGGCGCAGCTCGACGGCGCCAACATCCTGGACGCGCAGGGCATCCGGAAGATCACCGAGCTGACGTCGATCGAGCACGTGCGGACCAACGAGTTCCAGCGCACCGAGCAGAAGGAGATCACCCGGCAGGACGTCGACGCCCGGGAGACCATCCTGGAGCTGGAGCGCCGGCAGGCCGAGGCCGAGATCAAGCAGCGCCGCGAGGTCGAGACGCTGCGGGCCCGCGAGGAGTCGGCGACCGCCCGGGTGCAGGAGGAGGAGCGGCTGGGCTCGCAGAGCGCGTTCATCCGCACCGAGGAGCAGCTCGGCATCCAGCGGGAGAACCAGGCCCGCGAGGTCGCCGTCGCGCAGAAGAACCGCGAGCGGGTCATCGCGGTGGAGAACGAGCGCATCGAGAAGGACCGGGTGCTGGAGGTCATCGGGCGGGAGCGCGAGACCGAGCTGAACCGGATCGCCGCGACGAAGGAGGTCGAGGCGGAGCGCCGCGAGGTCGCGGACGTGATCCGGGAGCGGATCGCGGTGGACCGCACGGTCGCCGAGCAGGAGGAGTCGATCCTGACGCTGCGGTCCGTCGAGGAGTCGGAGCGCACCCGCAGGTCCGTGATCATCGCGGCCGAGGCGGAGGCCCAGGAGAAGCTGGTCAAGGACATCAAGGCGGCGGAGGCCGCCGAGGCCGCGGCGGTCCACCTCGCGGCCGAGCAGCTGACGCTCGCGGACGCCCGCCTGAAGGCGGCGGACCTCGACGCGCGGGCGAAGCTGCGGCTGGCGGAGGGCGTCCAGGCCGAGAGCGCGGCGGCCGGGCTCGCCGAGGTCCAGGTGCGGGAGGCGGAGGCCGAGGTCACCGAGAAGGCCGGGCGCGCGGAGGCGCAGGCGACGGAGGCCCGGCTCAGGGCCGAGGCGGAGGGGGCGCGGCTGAGGGCCCTGGCGGTCGCGGAGGGCACGCAGGCCCAGGCGTCCGCGGACGCGGCCGTGATCGGCGAGAGGCTGAAGGCCGAGGCCGAGGGGCTCACCGAGAAGGCCGCGGCGATGGCGGCGCTCGACGAGGCGTCGCGGGGGCACGAGGAGTACCGGCTGCGGCTGGACGCCGAGAAGGAGATCCGGCTCGCCGAGTTCGACGTCCGGCGCCAGGTCGCGGAGGCCCAGGCGACCGTGCTGGCGACGGGGCTGGAGAACGCGGACATCGACATCGTCGGGGGCGACTCCGTCTTCTTCGACCGGCTGGTGTCCTCGGTCTCGCTGGGCCGGAGCGTGGACGGCTTCGTGGAGAACTCGCAGACCGTGCAGGCGCTGGCCGGGCCGTGGCTCGACGGCCGGGGGTCGTTCACGGACGACCTGACCCGGGTCCTGGGGTCGCTCTCCACCTCGGACGTGCAGAACCTCACGGTGTCGGCCCTGCTGACGCGGCTGATGGGGGCGCCGGGAGCGGCCTCGGGCCAGGTGAAGCAGCTGCTCGCCGCCGCGGAGGAGCTGGGGCTCGCGGGCATGACGGTGTCGTCGCTGGCGGGCACGCCCCCGGTGAACGGGACGGCCCCCGCGCCGCCCGCCCGGAACGGCGCCGCCGCCGTGTAGCGCGGCCCGTCCGGCCGCCGGGATCCCCGGCGGCCGGACGGAACCGGGGGCCCGCCGGGGGGCCCGGGGGGGCCCCGCGGGGGGGGGCGGGGCGCCGCCCCGCCCCCCCGCGCCGCCGCCGGCGCACAGAGAGACAAGCCACACCCAACGACCACACACCCCACCCCCCCCCCCGCCCCCCCCCCCCCCCCCCCCCCCCCCACCACCCCCGG
>NZ_JBEXRT010000049.1:0-46254 GCF_040613235.1 Streptomyces sp. NPDC006296 | reverse complement strand
GGGCCCCCGCCCGGCCGGGGCCCCGCGCGCGGGGCGGGGGGCCCGCTGGGTTTCCCCCCCGCGAGCGGTGCTTAGGGGCCGCGCGGGGCGGGGGGGGCGGCCCCGGCCGGGGCCGCCACCCGGCGGGATCAGTGCCGGGGGCCCTTCCCCTTGACGTCGATCCGCACGATCTGCGGGTCGTGGTCGCTCGCCTGCTCGGCGAACTCGGCGTTGATGTGCACCACGTCGTAGTCGAAGCGGCTGACGGCGGGGCTGGTCAGGATGTGGTCCAGCGTCTGCGCGTTGCCGTCGTAGACGTAGCTGTACTGCTCACCCACGGGCAGCGTGGTGATCAGCGGGCGCAGGACCCTGCCGTCGGTCAGCGTCCTGACGGTGGGGGAGAAGGCGAAGTCGTTCAGGTCGCCGAGCGCGACGACCCGGGCCGACCTGTCCGCCTTCAGCAGCGAGGTGACGAAGGTGTTGACCTCCGCCGCCTGCTTCACCCGCTGTGTCTCCGAGCTGCGCGCCGGCTCCTGGTAGCGGCCGTGCAGGGACTGGTCGCCGCCCTTGGACGCGAAGTGGTTGGCGATGACGAAGACAGGCTCGCCGCGGAAGCGGAACTCGCCCACCAGCGGCTTGCGGCTGTTGTCCCAGGCCGCGCTCGTGGGGTTGATCCGGCCGGGCGACACGGAGAGCGTGGCGCCCTTCTTGGCCTTCACCGCCTGCACGGCGGTCGTCGCGTCACCGCCCGGGCGGTCCACGAAGTCCACCCGGTCGGGGTTGAAGAGGAAGACGTTGCGGATGTTGCCACCGGGCTCGCCGCCGTCCCGGCCGTCCTCGGGGGCCACGTAGCGCCAGCTGTAGCGGGGCCCGCCCGCCGCGACGATCGCGTCGGTGAAGCGCTTCAGGGTCGCCTCGGAGCCCACCGTGCCGTCGTTCACCGCACCGTTGTCGTCCTGGATCTCCTCCAGGGACACCACGTCCGGGGACGACAGGCTGACGGCCACGCCGCGGGCGAGCGTGTCGAACTTCGCCTGCTCGTCGAGGGCGTCGAGGTTCTCGACGTTGTAGGTGGCGACGGCGAGTTCCCCGCGCTTCTGCTTCCGGGTGACCTCGCGCTTCAGGCCGTTGTCCTTCAGCGTGCCCAGCTCGGTGGCCTGCACGGTGTAGCCGCCGTACGAGGCGTAGTCGACGACGCCCGTGGTGGAGCCGGACAGCACGTCGCCGACGTTCGCCTCCGGGACGGGCTGCGCGGCGTCCAGCGACATCACCTTGAGGCGGCCGGTGTTCTGGTCCGCGTAGGACGCGTACAGGGTGCCGCCGCGCCGGGTCGGGTTCTCCCGCGGCTTGACGGTGACCCAGACCTCGTCGTACGCGGTCGTCGCACCCGTCACCCGGGTGTCGGCCATCGTGACGCGGGTGCCTTCGAGGGACTCGTACAGATCGAGGGCGTACGTCGACGGGTCGAGGGTGAGGGCCTCGATCGAGCCGCCGCCGGCCGTCGGGACGTAGGCGTCCGGTACCGAGGAGGAGTCGAGGACGACCGCCGGCGGCAGTGCGTTGCCCGAGGACAGCACCGTGGTCTGCGGACCGGTGATCTGGGTGAGCGACTGGGCGCCGGTGGCCGGGTAGTACTCGGCGACCTTGCCGCTGACCAGCACCGAGTCCCCGACGGCGACCGTGGGGGCGGCGGAGCCGGTGTACACGAACACGCCTTCGCTGGTGCGGGGGTCGGCGTCCGGCACGGTGTCCTGGATCCAGAAGCCGCGCGATCCGGTGGCGCGTACGCCGGTGACGACGCCCGGGACCCCGGTCACCTGCTGACCGGCGAGCGGGGACAGGCGGGTGGTGCCCTGGATGTCGTGCACGCGCACGGTGCCGGGCTTGGTCGGTCCGCCGGGCTCGCCCGGTCCCGTCCCGCCGGCGGTCTCGCCCGCCGAGTTGACGGGGGTCGGGGTGCCCGCGCTGAGGTCGGCGGCGTTGTCGTCGGTGTCCGCGAGCGTCGCGCCGCGTGCCACGGAAGCCGTGGCCGAGGCGCCCGTGGCGGGGCCACTGCCCTCGCGGACGACCGCGGAGCCGTAGCCGACGAGGTCCACGATCCGGGTGTCGGCGGCGCAGTCCGCCGCGGTCCTGCAGGTCAGCGGGGTGGTGCCGGAGACGAGGGCGACGGTGCCGCTCGCCGCGGACATCGCCACCGTCCCGGTCGCGTCGGCGGCGGGAAGGGCCACCGTGCCCCCGGTGCCCGCGGCCTGGGCCACGAGGTAGCGGCCGCCCGGCGCGACGGAGCCGGACAGCTCGGAGACCTGCCACAGGGATCCGGCGGAAGGAGTGCCCGGCAGGTACTGGACGCTGAATCCGGACAGGCCGAAGGCGGCCGGGCCGGCGTTGGCCAGCTCGATGTAGTCACGGGTGAGCGTCGCGCCGGAGTTGCCCCCGCCGCCGTACACCTCGGAGATGACGGCCGACGACGAGGGTGCCGCGAAGGCGGCGGGCAGCGCGGTCACCGAGAGGGTCACGGCGACGGCGGCGGCCAGCAGGGCCGAGCCGGGTCTGGCTATGTGCACGGGAACTGCCCCCAACTGTGTAGTGAGGGGCCAAAAACTATGCGCGTAGACCGATGGTGGCAAGAGACCGGAGGTTAATTCCGGGCGTCGTTACCGTGCATCCGGGCGCCGCAGTGGCGCATCCGGGCGTCGCGTCGCCGAACCCAGGCACGGTCGCCCCGCACCGAGCGCCGTCGCCGGGCATCCGCCGGGCCGGGCGGGCGGTGCGGTCCGGCGCGCCGCGCGCCCTCGCGGGCGCCGTGTGCCCTCGCACTTTCCGCGCGCCCGCGCGCGCCGCCCGCCGTGCGCCGCCCCGGGCCGCTTCCGCCGCGCGCCGCCACCGCGGCCTGTGCTCTCCGGCCGCGGCCGCGCGGGTCAGGCCGTCCGGGCCCCCGCGGGAAGCCCGCGGCGCAGCGGGTCCGGCCGTGCCGTGCGCCCCTGACCGTCCGTCACGAGGAGCCGAGTCCGGGCGCGGCCGCCAGGGAGAACGAGTGGCCCGCCGGGTCGTTGTAGACGCGGACGTCGCGGGGGCCGCCGTTGACGTTGCCGGTGTCCACGGGACGGGCGCCCAGGCTGATCGCCTCGCGCTCGGCCTCGTCCATGTCCCCGGCGTCGACCAGGACGCGCAGATGCGCCTGGAGCGAATCCTCCGGTCGCGGCCAGCTCGGTGGCGCGTACCCGTGGTCGCGGCGGACGGCCAGATGCACGCCCGCGTTGCCGACTATCTCGACGAAGTCGGGATCGCTGCCGATCCGCGTCTCCGCGTCGAGGAGGTTCGCATAGAAGTCCGCGAGCTCGAGCGGCTCGGCGCAGTCAAGGACCAGAACACTCGTCTTCCCCACAGTCATGCCCCATCGCTACCCCCGATGGGGCCCGGCACGCCGGAACGAATCCGTCCGCCTACGGCCGGTCCCGCGGCCCTGCCGCACGGCGCACGCCGCTGCCCGGAGCGGGACCGGACCGGCGCGGTCCCGTGGCCGTCCCTCCCCGTGCGGGACGCGTACGCCCCGCCGTCTCGCGCTGCACCGCACACGACGCCTCCCGGCGCACCGCAAGGGCCGTCCCGCGGGGCACCGCGTGCGAAGCCGCGCGCTGATCCACCGGGGACGACGGGACAGCCCTTAGGGTGCGGACCATGGCAGACAGCACGGAGCACCGGGCCACGGGCGCACCCGGCACCGGCCCCTCCGACCCCCGTCGCTGGCGCGCTCTCGCCGTCTGCCTGGTCGCGGGCTTCATGACGCTGCTCGACGTCTCCATCGTCAATGTGGCGCTCCCGTCCATCAAGGAGGGCCTCGACACCCCCTCGTCCGACCTCCAGTGGGTGCTGTCCGGCTACGCCCTCGCCTTCGGCCTCTTCCTGATCCCCGGCGGGCGCCTGGGCGACGCCCGGGGCAGACGCGCGGTGTTCATGACGGGGCTGATCCTCTTCACCCTGGCCTCCGCGGCCTGCGGGGCCGCCCGGTCCAGCCTCTGGCTGGTCGTCGCGCGCCTGCTCCAGGGGGCGGCCGGAGGACTGCTCTCGCCGCAGATCTCCGCACTGATCCAGCAGATGTTCTCCGGACGCGAACGCGGCCGGGCCTTCGGCATGTTCGGCACCGTCGTCGGCATCTCCACCGCCGTCGGCCCGCTCCTGGGCGGACTCCTGATCCAGGTCGCGGGGGCCCAGGAGGGCTGGCGCTGGGTGTTCTACGTCAATCTGCCGATCGGGATCGTCTGCGTCCTGCTCGCCCGGCGGCTGCTGCCGGACACCCCCTCGGCGAGCCGGGTGCGCCCGCGCGACCTGGACCCCGTCGGCGTCCTGCTGCTCGGGGCGGGGGTGCTCACCCTGCTGCTGCCGTTCGTCCAGGCCCAGCAGTGGCCGGGCGACGCGAAATGGCTGCTGGTGGCGGTGGCGGCGGTCCTGCTCGGGGTGTTCGTCGCCTGGGAGTCCCGCTGCGCGCGCAGGGGCGTCCAGCCGGTGCTGAACCTCGCGCTGTTCCGGCTCCGGTCCTTCTGGCTGGGCTGCCTGATGATCCTGCTGTACTTCGCCGGCTTCACGTCGATCTTCTTCATCAGCACCCTCTACCTCCAGTCCGGTCTGCACTACAGCGCCCTGGAGGCCGGACTCGCCATCACCCCGTTCGCCCTGGGCGCGGGCGCCTCGGCGACCGTCGGCGGCCGGCTGGTCGGCCGCTTCGGCCGGCCCCTGATCGTCGTGGGACTGACCATGGTGACCGTCGGACTGGGCCTCACCGCCCTGGCCGCGCACCTCGTCCCGGGCCGGGGCGCCGGGTTCGCCATGGCAGCCCCCCTGCTGCTGGCGGGCCTGGGCAGCGGTCTCGTCATCGCGCCCAACCAGACCCTCACCCTGTCCGAGGTCCCGGTCGACAACGCGGGCAGCGCCGGCGGCACCCTCCAGACCGGCCAGCGCGTCGGCTCCGCCGTCGGGATCGCCGCCGTCGGCTCGGTCTTCTTCGCCCGGCTGGGCCCGGGTGACTGGGCGTCGGCCTACGACCACGGGCTCCTGGTCTCCGTCGCGTTCGTCCTCGCCGGCCTGATCGTGGCGCTCACGGACGTCGTGGCGGGCAGGCGGGGAAGGAGTCGTCCCGAGACGTCCGAAGCCACCGACGCCCCGAGGAGGACCCCATGACCGACACCGAGGACCAGCCGCAGGACGGCAACCGCGCGTACGGCCGCAAGCCCTTCAAGCGCTCCCGCAGCCACTTCACCGACCGCATCACCGCCGACGGCCGGGACGGCTGGCCCGTCGAGGCGGGGCGCTACCGGCTGGTCGTCAGCCGGGCCTGCCCCTGGGCGGGCAGGGCCCTGGTCTCCCGACGGCTGCTCGGACTCGAACCGGCCCTCTCGCTGGCCGTCACCGATCCCCTCCAGGACGACCGCAGCTGGCGCTTCACCCTCGACGAGGGCGGCAGGGACCCGGTGCTCGGCATCAGCCACCTCAGCGAGGCCTACGAGGCACGGGAGCCCGGCCACCCCGGCGGGGTCAGCGTGCCCGCCGTCGTCGACACACCGACCCGGGTCCTGGTCACCAACGACTACCAGCAGATCACGCTCGACCTGGCCACCGAGTGGACCGCACTGCACCGGCCGGGCGCACCCGACCTCTACCCGGAGCGGCTGCGCGACGAGATCGACAGCGTGATGGACGACGTCTACCAGGACCTCAACAGCGGGGTCTACCGTGCGGGATTCGCCTCCGCGCAGGACGCCTACGAGGCCGCGTACGCCGGGGTGTTCCGCCGTCTCGACCTGCTCTCCGACCGCCTCGCCGGACAGCGCTACCTGGTCGGGGACACGATCACCGAGGCGGACATCCGGCTGTTCACCACCCTGGTGCGCTTCGACGCCGTCTACCACGGACACTTCAAGTGCAACCGCGCGAAGATCGCCGAGGACCCCGTCCTGTGGGCGTACGTCCGCGACCTCTACCAGACCCCCGGCTTCGGCGACACCGTCGACTTCGACCACATCAAGCGGCACTACTACCAGGTGCACACCGGGATCAACCCGACGGGCATCGTGCCCCTCGGTCCCGGCACGGCGGGCTGGCTCACCCCGCACCACCGGGAGCAGCTGGGCGGGCGGCCCTTCGGCGACGGCACGCCGCCCGGTCCGGTCCCGCCGGGCGAGGAGGTCCCGGCACGCGGGCGTCCCTGACCGTTCGGTCCGCCTCTGACCGTTCGGTCCGCCTGGGGCCGTCCGGTCCGTCCGGGGGACCGCTCAGTCCACCCGTGACGGCGCCGCCTTCGCGGTGGCCAGCGGAGAGCGGGCGAGGACGACGCAGCCGCAGCTGATCAGCGCCACCGCGATCAGCTGCGGCAGCAGCCACCACCCCGTCCGCAGCTCCTCACCGAACAGCGTCACCCCGTAGGCGATGCTGATCAGCGCGTCCCCGAGCGTCAGCATCGGCTGCACCGCCACCAGCGACCCTGCCTGCAGCGCGTTCTGGAGCAGGAACAGCGCGCCCACGCCGGCCGCCGCGGTGGCGTACAGCTGCCACGATGTCAGCAGGGCGGCGGCGCCGGAGCCCAGGTGCGACATGGCGTCCTTCATCAGGGCGGCGGTCAGCGCGTACCCGCACGCCGCGGCCAGCCCGAGCAGCGCGGCCCGGGCGTTGCCCGAGGTGCTCCGTGCCAGGGCGATCAGCGCGGCCTCGAAGGCGCCCGTCGCCACCAGCGCCTGGACCCAGGCCGCCCCGCGGACGTCCTCGCTGCCGCCGGACGGGGACGCGGCGGCCATGCCGAGGGCCAGGCCCAGGGTCACCGCGGCCACCCCGTACCAGACCGTGCGCGTCACCCCGACCCGCAGCGCGAACCCGGCGACGAGCAGGGCGGCCGGCAGCTCGATCACGAAGATCGGCTGGACCACGGCGATGGGCCCCGTCGCCAGCGCCACGGCCTGGCAGACCGCGGCGACGATCACCAGGGCGATCCCGGCGAGCCACACCCGCTGCCGCAGCAGGTACCCGATCAGGGACAGCCGCATCGCCCGGCCGGCGGGCACGGTCAGGGCGGCACGGCGCTGCAGCACCGAGGCGATGCCGTTGCTGAGCGCGGTCAGGACGGCGAACAGGACGCTGATCACCGCCCCATCATGCGGGCCCGGCCCGCCCGGCCCGTGGTCCCGCCGACCGCGCGAGTGTCGCCCCCGCCGCGACCGCGCCCCGCGGGACGCTCACGCCGGGCACGGTGGCGGATGCCGAGCACTGCCGCCCTCTGTCCGCCCCGGGCACGGTCCGGCCGCGAGGCGGCTACGGCAGCAGGCCCGCGCGGCGTGCCGCCACCACCGCCTCCAGCCGGGTGTGCGCCCCCAGCTTCCGCATCGCGGACCGCAGATAGCTCTTCACGGTCTCCGGCCGCAGCCCCAGCCGTTCGGCCGCCGCGGCGTTCGTCGCGCCCGAGGCGACACAGGCGACCACGTCCACCTCACGGGGCGCCAGCCGTACCCGCCCGGCGTCCGGGCCCCGGTCCGCGCCCGTCGCCGACGCGAGCCGCCCGCACACCGCCAGCAGTTCGTCGCGCAGCGTCGGGTCCGCGACCCGCGGCGCCAGCGCGCGCAGCTCACGGTGGGCCTCGCGGACGTCCTCCCAGGTGCCGTCGGCCGTGCCCGGATCGCTGATCCGCTCCCGGGTGGCCGCCAGCAGCCGCTGCACCTCGTCCCGGACGGCCAGCGCCTGTTCCACGTCCCGGGCGGCCGAGGCCGCCACGTCGAACGTGCGGTCCCCGAGGGTGAGCGGCTCGCGCAGCGCCCCGTACAGCACCCCGCGCACCGTCCGGCGCACGACGACGGGCACCGCGACGACCGAGCGCAGTCCCTCCGCCGCGACGGCCGTGTCGTACTCGTGGCTGATGTGGCGCGAGGAGGGGTAGTCCGAGACCGCGCACGGCCGGGACAGGGCGATCGCCTTGCCGCCGAGCCCGCTCCCGGAGGAGATGACCAGCCCGCGCAGTGCCGGGGTCTGCGCCCCGCTCAGCTCCGTGATCAGCGCGTGCCGGGTGTCGGACAGCAGCCCGCCGAAGACGACCGGCAGCCCGCTCGTCCGGCGCAGCCCGAGCAGGGCCGTCCGCAGCTCGGTCGCCTCGCCAGGTTCCGGCACGCCGATGACTCTCCGTCTCCGTCCGCTCCACCCCTGTCCGGGGGTGGTGAGATCCAGGTCACTGTTCACATGATGTTAAAGGACGGGTTCGCGACGAGGAGGGCACATGCCGGCAACGAGTGCGACGGAGACGTTCCGGGCGGCCCGGGACTTCCTGATCGAGCACCGTGAGGACTACACCACGGCGTTCGAGGGCTTCCGCTGGCCCCGGCCCGACTACTTCAACTGGGCGCTCGACTGGTTCGACGTCATCGCCGAGGGCAACGACCGCACCGCCCTGCACATCGTCGAGGAGGACGGGGGCCGCACCGAGGTGTCCTTCGCCCGGATGGCGGCCCGCTCGGACCGCGCGGCGAACTGGCTGCGCGAACAGGGCGTGGCCGCCGGCGACCGGATCCTGGTGATGCTCGGCAACCAGGTCGAGCTGTGGGAGACGGCGCTGGCCGCGATGAAGCTGCGCGCCGTCGTCATCCCCGCCACCCCGCTGCTGGGACCGGTCGACCTGCGCGACCGCGTCGCACGCGGCCGGGTCCGCCACGTCCTCGTACGGGCGGCCGACACCGCCAAGTTCGACGAGGTGCCCGGCGACTACACCCGGATCTCCGTCGGCGCCGAGGTCGAGGGCTGGCTCTCCTACAGCGGGGCCGACGAGGCGTCCGAGACCTTCACCCCGCAGCGGGAGACGGACGCCGGCGAACCGCTGATGCTCTACTTCACCTCCGGCACCACCGCGAGCCCGAAGCTCGTCGAGCACACCCATGTCTCGTATCCGGTCGGCCACTTGTCGACGATGTACTGGATCGGCCTCAAGCCCGGCGACGTCCACCTGAACATCTCCTCACCCGGCTGGGCGAAGCACGCCTGGTCGAACCTCTTCGCGCCGTGGAGCGCCGAGGCCACCGTCTTCATCTTCAACTACACCCGGTTCGACGCCGCCCGGCTGATGGCGGAGATGGACCGCTCCGGCGTCACCAGCTTCTGCGCCCCGCCGACCGTCTGGCGGATGCTCATCCAGGCCGACCTGACCCAGCTCAGGACGCCGCCGCGCGAGGTCGTCGCGGCCGGCGAACCCCTCAACCCCGAGGTCATCGAGAGCGTCCGGCGCGCCTGGGGCGTCACCGTCCGGGACGGGTTCGGACAGACGGAGACGGCCGTGCAGGTGGCCAACACGCCGGGGCAGCTGCTCAAGGCCGGATCCATGGGACGGCCCAGCCCCGGCTTCAAGGTCGAGCTCCTGGACCCGGTCACCGGTGAACCCGGTGCGGCCGAGGGCGAGATCTCCCTCGACCTGGCCACGGCCCCGGTCGGCCTGATGACGGGCTACCACGGGGACCCCGACCGCACGGCCGAGGCCATGGCGGGCGGCTACTACCGCACGGGGGACATCGGCGCGCGGGACGAGGACGGCTACATCACCTACGTCGGCCGGGCCGACGACGTGTTCAAGGCGTCCGACTACAAGATCTCGCCGTTCGAGCTGGAGAGCGCCCTCCTGGAGCACGAGGCCGTCGCGGAGGCCGCGGTCGTGCCGGCCCCCGACCCGGTACGGCTCTCCGTCCCGAAGGCGTACGTCGTGCTCGCCGAGGGCTGGGAGCCGGGGCCGGACACCGCGAAGGTGCTGTTCGAGCACTCCAGAGCCGTCCTCGCCCCGTACAAGCGCATCCGGCGGCTGGAGTTCGCCGAGCTGCCCAAGACCGTCTCGGGGAAGATCCGCAGGATCGAGCTGCGGGAGCGCACGGCGCGGGGGACCGTCACCGAGTTCGACGAGGGGGACCTGCGATGAGCGGCCTGTCCTACGCCCACGGCGCCGGCGGCACACCCCTGCTCGGCGACACCGTCGGACGCAACCTGGACCGGGCGATCGAGGCGTTCGGGGAGCGGGAGGCACTGGTCGACGTCGCGTCCGGGCGCCGCTGGACGTACGCCGAGTTCGGCGCGGCCGTCGGGGAGCTGGCGCGCGGACTGATGGCCTCGGGCGTGGCCAAGGGCGACCGGGTCGGCATCTGGGCGGTCAACTGCCCGGAGTGGGTCCTCGTCCAGTACGCCACGGCCCGCATCGGCGCCGTGCTGGTCACCATCAATCCGGCCTACCGCGCGCACGAACTGCGGTACGTGCTCGACCAGGCCGGGATCTCCGTCCTCGTCGCCTCGCTCTCCCACCGCACCAGCGACTACCGCGCGCTCGTCGGCCAGGTCCGAGCGGACTGCCCCGCCCTGCGGTCCGTGCACTTCATCGGCGACCCGTCCTGGGACGAGCTGACGGCCGCCTCGCGGTCCGTCACGGCCGGTCAGCTCGCCGAGCGCGAGGCCGCGTTGTCCTGCGACGACCCGATCAACATCCAGTACACCTCGGGGACCACCGGCTTCCCCAAGGGGGCGACGCTCTCCCACCACAGCATCCTCAACAACGGCTACTCCGTGGGGGAGATGATCGCCTACACCGAGGAGGACCGGGTCTGCCTGCCCGTGCCGTTCTACCACTGCTTCGGCATGGTCATGGGCAACCTCGGCATCACCTCGCACGGCGCCTGCATCGTGATCCCCGCACCGGCCTTCGAACCCGCCGCCGTGCTGGCCGCGGTCGAACAGGAGCGCTGCACCTCGCTCTACGGCGTGCCGACGATGTTCATCGCCGAGCTCGGCCTCCCCGGCTTCGCCTCGTACGACCTCTCCTCGCTGCGCACCGGGATCATGGCGGGCTCGCCCTGTCCCGCCGAGGTGATGAAGAGGGTCGTCGCCGAGATGCACATGGAGGAGGTGTCCATCTGCTACGGGATGACGGAGACCTCGCCCGTCTCCCTCCAGACCCGCCGGGACGACGACCTGGAACGCCGCACGGGCACCGTCGGCCGCGTCATGCCGCACATCGAGGTCAAGGTGATCGACCCGCTGACCGGGGTGACGCTGCCGCGCGGTGAGTCCGGTGAACTCTGCACGCGCGGGTACAGCGTGATGCTCGGTTACTGGGACCAGCCCGAGCGGACCGCCGAGGCCGTCGACGCGGGACGCTGGATGCACACCGGGGACCTCGCGGTGATGCGGGAGGACGGGTACGTCCAGATCGCCGGCCGGATCAAGGACATGATCATCCGTGGCGGCGAGAACGTCTATCCGCGCGAGATCGAGGAGTTCCTCCACGGTCACCCGAAGATCGCGGACGTCCAGGTCGTCGGGGTGCCGGACGCGACGTACGGCGAGGAGATCCTGGCCTGCGTCATCCCGCGGGACCTGGCCGATCCGCCCACGCTCGACGAGCTGACGGCCTACTGCCGTGAACGGCTGGCCCACTACAAGGTCCCGCGCGGGCTGAGGGTGCTTCAGGAGTTCCCGATGACCGTCAGCGGCAAGGTCCGGAAGGTCGAACTGCGGGAGGGGTACGGGGCGTAGCGCCGCGGGGTCAGGCCGCCTCGATGATGCCGGAGCCTATACCCTGGGTCGCGGCGGCCCATTCGATGAGCAGGACCTCGTACTCCGCGGCCTCCACGGACGTCCAGTCCTGGCCCGCGCGCGAGTCGACGAGAGCGCGGATCGACTCGTTGGCCTCGACGGCTGACGGGTGGGCCGGCTGGGTCAGGAAGACCCCGGTGGAGTGGGTGGGAATCCGTGGAGTTAAAACCATGCCTTCACTGTACGTCCTCATACTGACAACAGATCGAACATATGCGGCCTGCGGGAGCACAGGTGACCGAAATCATGCGACGGCGCTCCGTGTTCAGGGCCCCGCGCCGACCAGGTCGTCCGCGGGACCGTTCAGCGGCCGGGGTGTGCCCGTGAGGTCGAGGACGAACAAGGGGATGGCCAGGCCGTCCGCGCGTGAGCGGGCCTCCTCCGTGTAGCCGGCCAGCGAGAACAGCACGCCCGACACCGAGGTGTTCAGGGCGTTCAGCCAGAGGCACTCGACGTCGCGCAGGCCGGTCGGCCGGGTGGTCGCGTCGACCTGGGCGATGATCCCGGCGGCCCTGAGGTCGATCCTGGAGCCGGGACGCGTCCCGGGCTGGACGACGTCGTGGAAGCCCAGCCATCGCAGATAGAGCGCCGCGGTGTCGACCGCGTCGCGGGCCGTCCGTATCACCAGGGGTCGGAACGACGGGCGCACGGCGGCCGCCCGGGGTCCCGGCGCGGGGGACGGGCCGGCCGCGGCGCCCGGCGGCGGGGTGCCGCGCGTGGCCACCGGTCGCACGGGGACCCGCAGCACGGTGCCGCAGGGGCAGCAGAGTTCGGGGTGCGGCCACTGGTCCCGGCGCCCGCAGGAGTGGCACCGCACGCTGACCCAGTCGTCGTCCCAGGTGCGGTGGGTGAGGACCTCCGCCTCCGCCCCGCGCAGCAGCGGAGGGGCGGTCGGCGAGCCGCAGGGACAGGGGTAGACCGGCGTGACGTAGGCGTGGTCCCGCCTGCACACCGGGCAGCGCACCGGTACGGACTCCACGTGCTGCCCCTTCCCTCCGCCCCGCGGCGATGACCGTGCTCCGTGCCCCCATGGTCCACCAGCGGCGAGGTCCGGGGCGGGGATTCCGGTGTTTCGGCCGCCGTCCCGGCCGCTTCGGCGCCCCTCCCTTGACGGCCGTGCGGAGCCGCCCTAAATTGATTCCGTATAGCAGAACTAAATTTCCGTAATGCGGAATTGGAGCTCTCAGGTGGCGCGACAGAGCCCGACTCCACCAGGTCCGAGCAGGAGTACTCATGCCTCGTATGACCGCTGCCCGAGCGGCAGTTGAGATCCTCAAGCGCGAAGGCGTCAGCGACGCCTTCGGCGTGCCGGGTGCGGCGATCAACCCGTTCTACGCGGCCCTCAAGGCCTCCGGAGGGGTGCGGCACACCCTCGCCCGGCACGTCGAGGGCGCCTCCCACATGGCGGAGGGCTACACCCGCGCCCGCGCCGGGAACATCGGCGTCTGCATCGGCACGTCGGGGCCGGCCGGCACCGACATGATCACCGGCCTCTACTCCGCCGTCGCCGACTCGATCCCGATCCTCTGCATCACCGGCCAGGCGCCGACCGCCGTCCTGCACAAGGAGGACTTCCAGGCCGTCGACATCGCCTCGATCGCCGCGCCGGTGACCAAGGCCGCCACCACCGTCCTGGAGGCCGCGCAGGTCCCGGGCGTGTTCCAGCAGGCCTTCCACCTGATGCGCACGGGCCGCCCCGGGCCGGTCCTCGTCGACCTCCCGATCGACGTGCAGCTCACCGAGATCGACTTCGACCCCGAGCTGTACGAGCCGCTGCCCGTCCACAAGCCCGCCGCGACCCGCAGGCAGATCGAGCGGGCCGTCGAGATGCTCGACGCGTCCGAGCGGCCCCTGCTCGTCGCCGGCGGCGGCGTCGTCAACGCCGACGCCTGCGCCCTCCTGGTGGAGTTCGCCGAGCTGACCGGCGTCCCGGTCGTCCCCACCCTGATGGGCTGGGGAGCCCTCCCCGACGACCACGCCCTGAACGCGGGCATGGTCGGCCTGCAGACCTCGCACCGCTACGGCAACGCGACCTTCCTGGAGTCCGACTTCGTCCTCGGCATCGGCAACCGGTGGGCCAACCGCCACACCGGCAAGCTGGACGTCTACCGGCAGGGCCGCACCTTCGTCCACGTCGACATCGAACCCACCCAGCTCGGCCGGATCTTCGCACCGGACCTCGGCATCACCTCCGACGCCGGGGCCGCGCTGGTGCTGCTCGTCGAGGTCGCACGGGAGCGGAAGGAGGCCGGCCGGCTGAAGGACCGCTCGGCCTGGGCCGCGTCCACGCAGGAGCGCCGCGCCGCGCTCCAGCGCCGTACGCACTTCGACGACGTGCCGCTGAAGCCCCAGCGGGTGTACGAGGAGATGAACCGCGCGTTCGGCCCCGAGACCCGGTACGTCACCACCATCGGCCTCTCGCAGATCGCGGGCGCGCAGATGCTGCACGTCTACCGGCCGCGCCACTGGATCAACTGCGGCCAGGCCGGCCCGCTCGGCTGGACCATCCCGGCCGCCCTGGGCGTCGCCACCGCCGACCCGGAGGGCTCGGTGGTCGCCCTGTCCGGCGACTACGACTTCCAGTTCATGCTGGAGGAGCTCGCCGTCGGGGCCCAGCACCGGATCCCGTACGTCCACGTGCTGGTGAACAACTCCTACCTGGGGCTCATCCGGCAGGCGCAGCGCGCCTTCGACATCGACTTCCAGGTCAACCTGGAGTTCGAGAACCAGAACTCCCCGGAGCTCGGTGCCTACGGCGTGGACCACGTCAAGGTCGTCGAGGGGCTGGGGTGCAGGGCCATCCGGGTCACCGAGCCCGATCAGCTGCTGCCGGCCTTCGAGGAGGCGAAGAAACTCGCCGCCGAGCACCGGGTCCCGGTCGTCGTCGAGGCGATCCTGGAGCGGGTCACGAACATCGCGATGAGCGGGACGGACATCGCGTCCGTCAACGAGTTCGAGGACCTGGCGACCGAGCCCGGCCACGCGCCGACCGCGATCCGCCCGCTGACCGTGTCCTGACCCGGCGGCACACCGCCGGACCTCCGGGGCCCGGCCCGCCCGCTCCCACCCGGGAGCCGCGGCGGGCCGGGCCCCGGTGTCCTGCGTGCACCCCGGGGCGGGCACCGGTGAGGACCGGCCGCGCCCGCTGCGCGCCCCGCCCGGGGTGGTGGCCGGATCGCGTCCTACCCGGACCCCGGTCACCGCCCGGATCCTTGGCCCATGGGGGACCCCGAGAGCGAAGCGGCCCGCCCGGACCGGTCCGGCGACGGCTCCGGACGGCCGGCGGCAGCCTGCCAAGCGCATCGGGAGGGCGCCACCGGACCGTCCCCGCCGGCGCCGCCCGCGTGCCCGTCCTGCGGACTCCCGCAGGACCGGTACCCGACCGAGTACCCCGGGCACTGGATCCTCCTGGAGCCCCGCGTCCTCGTCCCCGCCCACACCGTCCCGCCGCGGCGGCGGTGGATCATCACCTCGACCGGCACCGCACTGAACCTGTGGGACGCCGAGCCGCTGCCCGGCGCCAGGTGCCGTGTCCCGCACCACCTGGTGTGCCCGTGGCGGGAGCCCGAGGACCACTGGCCGGAGGTGAGGGCCCTGCGGCGCCGCAACGCCGGGCGTGCCGGCCGCCTTTTCGAGCTGCCGGACGAAGGGCTCCCGGACGAAGGGCTCCCGGGCGAAGGGCTGCCGGGCGAAGGGCTCCCGGACACGGGGTGATCCGGACGCCCGTCCCGCGGACCGGAGGAGCGGCGGCGCACCACGACGGCAGGGGTGCGGCGCACGCCGTACCGGCGTACACCGCACCCCTGCCGTCGTCCGTCACGGCGACCGCGACGGCGGACGCGGGCGGCGGGCGGCCCGGACCCTCAGGTCTGGTGCCGGGCCCCCCGGCCCTGCGCCACCGCACTGGCGTCGTCCGCCGCCGCGGTCCCGTCCTGCCGGCGCCGCGCGTCACCCCTCATCCGGGTGCGCGGCACGGGCAGGGTCCGGTCAGGAGGCTCAGTCCTCGCGCAGGGCGCGGACCGCCTCCTCCACGCGCTTGCCGTAGTCGGCGTCGGCGGCGTGGAAGTGGGCGAGGTTCTTCTCGACGACGTCGTCGCGGGTGACCTGTGCGAGGCCTCCGGCGATGTTGGCGACCAGGCGGTCCTTCTCGTCCGCCGACATCAGCCGGTAGAGCTCGCCCGCCTGGAAGAAGTCGTCGTCCTTGCTGCGGGAGGGCGCCTCGTGGGTGCCCGTACGGCCCTCCACGGTGAGCGGGGCGGCCAGTGGCTGCCCGGTCTGCGCCGGTCCGGCGTACGAGTTGGGCTCGTAGTTCCGGTCCCCCCGCGAGCCGTACCGGGTCGCGTGCAGCCCGTCGCGGCCGTAGTTGTCGACGCGGGCGGCCTTCGGTGCGTTGACCGGGAGCTGGGTGTGGTTGACGCCCAGCCGGTAGCGCTGCGCGTCGGCGTAGGCGAACAGCCGGCCCTGGAGCATCCGGTCCGGGGACGGGCCGATGCCGGGCACGAAGTTGTTCGGCGAGAACGCGGCCTGCTCCACCTCGGCGAAGACGTTGTCCGGGTTGCGGTCCAGCACCAGACGGCCGACCCGCTGCAACGGGTGGTCGGCGTGCGGCCAGACCTTGGTGACGTCGAACGGGTCGAAGCGGTAGTGAGCCGCGTCCGCGGCCGGCATCAGCTGCACGTACAGCGTCCAGGAGGGGTTGACGCCCCGCTCGATGGACTGGAGCAGGTCCGTCTGGTGCGAGGCCGCGTCCCTGCCGGCCTGCTCGGCGGCCTGTTCGGCGGAGAGCGAGCGCACCCCCTGGTTCGTCTTGAAGTGGTACTTCACGAAGAAGTTCTCGCCCGCCGCGTTCGTCCAGCGGTACGTGTGCGAGCCGTAGCCGTTCATGTGGCGGTAGGACGCGGGGACGCCCCGGTCACCCATGAGCCAGGTGACCTGGTGGGTCGCCTCGGGCGCGTGCGCCCAGAAGTCCCACACGTTGTCCGGCTCCTGACGGCCCGTGAACGGGTCGCGCTTCTGGGAGTGGATGAAGTCGGGGAACTTCAGCGGGTCCTTGATGAAGAACACCGGGGTGTTGTTGCCGACCAGGTCGTAGTTGCCCTCGGCGGTGTAGAACTTCAGGGCGAAGCCGCGGGGGTCACGGACGGCGTCCGCGCCGCCCAGCGAGTCGGCGACCGTCGAGAAGCGGATGAACGTCTCGGTGCGGCGGCCCACCTCGGAGAGGAAGTCGGCGCGGGTGAAGCCGGTGACGTCGTCGGTCACCTCGAAGTAGCCGTAGGCCCCGGAACCACGGGCGTGGACCACACGCTCCGGGATGCGCTCACGGTTGAAGCGGGCGAGCTTCTCCAGCAGGTGCTGGTCCTCGACGAGGAGGGGCCCGCCGGCGCCGGCCGTGGCGGAGTTCTGGTTGTCGGCGACCGGGGCGCCTGACTCGGTCGTGAGCACACGCTGGGACATGGAGGCCTTCCGTACGGGGCTGCTGACGGCCTCAGGAGCGTAGATAAACCGAGATCGGCGCGTCAACACTTTGTTGAAATTGGAGGAGAGGGTTCCGGATCGCGGCGGCGCCTGGGCGCGACAGGACAGGTGTCAGCGCCGCCGCGATCCGGAGTTCAGGGGGCCCTGACGGGAGGGCCGGGGTGTCAGACCTGGGAGCCGGAGAGCCGCTCGACCGAGCGCAGCAGGGCCGAGTGGTCGAGTCCGCCGTCGCCCTGGGCGCGCAGCGAGGCGACCAGCTGGGCCACGACCCCGCCCACGGGCAGGGCGGCGCCGACGTTGCGGGCGGCGTCCGTGACGATGCCCATGTCCTTGTGGTGCAGGTCGATGCGGAAGCCCGGGGCGAAGTCCCGCCGGAGGAAGTTGTCCTTCTTGCGGGTCAGGACCGTCGAGCCGGCGAGTCCGCCGTTCAGGACGTCGAGCGCGGCGCCCAGGTCGACGCCGGACTTCTCCAGGAAGACGACCGCTTCCGCGCAGGCCTGGATGTTGACCGCGACGATCAGCTGGTTGGCGGCCTTCACCGTCTGGCCCGCACCGTGCGGCCCGCACCGGACGATCGTCTTTCCCAGGGCCTCGAACAGCGGCAGGGCGGCGTCGAAGTCGGACTGCTCGCCGCCGACCATGATGGACAGGACGGCCTCGACGGCGCCCGCCTCGCCGCCGGACACCGGGGCGTCCAGCACGCGGATCCCCTTCTCCCCGGCCTTCGCCGCCAGGTCCACGGAGGTCTGCGGGGTGATCGAGGACATGTCGATCAGCAGGGAGCCCCGCCGGGCGTTCTCCAGGATGCCGTCGGGGCCGTAGGCGACGGCCTCGACCTGCGGGGACGCCGGGACCATGGTGATGATCACGTCGGCGTCCCGCACCGCCTCGGCGATCGACGCGGCGCCCCGGCCGCCGGCCGCGACGAGGCGGTCGACCTTGTCCTGCTCCAGGGTGTGACCGGTCACCCGGTAGCCGGCCTTGACCAGGTTCTCCGACATGGGGGAACCCATGATGCCGAGGCCGATCCAGGCGATCGTGGGGAGGTTGCTGCTCATGAGGTGCCTTCCGGTGAGCGTGTGTACGGGGGCGGGGGCCTCAGCGGGCCGGCCGGTGCCCGGCGGGGAGCCAGGCGAACGCCTCGGCGTCCGTGCGGTCGCCCGGCTTGTACTCCAGGCCGACCCAGCCGTCGTAACCGGCCTCGGTCAGCTCGTCCAGGAGCTTCTCCAGCGGGAGCGAACCGGTGCCGGGTGCGCCGCGCCCCGGATTGTCGGCGATCTGGACGTGGCCGGTCTTCGCGGCGTACGTCCTGATCACCCGGCTGAGGTCCTCGCCGTTCATCGACAGGTGGTACAGGTCCAGCAGGAACGCGGCGTTGCCCAGGCCCGTCGCCTCGTTGACGCGGTCGACGACCTCGATCCCGGCCGGAGCGCTGACCAGCGGGTAGAGCGGCGACTCCGTGCTGTTGAGGGTCTCGATCAGCAGGGTCGCCCCGATCCGGTCGGCGGCGCGGGCGGCCAGGACGAGGTTCTCCAGGGCGAGTTCGTCCTGGGCGGCCGGGTCGACCCCCTCCACGCGGTTGCCGTACAGCGCGTTGAGCGCCGTGCAGCCGACCGAGGCCGCGAAGTCCGCGGCCACGTCGATGTTGGCGCGGAAGCGGTCCGACTCCTCGCCGGGCAGCGAGAGCGCCCCGCGGTCGGGGCCGGGGAGGCGGCCCGCGTAGAAGTTCAGCCCCACCAGACGGGTCCCCGCGTCGTCGAGCGCCTTCTTCAGGGCGTCGAGCTCGGCCTGCGCCGGGGTGGGGGTCTCGGTCCAGGGCCACCAGAGCTCGACCGCGGTGAAGCCCGCGGCGGCTGCCGCCGCGGGGCGTTCCAGGAGCGGGAGTTCGGTGAAGAGGATCGAGAGGTTCACATCGAAGCGCTGGTCCGAGAAACCCATCATGCGCTCCTTCCGTATTGCGGAAGTTTGTTTCTGCCTAACGGAAGATTGCCCGGCGGGCGGTGGGGCTGTCAAGAGGCTCCCGTGATTTCCGGGCGGACCCCGGGGGAGCGGCGGCCCGCCCCGGCGTCCTGTGCGCGCGGCGCGGGGCCCGCCTTTCGGCCCGTCGGGCGCCGCCGTGCCGCGGGACCTGTGGCTTAGGGTCGGGGCGAGCCGTGCGAGCCGACCGACGCGGCGGGACATGAGGGAGGCACCGTGCGCTTGAGGGTGGAATTCACCACCGAGCCCTTCGATCTCGACGAGGCACCCGCCCACGCGGTGGTGGCCCGCGAGGTGGTCCAGGGCGCCGACCTGGACGCGGTGGACGTGGGCCCCTTCGGGAACACCGCCGAGGGGGATGCCGGCCAGGTCCTCACCGCGGTGGACTCCCTGCTGCGCAAGGCCCTCGCGTCGGGCGCCACCCGGGTCTCCCTCCAGCTCAACGTGATCGGGGAGGACGCCCCGTGACCGCACCCGCCGACCACCCCCTGGTCACCGCCGTGAAGCCGCTCGTCGACGCCATGGGGGCCGAGCTGCTCGACCCCGGGCAGGCCACCTCCGAGGACGTGGTGCTCGCCTGGGAGGGGGCGGACGTCGTCGCGGTGCGGCTCCCGCAGCTCTCCGAATCGCTCGACCACATCCTCACCGCGATGGAGCGGCGGTACGGGATGCCGCTGGCCGAGCTGGACCGCAAGGCCAAGCAGGGCGTCGTGCGCACCCTGGAGGCCCGCGGTGCCTTCGCGGTGCGGCACGGGGTGGAGACCGTGGCCGGGGCGCTCGGCGTCAGCCGTTTCACCGTCTACAACTACCTGAACCGCGACAGCGCCGCCCGGAGCGAGTAGCCGAGCCGCACGCGGTCCGATGCCGTCGTCCGGGAATTCCGGGCGGCGGCATCTTCTGTTCGCGAGATTTCAACAAACTGTTGACGTGGTGTGGTGAAGGGCGTTAGCTGTCCGCAGCCCGACAACGCACAGCGGAAAAAGCCACGGAGGCTCCCGTGACTACCAGCTCCACGCCGGGCCTCGCCCGGTTCAACACCCTGCCGGCCGGAGAGGCCGCAGCCGCACTGCACGAGGTGTGTGCCAGTACGGCGTGGGGAGACCGCCTCCTCGCCCACCGGCCCTATCCCGGGACCGAAGCCCTGTTCTCCGCGAGCGACGCCGCCACGGCCGAGCTCTCCGCGGTGGACCTGGCCGAGGCGATGGCCGGCCACCCGCAGATCGGCCGCCCCGCACCGGGGGACCCGGTGTCCGCCCGCGAGCAGCGGGGGATGGCCGGTGCGTCCGATGAGCTCAGGGCGGAGATGCTCGCACTGAACCTGGCCTACCAGGAGCGGTTCGGACACGTCTTCCTGATCTGCGCCACCGGAGCCACCGGTGAGCAGATGCGCGACGCGGTGAAGGCCCGGATCGGCAACGCGCCCGAACGGGAACGCGAGATCGTCCGCACCGAGCTGGGCAAGATCAACCGCATCCGGCTGACCCGCCTCGTACAGGACCCCTGAGGACCCGTACAGCAGCCCCGGGCCCCCGGGACCCGTACAGCACTTCCGAGAACAAGGAGCGTGACGGTCTTGAGCACCGACACCACCGCATCGGTGTCCACCCACGTCCTGGACACCAGCACCGGCCGCCCCGCCCGGGCCGTCACCGTCTCCCTCGCCGCCCGCAGCGGCGGCGACGCGCCGTACGCGACGCTCGGCGGATCCGCGACCGACACGGACGGGCGCTGCACAGACCTGCCGGCCCTGCCGGAAGGAACCACCCACGTACGGCTCGTCTTCGACACCGAGTCGTACTTCACCGCGAAGAAGCAAGCCGAGGCGCAGCAGGACGCCCCCCGCGCAAGGGACAGCGGTGCGTTCTTCCCGGAGGTGGCGATCGCCTTCGCCGTCACCCCGGGGGAGCACTTCCACGTACCGCTGCTGCTCAACCCGTTCGGCTACTCCGTTTACCGAGGGAGCTAGCAGACCATGCCCACGATTCTCGGCCAGAACCAGTACGGCAAAGCAGAGAACCGCGTCGTCAGGATCACGCGGGACGGCGACACCCACCACATCAAGGACCTGAACGTCTCCGTCGCCCTCTCCGGCGACATGGACGACGTCCACTACTCCGGCTCCAACGCCCACGTCCTGCCGACCGACACCACCAAGAACACCGTGTTCGCCTTCGCCAAGGAACACGGCATCGAGTCCGCCGAGCAGTTCGGGATACACCTGGCCCGCCACTTCGTCTCCTCGCAGGAGCCGATCCGGGTGGCCCGCATCAGGATCGAGGAGTACGGCTGGGAGCGCATCGCCACCTCCGACGCCCACTCCAAGTTCATCGGCGCCGACGAGGTCAAGCACTCCTTCGTCCGCAAGGGCCAGGAGACGCGCACCACCCAGATCACCTTCGACGGTGAGAAGTGGGAGGTCGTCTCCGGGCTCAAGGACCTCACGGTGATGAACTCCACCAACTCGGAGTTCTGGGGCTACGTCAAGGACAAGTACACGACGCTGAAGGAGGCGTACGACCGCATCCTCGCGACGGACGTCTCCGCCCGGTGGCGCTACGGCTGGAACGACGACGCGCAGCGCATGCCGAACTGGGAGAGGTCCTACGAGCAGGCGCGCACGCACATGCTCCAGGCCTTCGCGGAGACCTACTCCCTCTCGCTCCAGCAGACCCTCTACCAGATGGGTTCGCGCATCATCAACCACCGCAGCGAGATCGACGAGATCCGCTTCTCGCTGCCGAACAACCACCACTTCCTGGTCGACCTGGAGCCCTTCGGCCTGGAGAACGACAACGAGGTGTACTTCGCGGCCGACCGCCCGTACGGCCTCATCGAGGCGACCGTGCTCCGCGACGGCGTCGAGCCGAAGATCCCGGTCGACCTGACCAACCTCTGACGCGGAGTTGAGCCGGCCCCCGCCCCCAGCGGCGCGGGGGCCGGTCATTCCGGAGGGAAATCCCATGGCACAGCCTGCAACGGGGCCGGAGACAGGCCCGAGCACCACCCCACCGGCCCCTGCCGTCACGGCAGTTCACCCGGTGGACGAGAAGCTCCCCCTCGCGCGGCTCGTCCCCGCCGCACTCCAGCACATCGCCGCCATGTACGCGGGCGTCGTCACCCCTCCGCTCATCATCGGGCAGGCCGTCGGCCTCGGCACGGCGGGCATGACCCGGCTGATCGCCGCGAGCCTCCTGATCGCGGGACTCGCCACCCTGCTCCAGACCATCGGCGTCCGCCGTTTCGCCGGCAACCGGCTGCCCTTCGTCAACGCGGCCTCCTCCGCGGGCATCGCGCCGATGCTCGCCATCGCCGAGACCAGCGCACCCGGCCGCCAACTCCCCGCGATCTACGGTGCCGTGATCGTCGCCGGGCTCTTCTGCCTGGTCGTCGGACCGTTCTTCGGACGGCTGCTGCGGTTCTTCCCGCCGCTGGTCACCGGGGTGGTCATCACCCTCATCGGCGTCACCCTGATGCCCGTCCCGGTCGGCTGGGCCCAGGGGGGCGACGCCACCGCCGACGACTTCGGGTCCATGAAGTACCTGGCGCTCGCCGCGTTCACCCTCGCCGTCATCCTGCTGATCCAGCGCTTCGGACGCGGCTTCGTCAAGCAGACCGCCCTGCTCGCGGGCATGTTCGTCGGCACGCTGGCCGCCGTGCCGTTCGGCCTCGCCGACTTCTCCGCGCTCGGCTCGGCACCCGTCGCCGCCCTGCCCACACCCTTCGCCTTCGGCACCCCCGAGTTCCAGCCCGCCGCGATCCTCTCCCTGTGCATCGTGATGCTGGTGCTGATGACGGAGTCGTCCGCCGGGATGCTGGCCCTCGGCGAGATCTGCGAGCGGCGCACCGACGGCCCCACCCTCACCCGCGGCCTGCGCACCGACGGCATCGCCACCCTGCTGGGCCCGGTCTTCGGGGGCTTCCCGACCAGCGCGTTCGCCCAGAACGTCGGTGTCGTCTCGCTGACCCGGGTGCGCAGCCGCTACGTGGTCGCCGCGGCGGGCGGCGCGCTGCTGGTCCTCGGGGTCTTCCCCGTGCTCGGCGCCGTCGTGTCGCTGGTCCCGATGCCCGTGCTCGGCGGCGCCGGCATCGTCCTGTTCGGCTCGATCGCGGTGAGCGGCATCCGGACCCTGGCCGAGGCCGGGCTCGACGACAGCTCCAACATCATCCTCGTGGCGGTGGCGCTCGGCGCGGGCATCATCCCGCTCGCGGCACCCGCCTTCTACGCCGGATTCCCTTCCTGGGCACAGACCGTGCTCGGCTCCGGGATCAGTGCGGGAGCGCTCGTCGCGGTCCTGCTCAACCTGTTCTTCCACCATCTCGGCACCCACGGCCGCAACGCCGTGGCACTCAAATCCTCCTAGGGTCCTGCCGTGCCCACATCGCCAGAGACAGAAGAGGGAAGCACCATGGCAGCTTCGGCGGATCCCAGGACCACCCGGCGCACCGTCATCGAGAACTGCTCGATCGCGACCGTCGACGCCCACGACACCGAGTACGCCTCGGGCTACATCGTCGTGGCGGACCAGCGCATCGAGTCCATCGGCGCGGGCAGCGCCCCGGAGGGCCTCACCGGGGTCGTACGGCGGGTCGACGGCACCGGACACCTGGCCACACCCGGTCTCGTCAACACCCACCACCACTTCTACCAGTGGATCACCCGGGGGCTCGCGACCGACCACAACCTGTTCGACTGGCTGGTCGCGCTCTACCCGACCTGGGCGCGCGTCGACGAGCCGATGGTCCGCGCGGCGGCCCGGGGCTCGCTCGCCATGATGGCCCGTGGCGGGGTCACCACCGCCATGGACCACCACTACGTCTATCCGCAGGGGTCCGGCGACCTGTCCGGCGCGATCATCGGCGCCGCCCGTGACACGGGCGTCCGCTTCACCCTCGCCCGCGGTTCCATGGACCGCAGCGAGAAGGACGGCGGACTGCCGCCGGACTTCGCGGTGGAGACCCTCGACGGGGCGCTCGCCGCCACCGAGGCGACCATCGACGCACACCACGACGCCTCGCCCGGCGCCATGACGCAGATTGCCGTCGCCCCCTGCTCGCCGTTCTCGGTGTCCACCGAACTCCTGCGCCAGGGAGCCGAGCTGGCCCGCCGCCGCGGGGTCCGGCTGCACACCCACGGCTCCGAGACCGTCGAGGAGGAGCAGTTCTGCAAGGAGCTGTTCGGGATGGGCCCGACGGACTACTTCGAGTCGACCGGCTGGCTCGGCGACGACGTGTGGATGGCGCACTGCGTCCACATGAACGACTCCGACATCGCCGCCTTCGCCCGCACCGGGACCGGAGTCGCGCACTGCCCGTCCTCCAACGCCCGTCTCGCCGCGGGCATCGCCCGCGTCCCCGACATGCTCGCCGCGGGCGTCCCGGTCGGGCTCGGCGTCGACGGCACGGCGTCCAACGAGTCCGGCGAGCTGCACACCGAACTGCGCAACGCCCTCCTCGTCAACCGCCTCGGCGCCCACCGGGAGAAGGCGCTGAACGCCCGTCAGGCCCTGCGCCTGGGCACGCACGGCGGCGCCAGGGTCCTCGGCCGGGCCGACGAGATCGGTTCGCTGGAGGCGGGGAAGCTCGCCGACCTCGTCCTGTGGAAGCTGGACACCCTCGCCCACGCCTCCATCGCCGATCCGGTGACCGCCCTGGTGTTCGGCGCCGCGGCCCCCGTGACCCTCTCCCTCGTCAACGGCAGGACCGTCGTCGAGGACAACCACCTCACCACGGTCGACGAGGACGCCATCGCCCGCGAGACCCGCGACGAGGCCAGGCGGCTGGCGCAGATCGCCGCCGGAGCCTGACTCCGCGCCCCCAGACAGGCCGGCCGAGGGGGACGGCCCTCGGCCGGCCGCCGCGGACCCCCGGGTCCACGGCAGCCCGCGCGGGCGCGCGCACGTCCCGTACGCGCGCCCGCGCAGGTGAGCTCCGAGCTGCCCGCACCAGCTGCACACCTGCATCGACGCACCACTCAGCACCACCTCCCTGACACCCACGTCGCCCGACGTGTACCCGACCGGAGGAAGCCGTGGCAGCCAAGCCCAGGTTTCGCAAGAACGCAGTCGACCCGAACACGGACCCCACGGACGAGGCCCGTACGAGCGCGCAGGAGGCGGACGGAAGAAACGGGAAGCACCCCGTCGACGAGTCGCTCCCGCCCTTCAAGATGTTCACCAGCGGCCTGCAGCACGTGGCCGCGATGTACGCGGGCGTGGTGGCCCCGCCCATGATCGTGGGACCCGCGGTCGGTCTCGGCGTCCAGGAGACCGCCTTCCTCATGGGGGCGAGCCTCTTCACCGCGGGGATGGCCACCCTGCTCCAGACACTCGGCTTCTGGCGCATAGGCGCCCGGCTGCCCTTCGTCAACGGGGTCTCGTTCGCCGGGGTCACCCCGATGATCGCGATAGGCAAGGACCGCGGTCACGACGGGATCGCGGTCATCTTCGGCGCGATCATCGTCGCCGGTCTCCTCGGCTTCGTCCTCGCGCCCTACTTCTGCAAGCTGGTGCGGTTCTTCCCGCCCGTCGTCACCGGCACCGTCATCACCCTGATCGGCGTCTCGCTGCTGCCGGTCGCGTTCAACTGGTCCCAGGGCGGTGACGCCACCGCCGGCGACTACGGTTCGGCGACGAACATCACCATGGCCGCCGTCACCCTCGTGATCGTGCTCGCGCTGCGCAAACTGCTGCGCGGGTTCCTCCAGCAGATCGCCATCCTGCTCGGCCTGGTCGTCGGCACCCTGATCGCGATCCCCGCCGGAATCACCGACTTCGGGGCGCTGGGCGACGCCGACGTGATCGGCTTCCCGACGCCGTTCCACTTCGGCGCACCGCAGTTCGAGATCGCCGCCATCGTCTCCATGTGCATCGTGATGCTGGTCTGCATGACCGAGTCCACCGCCGACATGCTGGCCCTCGGTAAGATCGTCGGCCGTCCGGCGGACGAGCGGACCATCGAGGGCGGACTGCGCGCCGACACCCTGGGCAGTGCGCTCAGCCCGCTCTTCAACGGCTTCATGTGCAGCGCGTTCGCGCAGAACATCGGACTGGTCGCGATGACCCGGGTCCGCAGCCGGTTCGTCGTCGCGACCGGCGGAGTCATCCTCGTCCTGCTGGGTCTCGTCCCCGTGGCCGCGTCCGTCATCGCCCTCGTGCCGCTCCCGGTGCTCGGCGGCGCGGGCATCGTCCTGTTCGGGTCGGTCGCCGCGAGCGGCATCCAGACGCTCGCCACCGCCGCCCTGGAGAAGGGCGAGAACGCGCTGATCGTCGCGGCGTCCGTCGGTGTCGGCCTGATCCCGATCGCCGCGCCCGGCTTCTACCACGCGTTCCCCGAGGACCTGCTCGTCGTCCTGGACTCCGGCATCTCCACCGGCTGCGTGGTCGCGATCGTGCTGAACCTGGCCTTCAACCACTGGGGGCGTACGGCGGACACGGACGCGCACACGGAGGACCCGGGCCGGGGGCCGGAGACCGCGGACGGCGCGCAGCCGAAGGACCCGGTGGCCGTGCCGGCCGTCCGCTGACCCGCCGGCGCGCGTACGGGCACCCGCGCCGGGGCCCGTACGCGCACCGTGGGCGGGGGCGGCGTCAGCCGATGTGGAAGCTGTCCCCGTAGACCTTCCAGTCCAGCGGCGGGTCCAGGTTCAGATTCCCGTTCCGCAGGAACACCCGCTGGGCGGTGTCGACCCGGCTGGTGTCCGAGTGGGCCTCCTCCTGCTCCATCGCCCAGACCCGCGCGTCCAGGAACGCGTCGAGGTACGCGGTCTCGTCGCCGCCCTGTGCGGGCGGTGACGCCACGGCCAGGGCCCGCTGCCGGATCGAGCCGAAGCTCGTGGCGTCGCTGCCGCCGCCGTGCATCACGATGGCGTCGTAGTACGCGAACTGACCGAGTGTGCCGAGGCCGTCGGCCGTGCCCTGACGCACCGCCGGGTCGAAGTACACCCGGTCGCGCTCGTCGTTCTGGGCCTGCTCGAAGGCCGGGTCCGACGCCGCCTCGGCCCAGGCGGCGGTGAATCCGGGGTCGAGCCCCTCGTGCGAGTCGGTCCCGTCGACCTGCCGCAGCGCGGGGAGGTACGACGCCAGGGCGTTGCCCGGGTTCCGCTCCGTGTAGAGCTCCACCAGGTCCAGCATGTCGCCGGTGCCGGAGCAGAATCCGATGATGCCGGCGGTGTAGCCGCGGCCGTCGCCGATGTCCTCGATGTAGCCGTACTGGGCCTTCCAGTCGAGCGAGGAGTTCTCCGCGCTCGACACCAGCTGCATCGCGATGTCCTTCTTCGCGGGGTCGTCGAGACCGGTCGCGGCTGCCTCCAGGTGTGCGGCCGGCGGTGCGGGGTCGCCGGCGTGGGCGGTGGCGGGGATCGCCGTGAAGGCCAGCCCGAGGGCCAGCGCGGCGAGTCCTACGGTACGGGTGATCCGGTCGGTGCGACGCGGGGTGCTGATGTGGGGGTGATGCACCGGTCCTCCAGGAGGAGTTCGTCGTGCCCGTGCTCTGTTAGGAAACTTTCCTACCAGGCAAGGGGGCGCGCGGTAACCCCCCGCGCGCCCCCCACTCGGAGTTCGTCGCGGAACCGGACGCGCGGAGTGTCAGCTCCCGTCGATGCGGTAGCGCTCGCCGTAGACCCGCCACACCAGCGGGGTCTCCAGCCGGAGCCTGCCCTCGCGCACGAAGACGCGCTGGGCGGTCTCCACACGGCTGGTGTCGCTGTGCGAGGGCTCCTCGCGGATCGCGGCCACCCGGGCGTCGAGGAAGGCGTCGAGATACGCCGCCTCGTCACCGCCCTCGGACGGCGGTTCGGCCTGGGCGAGGGCCCGCGCGCGCATCGTCCGGACACCGACCGTGCCCGGGGCGTCGGCGTACCCGTGCATCACCCAGGCGTCGTAGTAGATGTACTGCCCGAGCGCGCCGAGCCCGTCGGCCTCGGCCCGCCGGACCGCCGGATCGAAGTACGAGGCGTCGCGCTCCGCGTCCTGCGCCGACCGGAACGCCGGGTCGTCCGCGGCTTTCGCCCAGGCCGCGGTGAAGGCGTCCCCGAGCCCCTCGTGCGCGTCGCTCCCGACGACCGCGCGCAGCGCCGGCAGGAAACCCGCGAGCGCGTTGCCCGGGCGCCGGGCGGTGTAGCGCTCGACGACCTCCAGCATGTCGCCGGTGCCGGAGCAGAATCCGATGATGCCGGCGGTGTAGCCGCGGCCGTCGCCGATGTCCTCGATGTAGCCGTACTGGGCCTTCCAGTCGAGCGAGGAGTTCTCCGCGCTCGACACCAGCCGCATCGCGATGTCCTTCTTCGCGGGGTCGTCGAGACCCTCGTCCGGTGATCCCGGGCCGGACCCGGAGCAGCCGGTCAGCAGGAGGAGCGCGACCGCGGCGAGGGCGAGACGTCTGGGCTTCACGCGCCAAGCCTGCCAGCCCGGGGGCCGGGGCCCGCCCGGTTCCGGCGCCTGTAGCGTTCGGTGCATGGAAGATGAGTCTGTGGTGGACGTCGGCGACGTGCGGCTGGCGTACCGGACCTGGGGCGACCCCTTCGGCTCGCCCGTCGTCCTCTTGCACGGCCTCGGCGGTTCGTCCCTGAGCTGGGAGGCGGTGGGCGGCCTGCTCGGCGAGGAGTGGCGGGTGTACGCCGTCGACCTGCGCGGGCACGGCGGGAGCGACTGGCCCGACGAGTACGGCTTCGAGCAGATGCGCGACGACGTCCTGGAGTTCCTCGACGCCTGCGAGCTCGACCGGGTCGGCGTCGTCGGGCACGCGATGGGCGGAGTGGTCGCGTACCTGCTCGCCGAGGAGCACGCGGACCGCGTGGAGCGGCTGGTGCTGGTCGAGACCCCGCCGCCCTTCCCTGGACAGCCGTTCGCCGACGGCCGTCCCGCGGGCCCGGTCGACTACGACGAGAACGCCCTGGAGGAGGTCCGGGCGCAGATCGCCGGTCCCGACCCGCGCTGGCGCGAGGAGCTGGGGCAGATCGTCGCCCCGACGCTGATGATCGCGGGAGGCCCCGAGAGCGACATGCCGCAGGGAAGGCTGTCCGACATGGCCTCGCTCATCCCCGACTGCCGGCTGATCACCCTGGGCGGCGGCCACCAGGTCCACACGAAGCACGCGGACCAGGTGGCCCAGCAGATCAGCGAGTTCTTCACGAGCTGAGGCCCGGAGCACCCGGCGGGGGCGGTCGGCGGCGGCGGCCGCGATCCCCTGCCCGCCCTCCCTTCCGTGCGGTCCGGGCCGCGCGGGCGGGCGCCGGCCCGAGGAGGTCCGCGGCCCCGCCGTCAGCCGCCCGGCCGTCTACCGCCCCGCCGTCAGTCGCCCGGCCGCCAGTCCGGGCGGCGGCCGCTGAGGGCGATCACCCGGTCGATCTGTGGTGCGCCGGCCGGTACGGCGACCGGGGGACCGAAGATCGCGCCGGGGCCGGACCGGTCGTCGTCCCCGGGCGCCAGCATCGCCTCCGACGCGCGCAGGCTCGCCGCGTCCGCCCGGAACTCCTGTCCCGTGGACCGGGCCAGGTCCCAGCCGTGCACGAGCAGTTCGTTCCGTGCGACCGCACCGGCGACCGCTCCGGGCAGGTCGACCCCGCCGGCCCGGGTCATGCCCTCCAGTGCCTCCGGGGAGCGCCAGGCCTCGACCAGCTCGTCCAGCAGGGGCGGCAGCGCCGTGCGCCAGTCGTCGGGCAGCACCGGCAGGGCCGCCGTCGGAGGGGTGTCGGTCGTCGGGCCGGATCTCTTGTGCGCCGCGTCCCGGAAGGCCACGGTCAGCCCCAGGAGGTGCCCGAGCAGTTCGCGCACCGCGTAGTCCGGGCAGGGGGTCGGACCGGTCAGCTGCCGGTCGTCGACGGCGCGGACGAGTTCACGGATCTGCCGTGCCGCCGGTTCCAGGTCGAGACCGGGCGCGGTTCCGTCAGGAGTGTCCATACCCTTCAGACCGTTCCGGGGCCCGGAACTCATCGCGGACATTGCGGAACGTTCCGATCCGCCCTCTTGTCGGCGACCCCACCCGCATGGGATATAGGTCTGGACCATTGCTGTCGGATGGAAGGCATCACCGTGCAACGCCCCCACGCACGCACCGCGTTGGCCTGCTCCGCCGCGCTGCTCCTCGCCACGCTCACCGCCTGCGGCGGCTCCGCCGAAGCGGACACCGTGAAGCCCACGGCCCCCGAGGGGGTGACGGCACAGGCCGGCAGCGCCACCTCCGTCCACGTGATGTGGGAGCGGTCCTCGGACAACGAGGGCATCACCGGCTACGACGTCTACCGCGCGGGCGAGAAAGCCGCATCGGTGGACGCGGGCAAGCTGATGACCGACGTCGACGGCCTCACCGCGTCCACGGCGTACACCTTCACCGTCCGCGCCCGCGACGCCGCCGGGAACCGGTCCGCGCCGAGTGCCGCCGTCCCCGTCACCACCCCCGCGGATGCCCCCGCCGACGACGAACCGCCGACCACGCCGACGCGGCTGCGGGGGAAGGCGGACAGCGGCCGGACGGTCTCCCTGTCCTGGGGCGGCTCGACCGACGACGTGGGCGTCACCTCGTACGACGTCTACCAGGAGGACTCCCGGATCCACAGCGTCCCCGGCACGCGCACCACGGCCCGCCTCACCGGGCTGCGGCCCGGCACGGTCTACACCTTCACCGTCCGCGCCCGTGACGCCGCCGACCGCTCCTCGCCGGACAGCGCCCCCCTCGACCTCACCACGCCGTCCGCACCGGGCGACCCCGACAGCACGGCGCCCACCGGCCTCCGGACGGAGACGACGGCGCAGGGCCGGGAGCACCTGCTCGACCTCTCCTGGGACCAGCCGGACACCGGTGGCACGATCCCCGCGTACCAGCTCTTCCTGAACGGCGAACCGACCACCACGATCGTCTGGGGCGGCACACCGCCCCGGGGCCGCGCCACGTACCGGCTCACCCTGACCGACCCGCCCGGCACCCGCTACTCGCTGAAGATCCGGCCCAAGCTGCCCGACGGGACCTGGGGCGACTTCTCGGCCCAGCGCACGGTGGTGCTCGGCGACTGACGGCCCCCGGGTGCCGGGGTCGCGGGGGAGGCTCCGGCACCGCCGGGGCCGACGGGTCAGCCGCTGAGCAGGCCGGTCGAGACGGTCCAGAGGCGCCGGGCGGACGCGGGGTCGAGGGCCCATTCCTTCACCCCGTGCGGGTGCTGCGCGAGGTCGACGTCGTCCGGCACGGTGCAGGCCTCCTGCGCGTCGTCCAGGTAGTGGCCCCCGGAGCGGGCGAACTCGGGGGCGACGGCCGCGACGACACCGGTGGCGGCCCCCTGCTGGACCGTCTTGTACGTGAAGACTCCGGCGGCCTCGGCCGCGTCGAGCGAAGCCCGCTGCTCCGGAGTGAAGTGGCGCTGCAGACCCGTGGCGACCCCGCCGGGATTCACCGCGTTGGCGACGATGCCGTCGGACGCCCACCGGCGGGTCGCCTCGACGGCGAAGAGCGAGTTCGCCGTCTTCGACCGGGCGTAGGCGATCTGCGGATCGTACGCGCGGCGCTCGAAATGGAGATCGTCGAAATCGACGCCGGACCGCATGTGCGCCGTCGAGCTGACCGCGACGATCCGTGCTCCCGCACGCTCGGCCGCTCCCCGGGCCAGGGCGTGGTGAAGGCCGGTGGCCAGCGCGAAGTGGCCGAGATGGTTCGTCGCGAACTGCAGCTCCCAGCCCTCGGCGGTCCGTTCGAGGCCACCGGTGACCACGCCCGCGTTGTTGACCAGGAGGTGGAGCGGTCCGTGCCACGCGTCGGCGAATCCCGCGACGGAGGCCCTGTCGGCGAGATCGAGCCGGACGACGCGGGGTCGGACCCCTCCGGCCGACTCCTCGATCGTCCCGGCGGCAGCCTCGCCCGCGGTGGTGTTCCGGACGGCGAGCGTCACCTCCGCCCCGGCGGAGGCCAGTGCGCGGGCCGTCTCCCTGCCGAGGCCGGAGGAGGCTCCGGTCACGATCGCGCGGACGCCGGTGAGGTCGACGCCCCGCAGCACGTCGTCCGCGGTGCTGGAGGACGTGAAGGGCGTGGTGACAAGGGGGGGTGTCCATGCTCCGACTATACGCACAAGACGGAAGTTGTATAGTGCGTTCTGCCTCGTATGCTCGCCCCATGAGCAGTCCTGACCCCGGCCACCCGCCGTCCGCAGCCGCCGGGAACGACCGTCGGGCCATGGTCCTGGAGTCGGCCATGACGGTGTTCACCCGCTTCGGTTACCGGAAGACCTCGATGGAGGAGGTGGCGCGGGCGGCGCACATCTCCCGGCCCGGGCTCTACTTCCTCTTCTCGTCGAAGGAGGCCCTGTTCCGGGCCGCGGTCACCCAGACCCTGGAGCGCGACCTCGCCGCGGCCGAGCAGGCCCTGGCCGACCGCGGGCGCCCCCTCCCGGAGCGGCTCGTCGAGGCGTTCGACCGGTGGGCGGGCCGCACCATCGGCCCGTTGTCGCGCGATGTCGCGGCCGTCGCCGAGGACGGTCCCGCCCTGCTCGGCGAGATCGTCGTGACCGCGCCGCGGCGTTTCGAGGAGCTGATCACCGAGGCGATCGCCGCCGACTCGGGCCGCGAGGCGGCGGTGCCCGTCGCACAGACGATGATCAGCGCGTCGATCGGCCTCAAGCACCAGGTCGCGTCACGGGAGGCCTACCTCGACCGGCTGACCGTCGCCGTCGGGCTCCTGGTGCCCTGAGCACTCCCGGCTCCCCTGCGCGCTCCCGCAGGGGCGAGGGCTCGACGGGCGGCGGCGCCCGCGGCGGAGGCTGTCCCGGGGGAGCTCCTCGGCAACGCTCCTCAGGCGGCGAGGGCGGCGGGCTCCCCGAGCCGGGTGGCGGCCGTCCGCCAGGCGGCCGTCACCGCGGTGCGGGCCCGCTCGGTCCGGTCGGCTCCGTGCGGTGAGAGGTCGAGCGGTTCGCCGATGTGCACGTGCAGGTCCGGGCGGCGCAGCGGCGCGGTGAACAGGCCCGCGAGCTGCTTGGGCACGCTTCCCGAGGTCACCCGGCGGGCACCGGCCTGGCCTACCGGGACCACCGGCGCCCCGGTCAGCCGGGCGAGCCGGGACAGGCCGCTGCGGAAGGCCTCGGGCGCCGCCTCCGCGGCGTCCGTCCGGCGCGGGATGCCGCCCTCGGCGTAGATGAGGACCAGTCGGCCCCGCCCGAGGGCCTCGGCGGCCTCGTCCAGGGCGTTCGCCGCGCGGCGGTCACCGCGGTGGACGGCGATGTGCCCCTCCCGGGCGAGCGCCCGGCCGAGCACCGGCACCCGCCACAGCCCGGCCGCCGCCATCACGACCGGACGGGCCCCGAGGCGGTGCAGCGCGGCGAGGACGACGGCGGGATCGGCCAGTGAGGTGTGGTTCGCGGCGACGATGCTGCCGGGGGCGAGTACGGCGCCCGCGTCCGCCGTGACCGTGAGGCGGCCGAAGGCGGGTACCAGGGCGTCGGCGAGACGGCTGAGCATGTCCGGGCTCCTGAGCTCGATCGGATGACGTACCCATCGTCGGCCGGGGGAGCGCCCGGAGCCTGAGTAGCCGCACTCATCTTCCCCTGTCCGGCGGCCCGTCGACGGCGGAGGGGGTGGTGCGGGTCGGGTCGACCATGGCGAGGGCCGGCCGGAGGGAAGGGCCGCCGCACGCGGGGAGCGCCGCACCCCGCCCGGTGGGAGCGGCGTTCCGGGCCGTCCCGGAGGAGCCGGTGAGAGGTGCCGGCCCGCCGTCCTCCCGGACGAAGCCGGTCCGGAGCCGGTCGCCCTGCGGCACGCGCACGCCCCCGGCGCCGGTGGCACCGGGGGCGTGCGCGGACGCGCGAGGTGTCAGCGCAGCTGCTCGTACGCCGGCAGCGTCAGGAAGTCGGCGTAGTCCTGGTCCAGGGAGACCTGGAGCAGCAGGTCGTGGGCCTGCTGCCACTTGCCGGCCGCGAAGGCCTCCTCGCCGGTCTCCGCACGGATCGCGGCCAGTTCCTCGGCCGCGACCTTGCGGGCGAGGTCGGCGGTGGCGTGCTCGCCGTTCTCGAAGACCACGTCCGCGTTGATCCACTGCCAGATCTGCGAGCGCGAGATCTCGGCGGTGGCGGCGTCCTCCATCAGGTTGAAGATGGCGACCGCGCCCATGCCCCGCAGCCACGCCTCGATGTAGCGGATGCCGACCGCGACGGCGTTGCGCAGGCCGTCGTACGACGGCTTCGCGTCCAGGGTGTCGATGGCGATCAGGTCGCCCGCCGCCACCGAGACGTCCTCGCGCAGCCGGTCCTTCTGGTTCGGCCGGTCGCCGAGGACCGCGTCGAAGGAGGCCATCGCGATCGGGACGAGGTCCGGGTGGGCCACCCACGAGCCGTCGAAGCCGTCGCCCGCCTCGCGGTCCTTGTCGGCCTTGACCTTCTCGAAGGCGACCTTGTTGACCTCGGCGTCGCGGCGCGAGGGGATGAAGGCCGCCATCCCGCCGATGGCGTGCGCGCCGCGCTTGTGGCAGGTGCGGACCAGCAGTTCGGTGTACGCCCGCATGAACGGGGCGGTCATCGTGACCAGGTTGCGGTCCGGCAGGACGAACTTCGAGCCGCCGTCACGGAAGTTCTTGACGATGGAGAAGAGGTAGTCCCAGCGGCCCGCGTTCAGCCCGGAGGCGTGGTCGCGGAGCTCGTAGAGGATCTCCTCCATCTCGTAGGCGGCGGTGATCGTCTCGATCAGGACGGTCGCGCGGACCGTGCCCTGCGGGATGCCGACGTGGTCCTGGGCGAAGACGAAGATGTCGTTCCAGAGGCGGGCCTCCAGGTGCGACTCGGTCTTCGGCAGGTAGAAGTACGGGCCCTTGCCGAGGTCGATCAGGCGCTGCGCGTTGTGGAAGAAGTAGAGGCCGAAGTCGACCAGCGCCCCCGGCACCGGGGTGCCGTCGAGCTGGAGGTGGCGCTCGTCCAGGTGCCAGCCACGCGGGCGCGTGACGACCGTCGCGAGCTCCTCGGCGGGCTTCAGGGCGTACGACTTGCCCGACTTCGGGTCGGTGAAGTCGATGTTCCGGGTGTAGGCGTCGATCAGGTTGAGCTGACCGGTGACGACGTTCTCCCAGGTGGGGGCGGACGCGTCCTCGAAGTCGGCGAGCCAGACCTTCGCGCCCGAGTTCAGGGCGTTGATGGTCATCTTCCGGTCGGTCGGGCCCGTGATCTCCACCCGGCGGTCGTCCAGCGCGGCCGGGGCCGGGGCGACCTTCCAGGTGTCGTCCGCGCGGATCGCCGCCGTCTCCGGCAGGAAGTCCAGGGTGGAGGTGCGGGCGATCCCGTCGCGGCGCTCCGCGCGGCGGGCGAGCAGCTCGTCACGCCGGGGCGTGAACCGCCGGTGCAGCTCGGCCACGAACGCGAGGGCGGCATCGGTCAGGACCTCGTCCTGCCTCGGCAGGGGCTCGGCATCGACGATGGCCAGCGGGGACGGCGCTGGTGCGGACATGAGCTGTCACTCCTTCAGCGGGTGGTGCGGCGGCATCCCACGGCCGCCGGGTCGCCCGGCACGGCACGGCGTGCCAGGGCTCCGAGATACGGCCATGGGTACCGCCGAGGACCGGAAGCGGAACCATGGGCTTCTGATCAGTGGATATTAGTTTCCTCATGGTGGAAGTTCAATGGTTTGTTGATGTCGAGATTCTCCGGGTCGACAGACGCGGTGTCGCGGTGGCGCGGCGTGCCAGGGGCGACACGTTCCGTTCACTCCAGGTGCCGCAGGTCCGCCGCCTTATCGATGTCGTGTGCCCGGGCGACGTCCGCGCACTCGACGAGCGTCACCGCGTCGCGATGCGCGCGCAGATAGGCCCGCGCCCCCTGGTCCCCGACCGCGCCCGCCGCGATGTCCGCCCACCGGTCGGCACCGAACAGCACGGGGTGCCCGCGCTCCCCGTCGTACGCGGCCGCCGCCAGGCTCTGCCGGGACCGGTAGGCGGAACGCACCCGGGCCACCGCCTCCGCCCCGATGCCCGGCTGGTCGACCAGGAGCACGAGCGCCGCGTCCGCGTCCGAACCGGAGAGGGCGGCCAGCCCCGCCCGGAGCGAGGAACCCATGCCCTCCTCCCACGCCGGGTTGACCGTCACCACGCACCCCGAGAGGTCCGCCAGGTCGCGCACCTCCTCGGCCGCCGCGCCCAGCACGACGTGGACGGGACCGCAGCCGCCGTTGCGCAGCACCCGGACCGCGTGTTCGACGAGCGGACGGCCGCGGTGTTCCAGGAGCGCCTTCGGCCGGCCGCCGAGGCGACGGCCGCCGCCCGCGGCGAGCAGTACCCCGGCGACCACGGGGATCCGTTGAGTGTGAGCCATGTGCCCTGGATACCACTGCGCCACCACGACGGCGGATTGACCGTGCTCCCTCACGGGTAGCCTCGCCCCTTGTCCGCACCGTGGCGCACGCCACCTCCGACAGCACCGGCCTGCGGATCTCGCCGGGCGCGTGACCACCGCCCGGGGTGAGGCCGGTACCGGCACGACGGCGTGCGAGGGGAGTGCTTTGTTGCGAAGCGTGGGGCGGGAGCGGTCGACGGGAAACGGCGACGACCCGAGGGTCACGGAGCTGCGCACGGCCGTGTCCCGGCTGCGCCGCGAACTCGCCGTGCACCCGGCCGAGTTCCCGGACCGAGGCATCGCCGAGGACGAGCTGGCCGCACTCGACGCCATGGCGGCCGGCGGGCGGCCCGAGGTCCCCCGGCTCCGCCGTTCGCTGCTGCTGGTGGCGGGGGCGATCGGCTCGGTCAGCGCGCTCGCGTCCGGCCTGCGGGACGTGCGTATCGCCGTGGACCTGTTCGCGGAGCCGACGCGCCGCCGGTGAGACCGGCGGCGGGCGAGCCGGTGGAGTCCGGTGGGACGGCGGGCGCCGCCCGTCGGATCGACCGGTGCCGCCCGTCGGCACGGCCGGTGGCGTCCGGTGGGACGGGGCCGCCCGCCGGATCAGCGGCGGATCAGCCGGCGGGCGGTGGCGACGGCGACGGCGGAGGTGCGTGAGTCGACACCCAGCTTGGCGTAGATGTGCACCAGATGGGACTTCACCGTGGCCTGGCTCAGGAACAGCCGCTTGCTGACCTGCTGGTTCGACAGGCCCTCACCGACCAGGCGGAGCACCTCCAGCTCGCGTCCGGTCAGGGCCCGGGCGGGCGCGCGCATCCGGTCCATCAGACGGTGGGCGACCGCGGGGGCGAGCGCGGACCGGCCCGCGGCCGCCGTCCGCACCGCCGCCGCGAGCTCCTCCGGAGGGGCGTCCTTGAGCAGGTAACCGGCCGCCCCCGCCTCGACCGCGGCCAGGATGTCCGCGTCCGACTCGTACGTGGTCAGGATCAGGACGCGGGGCGCGTCCGCCGCCGCGGTGATGGCGGCGGTGGCCTCCGACCCGTGCATCCCCCCGCCGAACTGGAGGTCCATCAGCACCACGTCGAAGGAGCCGGTCGCCGCGAGGGCCACGGCCCGCTCCGCGGTGGCGGCCTCGGCGACGATCTCGAAGTCCGGTTCGGTGTCCAGGACCGCCCGCAGTCCCGCCCGTACCACCGGGTGGTCGTCGGCGAGCAGCAGCCTGACGGGGCCGGTCATGCGGCGGCCTCCCCGCCCGCGAAGGCCTTCCCGCCGGTGGCGGCGGCGCCGGAGCGCCCCTCCCGGGTGAGCGGGAGCGGCAGGGTGGCGGCCAGCGCCGTGCCCTGCCCCGGCGCGGTCTCCACGCTGAGGGTGCCGCCCAGCGCACGGGCCCGTGCGCGCATCGCGGGCAGGCCGAAGCCGCCGCTCCCCGCGTCCCGTCGCGCCTCCCGCGCGGCGTCCGGGTCGAAACCGCACCCGTCGTCCACGACGTCCAGGGACACCGAGGTCTCCATGAAGCTGAGGGTGATCTCCGCCCGCCGGGCCCCCGAGTGCCGCACCGCGTTGGACAGCGCGGACTGGGCGGTGCGGAGCAGCGCCACCTCGTACGGGGTGGGCAGCGCCACCGGCGGACCGCTGACCGCGCACTGCACGGCGAGGTCCGGCGTCGAGGTGCGGGCCGCCAGCCGGGACAGGGCCGCGGCCAGCGAACCGTGCTCCAGATCGGGCGGACTCAGCGCCCGTACGAAGCGGCGGGCCTCGGCGAGGTTGTCCTGGGCGGCCTCCCGGGCCCGGCGCACATGGGCGCCGGCGGGCGCGTCCGGCGGCAGCGCGTGCTCGGCGGCCCGCAGCAGCAGCTGGATGCTGGACAGCCCTTGCGCGAGGGTGTCGTGGATCTCGCGCGCCAGCCGCTCCCGCTCGGCCAGGGTGCCCGCGGCACGTTCCGCCTCGGCCAGCTCCGCGCGGGTGGACACCAGCTCCTCGATGAGCTCACGGCGCCGCTCGCTCTCGCGGAACAGGGCGTCGTAACCGAGCACGGTCGCGACGGCGACCGCCGCCCCGAGCAGCGGACCGATGAACGTGCCCGGGGTCACCGCACGGTGGTGCAGCACGAAGCAGGCGACGGCTGCGGCCGCGGTGACCGCCACGGCCGGCAGGCCCCACCGCACCGGGAGCAGGTGCAGCTGGAGGAAGTACAGCGGGAAGGCCACCCAGACGGCGTCGGGCGACAGGACCAGCAGGACCAGCCACACCGCGCCCAGCGCGGCGAGCCAGACCGCGGCGGCCCGGGTGCGGGGCCGCACGAAGGGGGCCACCGCGCCCGCACCGTAGAGCGCGGCCATCACCCCCGCCACGACGACGACCGCGGTCCCGCTCGTCGAACGGGCCGCGGTGAGGACGAGCAGCCCCACCAGCAGGGCGTGCAGGCAGAGCCGCAGCGCGGTGGTGACGGGGGTGTGCGTACGCGAATCCATGGTTCGTCCAGCGTAGGGCCGCCGGGCGCGCCGCCGGTCAACCGAAAGATTGATGTCCGGCCCGTCCCGCGCGCGATGTCCGTCCGGGCCCGGGGCCGGAGCCTGGAGTCATGTTCGTCGCATCGAGAGATCTCCGGTTCGCCAGGGGCCGGTTCGCACTCATGGGCACCGTCGTGGTGCTGATCACACTGCTCGTGGGCCTGCTGTCCGGTCTGACGGCCGGGCTGGCCAGGGAGAACACCTCGGCCGTCACCGGACTGGACGCCGACCGGCTCGCTTTCGCCGCTCCGCCGGACGGCCGGGCGGTGTCGTTCGCCGACTCGGCCGTCGAGGAGCGCGCGTGGCGTGCCTGGGCCGGGCGGCCCGGCGTCACCGCCGCCGAGCCCCTCGGCATCCGCACGCTGGACGCCGCCGCCGGCGACGGGCGCCGCACCGCCGCGGTCTCGGCGTTCGGGGTCAGGCCGGACGGCGGCCTCGCACCCGGCACCGTGGCGGCGGGCCGGGTGGTGCTCTCCCGGCAGGCCGCCGACGGCCTGGGCGCCGGCGCCGGGGACACCGTCCGGCTGGGCGGCACCGCGCTGACCGTCGACGCGGTCGCGGGCGACGCCTCGTACAGCCACACCCCGGTGGTGTGGACCTCGCTCGACGACTGGCAGGGCCTCGGCGGCGGAAACACGGAGCGCGGCGGAGACGGTGAGGGCGGCGGGGGACGGGAGGGCGGTCGGGCCGGTCCGGGCGCGGACCGGGCCACCGTGATCGCGCTGACCACGCACGGCGCCGACCTCGCGGCCGGCGACGAGGCCGCCGGCACCCGCACGCTCACCCTCGACGCCTCGCTCACCGCCATCGGCTCCTATCGGGCCGAGAACGGCTCGCTCCAGCTGATGCGGGGTTTCCTCTTCGCCCTCTCCGCCCTGGTCGTCGGGGCCTTCTTCACCGTCTGGACCATCCAGCGCAGCGCGGACGTCGCCGTGCTCAAGGCCCTGGGCGCCTCCACCCCGTATCTGCTGAGGGACGCGCTCGGCCAGGCCGTCGTGATGCTGACGGCCGGTACCGGCGTCGGCACCGCGCTCGCCGTGGGCGTCGGGGCCCTGGTCGGCGGCGGGGACGGCGCCGTGCCGTTCGTCCTCGACCCGTCGACCGTCCTGCTGCCCGCCGCCGTCATGATCGCCCTCGGTGTGCTCGGCGCCGCCCTGTCCATCCGGCGGATCACCGCCGTCGACCCCCTCACCGCACTCGGGAGCGTCCGATGACCCTCACCCTCACCGACGTCACCCTCACCTACCCCGACGGTGACACCCGACTGACCGCGCTGGACCGGGTCTCCCTGGAGGTGGCCCCGGGCACGCTCGCCGCCGTCGTCGGACCCTCCGGTTCCGGGAAGTCCAGCCTGCTCGCCGTCGCGGCGACACTGGTCACCCCGGACCGCGGGCGGGTCGTCGTCGCGGGGACGGACACCGCCGGACTCGGCCGTGCGGAGAAGGCGGCCCTGCGCCGCGAGCACGTCGGCATCGTCTTCCAGCAGCCGAATCTGCTGCCGTCGCTGACCGCGGTGGAGCAGCTCCTGGTGATGGCGCATCTGTCCGGCAGACCGGTGCGCACCGCCCGGGCCCGCGCCCGGGAGCTCCTGGACGCGGTCGGTCTTGCCGACCGGGCCGACCGCAGGCCGCACCAGCTCTCGGGCGGGCAGCGCCAGCGGATCACCTTCGCACGGGCCCTGATGAACGAGCCCGCGGTGCTGCTCGTCGACGAACCGACCAGCGCACTCGACCACGAACGGGGCGCCGCGGTCCTGGACCTGCTGGCCGGACTGACCCGTGAACGGTCGACGGCCACGGTCCTGGTCACCCACGACCGCGCGCACCTGGACCGGGTGGACCGGACGGTGACCATGCAGGACGGCCGCCTGACCGCCCCCGCCACGGCCTGACCGCCCCGTCGCCGTCCGAAGGTCCCGTCCCTGTCCGAACCGCCCGGGCCGTGCCTTCCCGTCCGTCCGGTGCGAGTCCTGCGCCCCGGCGCCGGCCCGGGCCGCCTGACCCCTCCGCGGGGCCGCCGGGCCGGGCCGCCCAGCCGGGCCGCCGTGGGGCTCCGGGGCGCGGTGTCAGGCGGCCGGGCCGCTGCTCGCCAGCGCCTCGGAGAGCTCCTTCGCGACCTGCTGGAGGATCGGTACGATCCGCTCGGTCGCCGTCTCCGTCACCCGGCCCGCGGGCCCGGAGATGGAGAGGGCGGCGGAGGTGGGGGAGTCCGGCACCGAGACCGCCAGGCAGCGGACCCCGATCTCCTGCTCGTTGTCGTCCACCGCGTACCCGGCCCTCCGCACCTGTTCCAGCGCGTCGAGGAAGCCGTCCGGGGTGGTGATCGTCTTCTCGGTGGCCGCCGGCATGCCCGTGCGGGCCAGCAGCGCGCGCACCTCGTCCGCCGGGGTGTGCGCGAGGAGGGCCTTGCCGACACCGGTCGAATGGGGGAGGACCCGCCGGCCGACCTCGGTGAACATCCGCATCGAGTGCTTGGACGGCACCTGGGCGACGTAGACGATCTCGTCGCCGTCGAGCAGCGCCATGTTCGCCGTCTCGCCGGTCTCCTCCACCAGGCGCTGGAGGTACGGGCGCGCCCAGGTGCCCAGCAGACGCGACGCGGACTCGCCGAGACGGATCAGCCGGGGGCCGAGGGCGTAACGCCGGTTGGGCTGCTGGCGGACGTAGCCGCACACCACCAGGGTGCGCATCAGCCGGTGAATGGTGGGGAGCGGGAGTCCGCTGCTCGCGGAGAGTTCGCTGAGCCCGACCTCGCCCCCGGCGTCCGCCATGCGCTCCAACAGATCGAAGGCGCGCTCCAGGGACTGCACACCGCCGCTGGGACCGGTGGGCTTGGAGTCGGAAGTGCTGGCGTGGGACGGCGGCACGTCAACGGTCCTTTCGAAGCGGAGGCAAGGCAGCAGCCTACCGGGCTGCTCCCGATCGGCCCACTGCTCCCGGTGCGGCGTCCTCGCCGGTCAGCACCTGTTTTGTCCTGGTGTCGGCGATCAGGCCCGTGTTCGGGCCGAGGCGCGGTGACGCCGCTGCTGGCCCATTCTACGTTCCGCCTGTCGAAAATGAGTTTTTACTTTGTGGAAATAGCCAAAGAGTGTGACGCGTGGTCCACGGAGCGTCCGGTGGGGGAGGAGGGGTCTTGACGGGCCGTCTCGTCGAGTGAAGACTCCTTCAACAAATCGTTGAACTTGAGTGAGGAGCACAGGTGCCCGAGGTGGACGTGAAGCTGGTACTCCGCTCGACGCGCGTCGTCACCCCCGAGGGAACCCGCGCCGCTGCGGTCCTCGTCGCCGGTGAGGAGATCGAGGCGGTACTGCCGTACGACGCCGGAGTGCCGGCCGGCGCCCGCGTCGAGGACTTCGGCGACGACGTCCTGATGCCGGGGCTCGTCGACACCCATGTCCACGTGAACGACCCCGGCCGTACCGAGTGGGAGGGCTTCTGGACCGCCACCCGGGCGGCCGCGGCCGGCGGCATCACCACGCTCCTCGACATGCCGCTCAACTCGCTCCCGCCGACCACCACCGTCGAGAACCTGGGCGTCAAGCGGCAGGTGGCCGGCCCCAAGGCGCACATCGACACCGGCTTCTGGGGCGGCGCGATCCCCTCGAACACGAAGGACCTGCACCCGCTGTACGAGGCCGGGGTCTTCGGCTTCAAGTGCTTCCTCTCGCCCTCCGGCGTCGAGGAGTTCCCCGAGCTGGACCAGGAGCAACTGGCCCGTTCCATGGCGGAGATCGCCGGCTTCGGCGGCCTGCTGATCGTGCATGCCGAGGATCCGCACCAGCTGGCCGAGGCCCCGCAGAGGAGCGGCGGGAAGTACGCCGACTTCCTGGCGTCCCGTCCGCGTGACGCCGAGAACGCCGCGATCGAGGGCCTCATCGCCCAGGCCAGGCGTCTGGACGCCCGCGTCCACGTGCTGCACCTCTCCTCCGGCGACGCGCTGCCGCAGATCGCCGCCGCGAAGCGCGAGGGCCTGCGCGTGACCGTCGAGTCGTGCCCGCACTTCCTCACCCTGACCGCCGAGGAGGTCCCGGACGGCGCGACGGAGTTCAAGTGCTGTCCGCCGATCCGCGAGGCCGTCAACCAGGACGTCCTGTGGGCGGGGCTCGCGGACGGCACGATCGACTGCATCGTCTCCGACCACTCGCCCTGCACCACGGACCTCAAGACCCCCGACTTCGCCTCCGCCTGGGGTGGCATCTCCTCCCTCCAGCTCGGCCTGCCCGCGATCTGGACCGAGGCCCGGCGGCGCGGCCACACCCTCGACGACGTGGTCCGCTGGATGTCCGCCGCCCCGGCCGGCCTCGCCGGACTCACCCGCAAGGGGGCCGTCGAGGCCGGAAGGGACGCCGACTTCGCGGTCCTCGCCCCCGACGAGACCTTCACCGTCGATCCGGCCGGGCTCTTCCACCGCAACCAGGTCACCGCCTACGCCGGGAAGACCCTGTACGGCGTCGTCAGGTCCACCTGGCTGCGCGGGAAGCGGATCGCGGCCGACGGCGTACTCACTCCACCCACCGGCCGCCTGCTGGAGAGGAACCACTGACCATGTCGGCGACACCGCACTTCACCGGCGACGCGAACCCCTACGGGGGCGGCGACCCGTACGCCGACTACCGCAGCGCCGACTTCCCCTTCACCCACCTCGTGGACCTGGCCGACCGGCGTCTCGGCGCGGGCGTCATCGCGGCCAACGACGAGTTCTTCGCCGAGCGCGAGAACCTGCTGAAGCCGGAGCCCGCCGCGTTCGACCCCGAGCGCTTCGGCCACAAGGGCAAGATCATGGACGGCTGGGAGACCCGCCGCCGGCGCGGCACGAGTGCCGCCGAACCGCACCCCGCCGACGAGGACCACGACTGGGCCCTCGTACGCCTCGGTGCTCCCGGAGTGGTGCGCGGGCTGATCGTCGACACGGCGCACTTCCGCGGCAACCACCCCCGGGCGGTCTCCGTCGAGGCGACCTCGCTGCCGGGTTCGCCGTCCCCCGAGGACCTCCTCGCTCCCGGTGTGCAGTGGACAACCCTCGTCCCCCGTACGGCCGTCGGCGGCCACGCGGCCAACGGTTTCACCGTCCACGCGGAGCGGCGCTTCACCCATCTCCGGGTCAACCAGCACCCCGACGGCGGCATCGCCCGGCTGCGCGTCCACGGCGAGGTGGCACCCGACCCCGCCTGGCTGACCGCCCTCGGCACGTTCGACCTGGTGGCCCTGGAGAACGGTGGCGGGGTCGAGGACGCCTCCGACCGCTTCTACTCACCGGCGACCAACACCATCGCACCGGGCAGGTCCCGCCAGATGGACGACGGCTGGGAGACCCGGCGCCGACGGGACAGGGGCAACGACTGGATCAGCTACCGGCTGGCCGGGCAGGCGGAGATCCGGGCGGTCGAGATCGACACCGCCTGCCTCAAGGGCAACGCGGCGGGATGGGCGGCGGTGTCCGTCGGCGACGGTGAGGGCGGTGCGTGGACGGACCTCCTGCCACGCACCCGCCTCCAGCCCGACACGAACCACCGGTTCGTCCTGCCGGAGCCCGTGCGCGGCACCCACGCCCGGATCGACATCTTCCCGGACGGCGGGATCTCCCGGCTGCGGCTCCTCGGTTCCCTGACCGCGCAGGGGGCGGCGCGGCTGGCCGCCCGCCACGAGCAACTCGGCGGATAGGAACCTCGGTTCCGGTTCACCCGGTCCGGCGGGTCCGACCGGTTCACCCGGCGCCGCGGCCGGGTGCCGCCGTGGCGCCGCGTCCGCGCGGCCTCGGGCCCCTGGGGTGCCGTGTTCACGTCGCGCCGGGTTCGTGTGGCGCCGGGCCCCTGGGGTGCCCGGTCCAGGTTGTGCCGTGGCCGGGCGGTGCCGGGTTCACGTGGCGTCGGCTTCGGGTGCCGCCGGGTTCGCGTGGCGCCGGTTCACGTCCGGTCCGCAGGCGTGTGGGACCCTGGTCGGCACGTCGTCGTCCCGACCAGGAGTCGCCATGATCTTCATCGCCGTCAAGTTCACCGTGCGCAGCGCCGAGCGGGACAACTGGCTCCCGGCCGTCGAGGAGTTCACCCTCGCCACGCGTCAGGAGCCGGGCAACCTCTTCTTCGACTGGTCCTACAGCGTGGAGAACCCCGACCAGTTCGTCCTGCTGGAGGCCTTCGCCTCGCAGGAAGCGGGTGTGGCGCACGTGAACTCCGAGCACTTCAAGGCCGCGATCGACACCATGTCGGAGCTCGTCAGCGAGGTCCCGGAGATCGTCAACGTCGAGGTGCCCGGGGACGACTGGTCCCGGATGTCCGAGGTCACCCCGCGCAACCGCTGACCCGCCTCGCGCAACCGCTGATCCCGGCCTCGCGCGGCGGGTGACCGCCGCCGGGGGCCGCGGGCCGTGCCCCCGGCCCGCCCGCCCGCGCACGCCCCGGCCAGGCTGTCCGCACCCCGTGCCCGGGGCCGCCCCGCGCGGCCGTCCGGCTCAGAACTCCTCGTGCGTCTCGGGGTCCCCGCCGAACCGGTGCGGCGGCCTGGAGCCGATCCGGTCCAGCTCCTGCTGCGTCAGCTCGAAGCCGAACAGGTCCAGGTTCTGCCGCTGCCGCTCCGGATCGGCGGACTTCGGGATCGGCACCGCACCCAGCTGGGTGTGCCAGCGCAGGACCACCTGGCCCGGCGTCACGTCGTGGGCCCCGGCCGCCGCGATCACGTCCGGCGACTCCAGGACCTGACGCCCCCTGGCCAGCGGACTCCAGCTCTCCGTGACGATGCCCTTGGCGCGGTGCACCGCGCGCAGCTCCTCCTGGGGGAGCAGCGGGTGCATCTCGATCTGGTTCACCACGGGCAGTACCCCCGTCTCCCGCTCCAGCCGCTCCAGGTGCTCCGCGGTGAAGTTGGAGACCCCGATGGCGCGCACGAGGCCGTCCTCACGCAGCTTGATCATCGCCTTCCAGGTGTCGACGTACCGGTCCACCCGGGGCAGCGGCCAGTGGATGAGGTACAGGTCGACGTAGTCGAGGCCCAGGTTGCTCCGTGACACCTCGAACGAGGCCAGCGTCTCCTCGTACCCCTGGTGGCGGCCGGGCACCTTGGTCGTGACGAAGAGATCCTGCCGCGGTACCCCGGAACGGGCGATGCCGCGGCCCGTTCCGGTCTCGTTCCCGTAGTTCAGTGCGGTGTCCACGAGCCGGTAGCCGAGCCGCAGCGCGTCGGAGACGGCCTTCTCCGCCGCCTCGTCGTCGAGCGGCCAGGTGCCGAGGCCCACCGCGGGGATGGTGCTGCCGTCGTGGAGGGTGCGGACCGGGGGCGGTGTCTGGCTCATGGTCTCCCTTTTCGTCTGCGTACGGTCCCCGCCAGCCTAGGACGGGCCGGCGCGCAGGGCGGGGCGGCGCACCACGTCGGCGGGCAGCACCTCGTCGGTCTCCAGGCGCACCCCGGTCACCCGGTCCTGCTCGGTGGTGAGCCCGGTGACGGCGCGGCC
>NZ_JBEXRT010000048.1:35233-50170 GCF_040613235.1 Streptomyces sp. NPDC006296 | reverse complement strand
CCCGGGCACGGTCTGCGCCGCGCCCGGGGCCGGAACCGCGGTCCTACCGCCCCGCGTACTTCTTGCTCACGGCCTCGTAGACGCCCTGGGCCTCCTTGCCCAGGCGCGGACCGGCCAGCCAGCCGGCCGTCACCGGGCCGATGGAGGTGTTGGAGACCAGGGCGGGCTTGCCGTCCTGCCCCTTCGCGACCCAGCCGCCACCGGAGGAGCCACCGGTCATGGTGCACCCGATGCGGTACATCGTCGGCTGCTTCTCGAAGACGGCCAGCCGGCCCGGCTCATCGGTGCACTGCAGCGCCTTCTGGCCGTCGTACGGAGGTGCCGCCGGGTAGCCGGTCGCCGTCATGCCGGCGATCTCCGGGACCGCCGGGGCGTTGAAGTCGACCGGGAGGGCCGAACCGACGGTCTCCTCCAGGGACTTGCCCGTCGATCCCTTCTCCGGGGCGACCTGCAGCACGGCGAAGTCGTACGGGGCTCCCTGACCGCCGGTCGCGGCACCCTGGTTGATCCACTGGTCGGAGGTCTGCGCCCACTGGCCCCACCAGACGCCGTACGGAGCGATCTGCTCCTTGGAGGCGTTCTGCAGCTCAGCCGTCGACAGGCCGCTGTCGTTGTAGGAGGGCACGAAGGCGATGTTGCGGTACCAGCCGCCGTTCTTGCCCGCGTGCACACAGTGCCCGGCCGTCCAGACCATGTTGGACCTGCCCGGGTGGGCGGGGTCCTGCACCACGGTCGCGGAGCAGACCATCGACCCCTCGGGGCCGTCGAACAGGAGCTTGCCGGACGCCGGCGCGCTGTCGTGGTACGGCGTGTCCAGGGCCGCGGCCTGCACCGGTTCGGGCGTCGGGTCCGTCACGCCCTCGTCGCCGGAGATGTCGTTGTCGACGGGGTTCTCCGGGGGCTTGTCGGCCTTCCGCATCCGCTCCGGGTCCCAGAGGTCCTCGATGATGGGGTTGACGTAGTCCCTGGCCTCACGCAGCCAGGTGTCCCTGTCCCAGTTCTTCCACTCGCCGTCACGCCACTGGTCGAGGTCTATCCCGCGCTCCTTGAGCCGGTCCTTGAGCTCGTCCGGGACGGTGACCTTCCCGTCGGAGGACTGGCCGGTGGAACCGCTCGACCGGTCCGTCGCGCCGTCCTCCTCCGGCCCGCAGGCGGAGGCGGTGAGCGTCAGGACAGCGGCGAGGGCGGCTGCGGCGAGCACCCGGGGGGTGCGACGGGCGCTCCTCCCGCGGTCCGCGGTGTCGTTCGGGCGCATGGGTCGCATCTGGTGATCCCCCTGGGACTTCGTCACTGACGTCGGTACTGCACTGCGGACTCGGAGCGCGCGGCGCGGAGTCGCCGCAGCGGCACATGCGCGCAGGAGCCGCTCCGTCCCGGGTGCCGCCCCTACTATGCCGGTGCCGAGAGGGACGGCGTACGGCAGGTCCACGGTTCCGCCTGCGCAAGGATCTTCCGATGTACCCGTGATCCCCCGCCCTCGGCGTCGTTGGTACGTACGGGGGACACACGGACGGCGTTCATCGGCGCGGTCCGCCCTCGCCGGACCGTGCGCAGGGCACCCCAGCCGTGACAGCGGGAGGACCGAACAGCCGTGGCCGTGACCGAACCAGCTCCGGTGGAACGCCCGCCTGCGCACGAGGGGATCCTGCGCCGTCAGGCACTCCGTGAATCGGCCGCCCGCACCTACGCACGGTCCCTGCCGATCGTGCCGGTGCGCGCGCGGGGCATGACCATCGAGGGCGCGGACGGACGGCGCTACCTCGACTGCCTCTCGGGCGCCGGGACCCTGGCCCTCGGCCACAACCACCCCGTCGTGCTGGAAGCGGTCAGGAAGGTCATCGACTCCGGTGCGCCGCTGCACGTGCTGGATCTGGCCACGCCCGTGAAGGACGCCTTCACGACCGAGCTGTTCTCCACCCTGCCCAAGGAGTTGGCCGACAACGCGCGGATCCAGTTCTGCGGTCCCGCGGGCACGGACGCCGTCGAGGCCGCGTTCAAGCTCGTCCGGGCGGCGAGCGGCCGCAGCGGGCTCCTCGCCTTCACCGGCGCCTACCACGGGATGACCGCCGGGGCCCTGGCGGCGTCGGGCGGCGCCCCGGACGTCGGCGTGACGCGGCTGCCCTTCCCGCACGACTACCGCTGCCCCTTCGGCACCGGCGGGGAGGAAGGCGCCGACATCGCCGCGCGCTGGACCGAGTACCTCCTGGACGACCCCAAGGGCGGTGTACCCGCGCCCGCCGCCATGATCCTCGAACCGGTCCAGGGCGAGGGAGGGGTGAATCCCGCCCCGGACGGCTGGATGCGCCGGATGCGGGAGATCACCCGTGAGCGTTCCATCCCCCTGATCGCGGACGAGGTGCAGACCGGGGTCGGCAGGACCGGCACCTTCTGGGCGGTCGAACACAGCGGTATCGTGCCCGACGTGATGGTGCTCTCGAAAGCCATCGGCGGCTCGCTGCCCCTCGCGGTCGTCGTCTACCGCTCGGAGCTCGACCTCTGGCGTCCGGGCGCCCACGCGGGCACCTTCCGGGGCAACCAGCTCGCCATGGCGGCCGGCGCCGCGACGCTCACGTACGTGCGCGAGAACGGACTCGCCGAACGTGCGGGGACGCTGGGCGCGCGCATGCTCGCAGGGCTCCGCGCGCTGAGCGCGGACCACCCGAGCATCGGCGACGTCCGGGGCCGCGGACTGATGGTCGGCATCGAGCTGGTCGACCCGGAGGCCGGGCCGTTCGACGCCACCAGCGGAAACGCCTCCGCCCCGCCGCCGGACCCGGCGCTCGCCGCGGCGGTGCAGCAGGAATGCCTGCACCGCGGCCTCATCGTCGAACTCGGCGGCCGCCACGACGCCGTCGTCCGGCTGCTCCCGCCCCTGACCCTCACCGACGACCAGGCGACAGCGGTCGTCGACCGCCTCGCCGACGCGCTGAGAGCGGCCGAGCGCGCGCCCCGCCGCCGCGCCGCCGACGGTCCGAACCGCTGATCCCGGCCCCCCACAAGGAAGACCCTCCCGTGAACCCCACCCCCGCACCCGAGGCCGACGGCCCCCTCCCCAGCGAGCAGCGAGGACCCGACCTGACGGAGGGCGCGCTCGCCGTCGAACCGACGACCGTCCCGCGCCAGAAGGCCGTCCCGCGGACCGCTGCGGGCGCCCCGGCCGACCGGCTTTGTGCCGCGGACCCGGATCCGCTCGACCACCCGGATCCGCTCCGGGCCGCCGACTCGGCCGGCACGGAGAACCTCCTGCGCTGCTGGACCAGGGAGAACGACCTGCCCCGACCGCAGGGAAGCACCCTGCGCATCCCCCTCCCCGCGAGCGGCACCGCACTGATCGTCCCCGTCACCCACTGGTCCGCCACCGGCTGGCACCGCTTCGGCGCCCCCGTCCTGGAGAACGCGCCCGCGGACGCCCCGGAGGCGGACGCCGTCACCGTGGCCGCCCTGCTCGGCCGCGAGGGCGAGCACAGCCCCGGCGCCGATCTGGTGGTGCGGGTCGCCGACTCGGTACGGCACACGGCGGCCTTCATCGAGGACCGGCGCCGCGCACCCGGCGCCCCGGCCGGGGCGGACCCCTTCCTCACCGCCGAGCAGTCCCTCGTCCTCGGCCACCCGCTGCACCCCACGCCGAAGAGCCGCGAGGGACTCTCCGAGTCCGAGACCCGCCTCTACTCGCCCGAGCTGCGCGGTTCCTTCCCCCTCCACTGGATGGCCGTCGACCGCTCCGTGCTGGTCACGGAATCGACCTGGACGAAGGCCGGCCGGACGGTCCCGGCCGAGGCGCTCCTCGCCCCCCACACCGCGGGCCTCAGCCTCCCCGAAGGCAGCACGCCCCTCCCGCTGCACCCCTGGCAGGCGGCGGAGGTCCTGCGCCGCCCCGACGTCGTCGCACTGCGCGAGAAGGGCCTGCTGCACGACCTCGGCCCGCACGGGGAGCACTGGCACCCCACCTCCTCCGTCCGCACCGTGCACCGCCCCGGCTCCGACCTCATGCTGAAGCTGTCGCTGGGCGTGCGGATCACCAACTCCCGCCGGGAGAACCTCCGCAAGGAACTGCACCGCGGCGCCGAGGTCCACCGGCTGCTGCGCACCGGACTGGCCGACCGGTGGCGGAAGGCGCACCCGTCCTTCGACATCGTCAGGGACCCCGCGTGGCTGGCCGTCGACCACCCGGACGGCGGGCCCGTCCCCGGCCTCGACGTGATGCTGCGCCACAATCCGTTCGGCCCGGCCGACGACGCCGTGTGCATCGCCGGGCTCACCGCCCCCCGCCCGTGGCCCGACCGGCCGGGCACCCACTCTCGGCTCGCCGACACGGTCCAGTCGCTGGCCGCCCGCACGGGCAGGACGACCGGAGCGGTGAGCGCCGAGTGGTTCCTGCGCTACCTCGACCGCGTGGTCCTCCCCGTCCTCTGGCTCGACGCGCACGCGGGCGTCGCCCTGGAGGCCCATCAGCAGAACACGCTCGTCCTCCTCGACGCGGACGGCTGGCCCGCCGGCGGCCGCTACCGCGACAACCAGGGCTACTACTTCCGGGAGTCCCACCGGCCGGCGCTCGAAGCCCGGCTCCCGGGCATCGGCGCCGTCAGCGACACCTTCGTCTCGGACGCGGTCACGGACGAACGGCTCGCCTACTACCTCGGCATCAACAACGTGTTCGGGCTGATCGGGGCGTTCGGCGCCCAGCGGCTCGCCGACGAGCAACTGCTCCTCGCCGCCTTCCGGCGCTTCCTCGAAAGCGCCGTCCCGCTGGGCTCCCCGCTGCCCGCCTACCTCCTGGAGACCGGGCAGCTGCGCTGCAAGGCGAACCTCCTGACCCGGATGCACGGCCTGGACGAGCTGGTCGGACCCGTCGACACACAGTCCGTGTACGTCACCATCGCCAACCCGCTCCGCGGTGCCGCGGCATGACCGTCTGAATCCACGAGAGGAGAGCGCCACGGTGCATCACGCCGATGCCCCCACCGCGAACGGCGGCGACCCGCCCGACGCGACCGGCACCGAGGACACCCTGGAGCTGCGGCTCACCGAGGAACTCCTGGCCCTGCTCGGTGACGCCCTCGCGGCCCCGGCCCCGGCTCCGGGGGCCGACGCCGGGGCTCTCGTCGGCGACCCCGCGGGGTGGCGCCCGGTCGCCACCTCCGCAGGGGAGTTCCGTCTGGTCCCGGTGGACGCGGAGCGCGACCTGGCGATGATCAGCCGCTGGATGAACGATCCCGCGGTCGCCGCCTTCTGGGAGCTCGCCGGACCCGAATCGGTCACCGCCGCGCACCTCGGACGCCAGCTCGCGGGGGACGGCCGCAGCGTCCCCTGCCTGGGCGTCCTCGACGGTGTCCCCATGAGCTACTGGGAGATCTACCGCGCCGACCTCGATCCGCTGGCCCGTCACTACCCGGCACGGCCGCACGACATGGGGGTCCACCTCCTCATCGGCGGCGTGGGCAACCGCGGACGCGGCATCGGGAGCGTCCTGCTGAAGGCCGTGGCCGATCTCGTGCTCGACCACCGCGCCCGGTGCGACCGGGTCGTCGCGGAGCCGGACCTGCGGAACACCCCCTCCGTGTCCGCCTTCCTGAGCGCCGGCTTCCGCTTCTGCGCGGAGGTGGACCTTCCCGACAAGCGAGCCGCCCTGATGGTCCGGGACCGAGCCCACCGCGCATTCCTGTGAACGAACCGCCGCACCGCACACCCCGCTCGCACCCCGTCGGTCCCACCCGAAGGAGTCACCGTGCCCACATATCCCGCGCATCACCCGCAGCCGGAGCCACACACCCCGTTCGACACACCGGAACTCGACCGCACCGCCTGGGACCGGGCGGCGGCGAGGCTCCTCGCCAAGATGCTCGGTGAGTTCGCCTACGAGGAGGTCATCGAGCCCGCGGCCCTGACCGACGAGGGGCCGGGGAGGACCGGCTACGCCGTGCGCCTGGACGACGGCGCGACCCTGGTCTTCCACGCCGCACGCGGCGTCTACGGCAGCTGGCGCGTCGACCCCGCCACCGTCCGCGAGATCCCCGCCGGAGGCCCTGAGGGCCGGGGCGGCGAGGGCATCCCCTTCCGCGACCCGCTGCGCTTCCTCACCCGCGGCCGCCGCCTGCTGGGCCTCGACGGCGCCACGCTCGGCCACCTCGTCCGCGAGCTGACCGCCACCCTCACCGCGGACACCCGCCTCGACCGCACCGCGCTCGGCGCGGCCCGGCTCGCCGAACTCCCCTACGCCGAGCTCGAAGGACACCAGACCGGACACCCCTGGCTCGTGGCGAACAAGGGCCGCATCGGGTTCTCCGCCTCCGACGCCGCCCGCTACGCACCGGAGGCCCGGAACGCCGTCCCCCTGCCCTGGATCGCCGTCAGCACCCGCATAGCGGGCTACCGGGGAGTGGGCCGGGTCACCACCCCCGACGACCTCTACGGCCTGGAACTCGACCCGGAGGTCCGGGAGTCCTTCGCCGCGATCCTGCGCGGACGCGGTCTGGACCCCGGCGACTACCTGTTCCTGCCGGTCCATCCGTGGCAGTGGGACGCATGGGTCGTCCCGCTCTTCGCCCCCGCGATCGCGGACGGCGACATCGTGCCCCTGCACACCGACGGCGACCACCGGCTGCCGCAGCAGTCCATCCGCACCTTCACCAATGTGACGCACCCCGACCGGCACTCGGTCAAGCTGCCCCTCTCCATCCTGAACACGCTGGTCTGGCGCGGCCTGCCGACCGAACGCACCCTCGCCGCCCCGGCCGTCACCGCCTGGGTCCAGGGCCTGTGCGCGAACGATCCGTTCCTCCGCGACACGTGCGACGTCATCCTCCTCGGCGAGGTCGCCTCGGTGGCCGTCGAGCATCCGCTCTACGACCACCTCCCGGAGACGCCCTACCAGTTCAAGGAGATCCTCGGGGCGATCTGGCGGGAACCCCTCCAGCCGCGGCTCGCACCGGGCGAACGCGCCCGTACGCTGGCCTCGCTGCTGCACACGGATCCGGACGGCCGCGCCTTCACCGCCGAGCTCGTCACCCGCTCCGGGCTCACTCCCGACGCCTGGCTGACCCGGCTCTTCGCCGCACTGCTGCCGCCGCTGCTGCACTTCCTCTACCGCTACGGCACGGTCTTCTCCCCGCACGGGGAGAACGCCATCGTCGTCTTCGACGAGCACGACGTGCCGGTACGCCTCGCGATCAAGGACTTCGTCGACGACGTCAACGTCAGCGCCCGCCGGCTGCCCGAGCACGACGCGATGCCGGCGGACGTGCGCGCCGTCCTGCTGACCGAGGAACCCTCCTTCCTGACCCAGTTCATCCACTCCGGGCTGTTCGTCGGCGTCTTCCGCTATCTGTCCCCGCTCTGCCAGGAGCAACTGGGTGTCCCCGAGGGTGAATTCTGGTCACTCGTCCGTGCGGAGATCCTGAGGCACCACGCGCGCTTCCCGGAGCTCAAGGAGCGGTTCGAGATGTTCGACATGCTGACGCCCACCATCGAGCGCCTGTGCCTCAACCGGAACCGTCTGCACATGGACGGCTACCGGGACCGCTCCGAGCGCCCGCACGCCGCGGTCCACGGGACCGTCCCCAACCCGCTCCACCCCTCCGTGTGAGTCCGGTACCGGCCGACGCTGTCGGTGGGGCGCCGTAGGGTGGACGGGCTATGACGAAGCCATCTCTCTCCGAGCTCCTGCACGCCGCCGTCACCGCCGTCGGCGGTACGGAACGGCCCGGCCAGGTCTCCATGGCCGAGGCCGTCGCCGGGGCCGTCGACGACAACGCCCACCTGCTCGTCCAGGCCGGCACCGGGACGGGCAAGTCGCTCGGTTACCTGGTGCCCGCGCTGGCCCACGGCGAGCGGGTGGTGGTGGCCACGGCGACGCTGGCGCTCCAGCGCCAGCTGGTGGAGCGGGACCTCCCGCGCACGGTCGACGCGCTGCAGCCGCTGCTGTGCCGCCGGCCGCAGTTCGCGATGCTCAAGGGCCGGTCGAACTACCTCTGTCTGCACCGGCTCCACGAGGGCGCGCCGCAGGACGAGGAAGAGGGGCTCTTCGACCAGTTCGAGGCCGCGGCGCCGTCGAGCAAGCTGGGCCAGGACCTGCTGCGCCTGCGCGACTGGTCGGACGAGACGGAGACCGGCGACCGGGACGACCTCACACCGGGTGTCTCGGACCGTGCCTGGTCCCAGATCTCGGTCTCCTCGCGCGAGTGCCTCGGGGCCACCAAGTGCGCGTACGGCGCCGAGTGCTTCGCCGAGGCGGCCCGGGAGCGGGCCAAGCTCGCCGACGTGGTGGTCACCAACCACGCGCTGCTCGCGATCGATGCGATCGAGGGCGCCCCGGTGCTGCCCCAGCACGAGGTGCTGATCGTGGACGAGGCCCACGAGCTGGTCTCCCGGGTCACCGGGGTCGCCACCGGCGAGCTCAACCCCGGCCAGGTGAACCGGGCGGTGCGCCGCGCGGCGAAGCTGGTCAACGAGAAGGCGGCCGACGCCCTGATGACGGCGTCGGAGGGGTTCGAGCGGGTCCTGGAGCTGGCGCTCCCAGGGCGCCTCGAAGAGGTCCCGGAGGACCTCGGCTACGCGCTGATGGCCCTGCGGGACGCCGCCCGCACGGTCATCACGGCCCTCGGCGGCACCCGGGACAAGTCCGTCCAGGACGAGGACGCGGTGCGCAAGCAGGCGATGGCGTCGGTCGAGTCCATCCACAGCGTCGCCGAGCGCCTCACGCAGGGCTCCGAGTACGACGTCGTCTGGTACGAGCGGCACGACCGCTTCGGCGCGTCGGTGCGGGTCGCACCGCTGTCGGTGTCCGGGCTGCTGCGGGAGAAGCTCTTCGCCGACCGCTCGGTGGTGCTGACCTCGGCCACCCTCAAGCTCGGCGGCGATTTCAACGGGGTGGGAGCCTCGCTCGGGCTCGCCCCCGAGGGCACGGCGGGCGACGACGTCCCGCAGTGGAGGGGCCTGGACGTCGGATCGCCCTTCGACTATCCGCGGCAGGGCATCCTGTACGTCGCCCGGCACCTGGCGACGCCGGGGAGGGAGGGCTCCCGGATCGACATGCTCGACGAGCTCGCCGAGCTGGTGGAGGCGGCGGGTGGCCGCACGCTGGGCCTGTTCTCCTCGATGCGGGCCGCCCAGGCGGCGGCCGAGGAGCTGCGGGGCCGGCAGGACAAGCCGATCCTGCTCCAGGGCGAGGAGACGCTCGGAGAGCTGATCAAGAACTTCGCGGCGGACCCGGAGACCTGTCTCTTCGGGACGCTGTCCCTCTGGCAGGGCGTCGACGTCCCGGGCCCCAGCTGCCAGCTCGTGATCATGGACCGGATTCCGTTCCCCCGGCCCGACGACCCGCTGATGAGCGCCCGCCAGAAGGCGGTCGAGGAGGCCGGCGGAAACGGCTTCATGGCGGTGGCGGCCACCCATGCGGCGCTGCTGATGGCGCAGGGCGCGGGACGGCTCGTCCGCGCCACCGGCGACAAGGGGGTGGTCGCCGTCCTCGACCCCCGGCTGGCCAACGCCCGCTACGGGAGCTACCTGCGAGCCTCGCTGCCCGACTTCTGGTACACCACGGACCGCAACCAGGCGCGGCGTTCGCTCGCGGCCATCGACGCGGCGGCCCGGAGCACGGACTGACGCCGAGGAGCCGAGCGCTCCACCGCAGGACTCGTGCAGGACCCGCTCCACCGCAGGCACGGGCGCGGCCGGCTCAGGACGGCCCGGCGCGCCGCGGACCGGTGCGGTCCTTGCCGGGGCGCCACGGCTCCGGTCCCCGGGCCTGCCACCTCCGGGTGCGGGTGTGCGGACACGTCAGGGCCCCGGGACCGGCGCAGAGGTCCCGGGGCCCAGTCCTGACCGGCGGAGCTCAGACCCGCCGCAGCACCGCCACGACCTTGCCGAGGATGGTCGCCTCGTCACCGGGGATCGGCTGATAGGCGGCGTTGTGGGGGAGCAGCCACACATGGCCGTCCTCGCGCTTGAAACGCTTGACCGTGGCCTCGCCGTCCAGCATGGCGGCGACGATGTCGCCGTTCTCCGCGACCGGCTGGCGACGGACGGTGACCCAGTCGCCGTCCATGATCGCCGCCTCGATCATCGAGTCACCGACGACCTTGAGCACGAAGAGCTCTCCGTCACCGACGAGCTGGCGGGGGAGCGGGAAGACGTCCTCGACGGACTCCTCGGCGAGGATCGGCCCGCCCGCGGCGATCCGGCCCACCAGCGGCACGTACGAGGCCGCGGGCTTACCCGTGGTGTCGGTCGGCTGCGTGCTGGGCTGGTCCGAGCCCCGGACCTCGTACGCACGCGGCCGGTGAGGGTCCCGGCGGAGGAAGCCCTTGCGTTCGAGTGCCATCAGCTGGTGGGCGACCGAGGACGTGCTGGAGAGTCCCACGGCCTGGCCGATCTCGCGCATCGACGGGGGGTATCCCCGTCGCTGCACGGAATCCCGGATCACCTCGATCACACGCCGCTGCCGGTCCGTGAGCCCCGAGCTGTCCGCCCGGATGCCCGGGGGGCGGCCGGGCAGCGAGCGCGCAGGCCGCGCGGGCTCTGCCCCCTCCGCGTTCATGACTGAGTCATTCATGGCATGCACCGGCTCACGTCGGCTCTGGGAGCGGTGGTCATGGGCGGTGATGGTGGCACTGTCTGCGGTGGTGGTCACGTCGGCCCCTCTCGAATGGTCTCCCTAGCTAGCCAACGGTAGTAGCTTTCGAAAGGTTGCGCCAAACACACGTTCGAGTGAAAAACAAATAAAGGGCTGTCACGGGATTGCCGAGAGGTGTATGAGGTGGTGCCGTGGGTCGTGATTGAAAGCCGGATCGCATTCCCGCGGCTCACGCTAGCCCCCGGCGGTGCGGCCCCGGCGGGCGGGTTCGGGCCCGAGGGTGCGGAGGCGTCCCGGTCCTGGCCGTGCGGCTCCCGGCCCCGTCGGCCGCGGCACGCCCCCGAGGGCCTGCCCCCGGTCCGGTCCCGTAGTCTCGTGCCGGGCCGCAGGAGGCCCTCCGGTCCTCCCGGCGGCGCGACACGCGCGGAGAGCGGGAGCGGAGTAAAACCCTAGATGTAGTGGTTGCATGGCTGTCGCCACCCACAAGTAGTGGTCCCCGGTCGGACGGGGCGTGGTTCATCGCCTATGCTGGTGACCGTCCTCAGGGGCCCTGAACAGGGCACGGAGGGCTATTCGGTCGTGCTGTGAAGGAGGGTTCGGAGAGATGCACTGCCCCTTCTGCAGGCACCCCGACAGCCGGGTCGTGGACAGTCGCACGACGGACGACGGGACGTCGATCCGCCGGCGCCGGCAATGCCCCGACTGCACCCGCCGCTTCACCACGGTGGAGACCTGCTCGCTGATGGTGGTCAAGCGCAGCGGCGTGACCGAGCCCTTCAGTCGTACCAAGGTCATCTCGGGGGTCCGCAAGGCGTGCCAGGGCCGCCCTGTCACCGAGGACGCGCTGGCGAAGCTCGGCCAGCGCGTCGAAGAGGCCGTGCGGGCCACGGGGAGTGCCGAGCTGACCACCCACGACGTGGGCCTGGCCATACTCGGCCCCCTCCAGGAACTCGACCTCGTCGCGTACCTGCGGTTCGCCTCGGTGTACCGGGCTTTCAACTCGCTCGAGGACTTCGAGGCCGCCATCGCGGAGCTCCGCCGGCAGCGGCCACCCGCAGAGCAATGCGGGAGCGAGGAGACCCACGAGGTCCCCGCCCCCGCCGCAGTCGCCGCTGATTGACCACGGAGCCGGCCGCCGGGAGCGGCGGAGCCGGCCGTGGGCGGCACCAGACCTGTTCCGTGACGCCGTGCGTGACGTCCGGAACATCAGACACACACTGTGCCCTGGGAAGAACTGGGCACTTCAGGGCGTTTTTGCCCACATATGGGAGGCGGCATGACAGAGACGGCGAGCGGCCCGGCGCGAGGTTCCCGAACCAAGGGCGCCAAGTCGACTGCGACCAAGCAGGGCCTGCGCATCGAGCGCGTCCACACGACCCCCGGCGTGCATCCGTACGACGAGGTCGCGTGGGAGAGCCGTGATGTCGTCATGACCAACTGGCGCGACGGCTCGATCAACTTCGAGCAGCGTGGCGTCGAGTTCCCCGACTTCTGGTCGGTGAACGCGGTCAACATCGTCACCAGCAAGTACTTCCGCGGCGCCGTCGGCACGCCGCAGCGCGAGACCGGCCTCAAGCAGCTGATCGACCGGATCGTGAAGACGTACCGGAAGGCCGGCGAGGACCACGGCTACTTCGCGTCCCCGGCCGACGCCGAGACCTTCGAGCACGAGCTGGCCTACGCCCTCCTGCACCAGATCTTCAGCTTCAACTCCCCGGTCTGGTTCAACGTCGGCACGCCCCAGCCGCAGCAGGTCTCGGCCTGCTTCATCCTGGCCGTCGACGACTCCATGGAGTCGATCCTCGACTGGTACAAGGAAGAGGGCATGATCTTCAAGGGCGGCTCCGGCGCCGGCCTGAACCTCTCCCGCATCCGCTCCTCCAAGGAGCTCCTCTCCTCCGGCGGGAACGCCTCCGGCCCGGTCTCCTTCATGCGCGGCGCCGACGCCTCCGCAGGAACGATCAAGTCCGGTGGCGCCACCCGTCGCGCGGCCAAGATGGTCATCCTCGACGTCGACCACCCCGACATCGAGAACTTCATCGAGACCAAGGTGAAGGAGGAGGAGAAGATCCGCGCCCTGCGCGACGCGGGCTTCGACATGGACCTGGGCGGCGACGACATCACGTCCGTCCAGTACCAGAACGCCAACAACTCGGTCCGCGTGAACGACGAGTTCATGAAGTCCGTCGAGGCCGGCGGGAAGTTCGCACTGCGCGCCCGGATGACCGGCGACGTCATCGAGGAGGTCGAGGCCAAGTCCCTCTTCCGCAAGATGGCGGAAGCCGCGTGGGCCTGTGCCGACCCCGGCATCCAGTACGACGACACCATCAACCAGTGGCACACCTGCCCGGAGTCCGGCCGCATCAACGGCTCGAACCCCTGCAGCGAGTACATGCACCTGGACAACACCTCGTGCAACCTCGCCTCGCTGAACCTGATGAAGTTCCTCAAGGATGACGGCGAGGGCCACCAGTCCTTCGAGGCCGAGCGCTTCGCCAAGGTCGTCGAGCTCGTGATCACCGCGATGGACATCTCCATCTGCTTCGCCGACTTCCCGACGCAGAAGATCGGCGAGAACACCCGCGCCTACCGCCAGCTGGGCATCGGCTACGCCAACCTGGGCGCGCTGCTGATGGCCACCGGCCACGCGTACGACAGCGACGGCGGCCGCGCGCTCGCCGGTGCCATCAGCTCGCTGATGACCGGCACGTCCTACCGCCGCTCCGCCGAGCTCGCCGCGGTCGTCGGCCCGTACGACGGCTACGCCCGCAACGCCGAGCCGCACCAGCGCGTCATGAAGCAGCACTCCGACGCCAACGCCGTGGCCGTCCGCATGGACGACCTGGACTCGCCGGTCTGGGCCGCCGCCACGGAGGCCTGGCAGGACGTGATCCGTCTCGGTGCGAAGAACGGATTCCGCAACGCCCAGGCCTCGGTCATCGCCCCGACCGGCACCATCGGTCTGGCCATGTCCTGCGACACCACCGGTCTCGAGCCCGACCTCGCGCTGGTCAAGTTCAAGAAGCTCGTCGGCGGCGGTTCGATGCAGATCGTCAACGGCACCGTCCCGCAGGCGCTGCGCCGGCTCGGCTACCAGCCGGAGCAGGTCGAGGCGATCGTGGCCCACATCGCCGACCACGGCAACGTGATCGACGCCCCCGGCCTCAAGACCGAGCACTACGAGGTCTTCGACTGCGCCATGGGCGAGCGTTCCATCTCGGCCATGGGGCACGTCCGGATGATGGCGGCCATCCAGCCGTGGATCTCCGGCGCCCTGTCCAAGACGGTGAACCTGCCGGAGACGGCCACCGTCGAGGACGTCGAAGAGGTCTACTTCGAGGCGTGGAAGATGGGCGTCAAGGCGCTCGCGATCTACCGTGACAACTGCAAGGTCGGCCAGCCCCTCTCCGCGAAGACGAAGGAGAAGGAGCCGTCCGTCGCCGACGCGGTCACAGCTAAGGCCGAGGAGACCCTGCGCGCGGCGGTCGAGAAGGTCATCGAGTACCGCCCGGTCCGCAAGCGTCTGCCCAAGGGCCGCCCCGGCATCACCACCTCCTTCACGGTGGGCGGCGCCGAGGGGTACATGACCGCCAACTCCTACCCGGACGACGGTCTCGGCGAGGTCTTCCTGAAGATGTCCAAGCAGGGGTCCACCCTCGCGGGCATGATGGACGCCTTCTCGATCGCCGTCTCGGTCGGTCTGCAGTACGGCGTGCCGCTGGAGACCTACGTCTCCAAGTTCACGAACATGCGCTTCGAGCCGGCCGGCATGACGGACGACCCGGACGTGCGGATGGCGCAGTCGATCGTCGACTACATCTTCCGCAGGCTGGCGCTCGACTTCCTGCCCTTCGAGACGCGCTCGGCGCTCGGCATCCACTCGGCCGAGGAGCGTCAGCGCCACCTCGACACCGGATCGTACGAGCCCGCGTTCAGCGACGAGGACCTGGAAGGCCTCGCCCAGTCAGCCCCGGTGGCCTCGGAGCCGCTGCAGGCGGTCGCCCCGACCGCGTCGGCGAACGTCGCGGAGAAGCCCGCGCCCAGGACCGCGCACACCTCGGCCGAACTGGTCGAGATGCAGCTCGGCATCAGTGCGGACGCGCCGCTGTGCTTCTCGTGCGGGACGAAGATGCAGCGTGCGGGCTCCTGCTACATCTGCGAGGGCTGCGGCTCGACCAGCGGCTGCAGCTGAGCCTGAGCGCGACCGCACCGAGCGGAACACCCGGTGCGGTCGGCTGACCGGCAGCGAACGAAGGGGACCGGCCGAGGCCGGTCCCCTTCGGCGTGCCGTCGCCCTGCGTACGAGGGGTGGGAGCGGGAGGGTGCGGCCGGGGAACTCCGCCGTACGGCCGGGGCGTCCTCACCGG